>JALWTY010000104.1 GCA_026993265.1 Desulfobacterales bacterium
GGCCTGGACCGGGATTTTCTTTACCAAGAGTACCAACGGGCCCTGGCGGCGCGGACCTCGCCCCCCTGTCCTTACGGCACCGCCCCCTGTCGGCGTTGCGGAGTGTGTCATGACCACGAGTAGAGATGACAGCCGAGAGCTCAACACTGCGCTCAAGCCCTTCCGGCTGGTGAAATTCTTTTCCTTTTTCGCCCTGGTCTTCTTCCTGGTTTCCACCTTCACCCTGGTCTGGCTCATCTCCAACCATACCAAGAAGATGCTCCTCGAGCGCAGCGAGGCTTACGCCTCGGTCATGGCCCAGAACCTCAACCACCAGGTCTTCCAGCAGTTCGTGGTCCCCACCCTGCTGCGCTACGGCACCATCGCCCTGCGTAATCCCGAGCAGTTCCGGCGCCTCGACGCCATCGTCCGTGATACGATCCACGGCCTTAACATGGAATCGGTGACCATCTTCGACCGCGAGGAGGGGGTGGTCTCCTACAGCACCATCAAGGAGCGGGTCGGCAAGAAGGGGCTGGGCACGGCCGAGTACCGCAAGGCCCTCGAGGGCGAGAGTAATTCGGTGCTTGACCTGGAGGGATCGGTGCTGAGCCTTCTGCCCGGGGGGGAGGCTATCCACTGCCGCCTGGTGACCTATATCCCCTTTCGCCAGGAAAAGGGATTCAGCCGGGAACCCGGCGAGATCATGGGAGTCTTCGAGATCGTGCAGGACTTGAGCGATGATTTCCGGGCCCTGATCCGGCTCCAGGGGGTGATCCTGGGGACCTCGGTCCTGATCATGGCCGCCCTTTTTATCGGCCTGTGGTTCATCGTGGCCAAGGCCGATCGTATTATCGAGCAGCGGGCCGAGGAGCGGCGGCGGTTAGGGGAAGAGGGCAATCATGCCGAGCGGTTGGGCGGATTGGGGGAGATGGTGGCCTCGGTGGCCCACGAGATCAAGAACCCGTTGGGGATCGTGCGCAGTACCGCCGAAATCCTGGTGCGCCGTCTGGGCAAGGCGGCGCCGGACCAAGTCCGCCTGGCCGCGATCATCGTGGACGAGACCAGCCGCCTTGACGCGGTGGTCCGCGAGTTCCTCGATTTTGCCCGGCCGCGGAAGATGGAAGTGGGTGAGGTTGACCTGGAGAAGATGCTGGGGCGGGTCCTGGAGTTTATCCGACCGGCGGCGGGTAAGAACGCCATCGACGTGGTCCTTGAATGTGAGGCCGGGTTGAGTATCCCCGGCGACGAGAACCAGTTGTACCGGGCGGCCCTCAATATCCTCATGAACGCGGTCCAGGCCATGCCCGAGGGCGGCGGGATCAGGATCAACGCCGGCCGCCATGGCCGGGGACAGGTCGTGATCGCCTTCAGTGACACCGGGCCCGGCATGAGCGAGGAGGTCCGGCGCCAGGCCTTTACTCCCTTCTACACCAACAAGACCCGGGGCACCGGTCTCGGACTCGCCATTGTCAAAAATATCATCGAGGCCCACCACGGCAGCATCACGGTGGACAGCAGCGCCGGACAGGGGACCACCTTCTGGGTCACGCTGCCGGCCTCATAGCCATCCAT
>JALWTY010000105.1 GCA_026993265.1 Desulfobacterales bacterium
GCCTATAGGCCGCCACCGCAAAGGGCAGGGCCAGCAGCACCCCGCCGGTCACCAGCACCGTGGCCGCGTCGAGCCCGAGGCCGAGCATCGCGTTGAGGCTCGCGGTCAGGCTTTCGTGGCTCTTCAGGGTGGCCATCAGCGCCTTGACCTTTTCCCAGGAAAGCGTGCCGGGATGGATGAGGTCGCCGATGCGCCAGGAGAGGTAGTACTGGAGAAAGAATGTCAGGGGATTGCTCACCGCCACGGTGGCGAGCAGGGCCGCGATCCTGCCGCCGCGGAAGATAAACGAGAGGAGCAGGGCCAGGACCGTGTGCAGGGGAATGGTCGGGGTGATGCCGATGAAGGTGCCCAGGGCCACCCCGCGGGCGAGGTAGCGGGGATCGCCCTTCAGACGGAGGAAGCGGAGCTGGTAGTAACGTGCGAGCCTTTTCGGTCCGAGCATGTTCAATCAGCCTTGAAACTGCTGCGGGAATAGACGTCCGCGTCCGGCGGCGTTTCCCCTTCGGTTCTGAAGAGATGGAGACCGGCGTGGGCGATCATGGCGCCGTTGTCGGTGCACAGGGAAAGGGGCGGTAGAAAGAGTTCGATCCCGGCATGGAAACACTCCTGCGCCAGTTTTTCCCGCAGCCTCGGGTTGGCCGCCACTCCGCCCGCGGCGACCAGCCTGCCGCCGTGCTCACCCGCGGCCCGGACCGCTTTCGCGCTAAGGACATCGGCCACTGCCTCCTGGAAGGACGCGCAGAAGTCGGCCCGGTTCACCTTGCCGCCCATCTTTCCGAACTCGGTTATGACCGCTGTTTTGAGCCCGCTGAAACTGAAGTTGAAATCGCCGGAATCAGCGAGCGGCCGGGGGAAGGCTATCGCGGCCGGATCGCCTTTTTCCGCCTCCCGCGATATGACTGGGCCGCCGGGGTATCCGAGTCCGAGGATCTTGGCCACCTTGTCGAACGCCTCGCCCGCGGCGTCGTCCACCGTGGTGCCGAGCAGGCTTGATTCAACCGGGGAGCGGACGAGAAAGAGCGCGGTGTGGCCGCCTGACACCAGCAGGGCGGTGAACGGGAAACGGGGATGCGGCTCCGGCCCCAGGAAGACCGAGAGCAGGTGGGCCTTGAGGTGGTCAACCCCCACGAAGGGAATGTTGCGGCCAAAGGCGAGGGCGCGGGCAAAGCTGTATCCCACGAGCAGCGCGCCCACCAGCCCCGGCCCCCTGGTTGCGGCCACGAGGCCGATATCGCCGAGACCGGCTCCGGCGTCGGCGAGAGAACGGTTCACCACCGGCAGGATGTTCTTGAGGTGATGGCGGGAGGCGATCTCCGGCACCACGCCGCCGAATTTTTCGTGCACCGCGATCTGGGAGTTGACGACGTTTGCGCGGATCGTGCCCTTTTCGTCGAGCACCGCGGCCGCGGTCTCGTCGCAGGAGCTTTCAATGCCGAGGATAAGCATTTTTTCCACCGCCACCGCCGGCCGCGGCCGTTACCGGCCGTTGCCGTTTTCCCGGCTGTCGCGCGGATAGGAACCGAGCCACTTGAACTGGGCCACCTTTGCCCGCAGGGCCTCGCAGCCGCGGTTGATTTCCTCGTCGTCGATGTGGCCGAGCATGTCGAGGAAGAAGAGGTAGTTGCCGGGTTTGCCCTTGACCGGGCGGGACTCGATCCGGGTGAGGTTGATGCCGTGGTCCGCGAGCGCGGCCAGGGTGTCGTAGAGCGCGCCGGGCCGGTCGACCAGGCCGACGAGAAGGGATGTGCGGTCGGCGCCGCTGGGCGGCGTATGTTCCTTGCCGATGATGAGGAAACGGGTGGTGTTGCCGCTGTAGTCCTCGATGCCGCTGACCACGGTCTGCAGGCCGTAGGTCTTGACCGCAAGCAGGCTTGCGATGGCGGCGACGGTTTCGTCCTCGGTTGCCATCTGCGCGGCCTGGGCCGTGCTGAACACCGCCCTGGTCGGCACGTCCGGCAGATTCTTCTTGAGCCACTGACGGCACTGGGCCAGGGGCTGGGAATGGGATACCACGGTCTTTACGTCCTCGAGGCGGCCGGAGCGGTTGACCAGATTGTGGCTGATACCGAGGTTCAGCTCGCCGCAGATCATCACCCCGTGGCTCATGAAACCGTCAAGGGTGGAGGTCACCGCGCCCTCGATGGAGTTTTCCACCGGCACCACCCCGAACGTGGCCCGGCCCCGTTCCACCTCGATGAAGACGTCCTCGATGGTTTCCGCCGCCCTGAAGGTGGCGCTGTGGCCGAAGTATTCTATCCCTGCGAGATGGGAAAAGGTCCCTTCCGGGCCGAGAAAGGCGATGACGGCCGGTTTCTGCGAGGCCCGGCAGGTGTTGATGATCTCGCGGAAGATGCTGAACAGCGATTCCTGCGGGAACCGGCCCTGGTTCAGCGCTTCCAGGCGCTGGAATATCTGCCGTTCCCGGGCCGGGTCCCAGGTGGCGAGGTTGTCCTTGCCCTTGCAGCGGCCGATCTCCCGGGCGAGGTCTATCCTTTCGTGGAGCAGGGAGAGAATGGATGCGTCGATGGCGTCGATCTTTTCCCTGATGCCGCCGATCGCGTTCTGGATTGATTTTTTCTCTTGGTTTTCAGACATGACGTTTTGGGTGGAAAGAACGCTTGGAAAATTCCTGCCGCGGCCGGAACGACTTGCCACTTTAAAGGATATTGCTGCCCATTTAAAGGGAAAAACATGCCTTGCGCCCGTGCTCTTCTTGCATTGTCGCCCTCTTTGCTCTAAGTATGAGGGACTTGGATCCGCGATGGCCTTGTGGCGGTTTGGCCGCAAGGGCGCGTCCCATGCGTTGATCGCATGGGCGGGATCACGGCAGGAAGGGAACAGGCTGATGAAGGTCAAGAACTGGATGAGGAAAGATCCCGTCACCGTGGAGCGGGACGCCTCCGTACGCGTCGCCCTAGGCCTGATGGAGGGCCGTGCAATCCGCCACCTGCCGGTGGTTGACGGGGACGGGACGCTCGACGGTTTCGTCACCAGGAACGACCTGCGCCGGGCCGCGATGGCCGGGGCGGGGGAGGACGAGCGGGTGGGACGGGTGATGGTGCTCAATCCCGTCACCGTCAACGTCAACGCCAGCATCGAGCACGCGGCCCGGCTGGTGCACGAATTCGGCATCAGCGGCCTGCCGGTGCTCGACCGCAAGAAGCTCGTCGGTATAATAACCGTTTCCGACATCCTCTCCGCCTTTATCGAGGTCATGGGGCTTATGAAGGATTCGGTGCGTATCGACGTGGTCGCCGCCTCGGGCAGCGGCATCGGTGAGTTGGTCCGGACCGTGAAGGCCCATGGCTGCGAAATCATGAGCATCGCCTCGGCCAGCCATTCGTCCCGGAAACGGGTTTATTTTTTCCGCCTCGCCCGCGGCTGCGGGATCGAGGCCATCGCCGCCGCCCTCGAGGCAGGCGGACACAAGGTTGTCGCGGCCATGGACTGACGCCGGCCGTGAAAAAAATGGAGCGCAAGAATGAGTTTCGAGGTTAACAAGACCTTTGCCGAGATAAACGACAAGATCAGGGCCGGAAAGGCGGTGGTGGTGACCGCCGAGGAGATGGTAGGCATCGTGAGGAAAAAGGGGGCGGTGGCCGCGGCAAAGGAGGTGGACGTGGTCACCACCGGCACCTTTTCGCCCATGTGCTCCTCCGGGGCCTTCATCAACTTCGGTCACGCCAATCCCACCCTCAAGGCCTCCCGGGCCTGGCTGAACAACGTTCCGGCCTACGCAGGTCTCGCCGCGGTGGACATCTACATAGGCGCGACCGAGCCCAGTATGGACGATCCCCTGAACAAGGTCTTTCCGGGCGAGTTCCGCTACGGCGGCGGGCATGTGATCGAGGACCTGGTCGCCGGCCGCGAGATCCTGCTCCGGGCCGAGTCCTACGGCACCGACTGTTATCCCAACCGCGGCATCGAGAAGAAGGTGCGGCTCGCCGACCTGCCCTACGCCATGCTGGTCAACCCGCGCAACTGCTACCAGAACTACAACTGCGCCATCAACCTCTCCGACCGCACCATCTATACATACATGGGCACGCTCAAGCCCGGCGGCCGCAACGCCACCTACTGCAGCGCGGGCGAACTCAGCCCCTTGATGAACGATCCCGCTTACCGCACCATCGGCATGGGCACGCGGATATTCCTCGGCGGCGGCACCGGTTACGTCACCTGGCACGGCACCCAGCACAACCCGGCCGCGCCCAGGCTGGGCAACCTCACCCCGAAACGGCCGGCCGGCACCCTCATGCTCCAGGGCGATCTGAAAAAGATGAGCCCGCAATGGCTCAAGGGGGTGAGCATGCAGGGATACGGCTGTTCGCTCGCGGTCGGGGTGGGGATTCCGATCCCCATCCTCGACGAGGGGATGGCCGCTTCCTGCGGGGTGAGCGACGCCGAACTCTACACCCAGATCGTCGATTACTCCCACGACTACTCCCACGGCATCGCCCGCAACTACGGCGAGGTGAGCTACGCCGAGCTGAAGAGCGGCGAGATCGAGGTCAACGGCAAGAAGGTGCAGACCGCGCCGCTCTCGAGCTTCTACAAGGCCCGCGAGATCGCCGAGACCTTGAAGGGCTGGATCGAGAAGGGCGAGTTCCTCCTCCAGGAGCCCATCGAGCTGCTTCCTGACGCGGGCAGCCGCGGCAACGGCGCGGATGACGGCTGAACTGCGCAAGACCTTTGATCTGCTTGTGGCCGCGGCCGCGGAATGCGGCCCGGCAGTGGCCTATTCCGGCGGGGTGGACAGCTCGCTGGTGCTGAAAGCCGCGGTCGAGGCCCATGGCGGCGCGGCGTGCGGCCTGATCGCCGCGACCCCCATGCACCCGGCGGACGAGACCGTCCGGGCGATAGAGAACGCCGCCGGCATCGGAGCCGGGGTGGAAAAGGTTGAACTCGATCCCCTCGACGATCCGGATATCCGCGCAAACCCGCAAGACCGCTGCTATTACTGCAAACGAAAGATCTACTCGGCCTTTCTCGAAAGACTCGCAGCAGCCGGCCGCGCACCCGTGCTCATGGACGGCACCAACCTGGACGATCTTGATGATTTCCGCCCGGGCCGCAGGGCCCTGGCCGAACTGGGGGTAAAAACCCCGCTCGCGGACCTGGGCATTGCCAAGAAAACTGTGCGGCAGATGGCGAAGATGCTCGGGCTCGCCGCCTGGGATTATCCCTCTTCCTCCTGCCTCGCCACCAGGATTCCGGCAGGTACGGAGCTTACCCCGGAGCGGTTCAGCCGGGTGGCCAGGGCAGAGAAGGCCTTGGCGGGCGCGGGTTTTTCCGGTTGCCGGGTGCGGCTTTTTCCGTCGGACGAGGATAGATGCGCGGTTGAGCTGCGCGCCTGTGATTTTGATGTTAACCTGCTGAATTTACGCTCTAAAATAAGAGAACTCATGCATGGCGCGGGTTTCAGCCGGGTTTACCTTGATCTTGAAGGCAGAATTTAATAAGGGGAAGGCGTAATTTTTTCTTGCCATTTACGTGATTTTCGTTTGTACTGTCTTTTAAATCTGTTGAAGGGTTAGGTCGGGTTTCAGATTCATGTCCGGGAAGCCCGGACATATGACAAGATAGGGGCTGCTCGCTGCAAACCTTACTAACAAACACAGGAGGATAGGAAGTATGAATAAGGGTGAACTGGTAGAAAGGATGGCGTCCGCTGCGGGTATCAGCAAGGCTGCTGCCGACAAGGCTCTCACCGGACTTCTCGACGCGATCACCGATGCTCTGGCCAAGGGCGACAAGGTTACCCTGGTCGGCTTCGGCACTTTCTCGGTAAGCAAGCGCGCCGCCCGTCAGGGCCGCAATCCCCAGACCGGCGCCACCATTCAGATCGCCGCCCGCAAGGTTGCCCGCTTCAAGCCGGGCAGCAAGCTTGCCGACTCCGTGAAGTAAGGCTGCCGCCTGTAAATACACGGATTCTCCTGGGTCGCCGGAAACGGCGGCCCAGTTTTTTTGGAGGGTAAGGAAAAAAGGTATTTACCTGAACCCGTGAGCGTTTGAGAGCGGTGGGGTGAATACGCCCCTAACAGCCCGTTGAAAAACCACTGCGCTTGATGATTCTCAAGTCAAAATCCGGCTGGAAAATGCTCATTTACTCCATGTAAACGGCGCTTTTTACTCGGCGCACGGCGCCTCGCCCTTCGGGCCGGCAGCATGCTGCTGCCGTTCTCTTCGCTTCGCTACGAGTCGCCGGATTTTTCTTGCCTCATCTGCCTCGCTACGTTTTTCAACGGGCTGCTAAGCGGCAATATGACGAAAACCGGATAAATTCAGGCGAATACTTCGCCCGCGGCACGAAACCGTCACGGATTCAGGAATTAATCCTTGCCAAGCCGGGGGAAATCTTATATCAATTAGCCCTCTTTTCGATGCTTCCTTTCGCATCCCGGGTCGGGACGTGGCTCAGTCTGGTAGAGCACAGCGTTCGGGACGCTGGGGTCGGAGGTTCGAATC
>JALWTY010000106.1 GCA_026993265.1 Desulfobacterales bacterium
CAACAACATGGCTCCGACGATGAATTTAAGATTGATGGGGAGTGAGGCCTCCAATCGGCGAAGCCGATGTAGCCGGCTTTAGCCGTAACCTGAAGCCACCGCCTTTAGGCGGTGGAGTATTCACTTCGATTCATCCCTGGTGGGAGTGAAAGATCCCTGGAGGCGCAACGGCGGGGAGTTCGCAGCCGACGACGCCACCGAGATCCACGCCGGCTTCGAGTACATCCTCGACCTCTACGGCCTGCCGGTGGCCCTCCGCGGCGGATACTTCAAAAAGCCCGACCACACCATCCACTACACCGAAACCCGGCTCACCTACCTGACCAAGTTCCGCCCCGGCGAGGACGACGACATCTTCTCCGCCGGTATCGGCACGGTCCTCGGTGAAAACGGCCAGATCGACCTTGCCGCGAGCATCGGGGACCAGGTGGAGGAATACGTCTTCTCGATGGTGTACCGTTTTTGATGCCCCTTCCGGCTGAAAACCTCCCCGCGAACACCTATCATTCCTATCTGCTGCTTTGTTTGACCTCGCGCCTCCGCTGTTACTACAATGAAGGACAGATTCCGGCACGAAACATGGACGCCCCATCCTGCAACGATAGCAGCGGCGTGGTCCTGGTGGTTGACGACGAGGTCATCCAGACCGAGGTCCTGCGCCAGATCCTCACCGGCTGCGAGGTCTTGTGCGCCAACCGCGGCAGCGAGGCGGTGGGCCTCGCCCTGAGCCGGCGGCCCGACCTCGTCCTCCTCGACGTGCAGATGCCGGAGATGGACGGGTTCCAGGTCTGCGAGACTCTCAAATCCCTGCCCGAGACCCGGGAGATCCCGGTCATCTTCCTCACCGCCGAGACCGCGCCCGAGAGCGTGGCCCGCGCCTTCCGGGCCGGGGCGGTGGATTACGTTCCCAAGCCCTACGAGTTCTCCGAGATCCGCGAGCGGGTCCGCACCCATCTCGAGCTCAAGCGCAGCCGGGAGGCCCTCGAGCGGCAAAACCGCATCCTGGAGCGGACCGTGCGGGAACAGGAGATCGACATCAACTTGGCCCGCAACCTCCTCGCCCTGGTCAACGGCGCCCCGCCGCGCTACATCGGCGCCGGCTCCGCGGAGATATTCGTCCAGGCGGCGAGCCACCCCTGCCTCAAACAGGGCGGGGACCACGTCCTCGTCCGCACCGTCACCCTGGCGGACGGCGGCGAACGCACCATGGTCAGCGTCAAGGACCAGTCCGGCCACAAGGTCAACTGCGTCCTGCGGAGCATCACCTGCGATTTCCACCACAACCGGATCATCCGCGACCATCCCGGCGCCGGCCCCGGCGAGGCCATGGCCATGCTCAACCGGGCGGTGATGGAGAGCGGCACCTTCATGGACGACGACTTCTTCACCGCCATGACCCTGGCCATCGACCACCACGGCCTCGGGATGCGCTTCACCTCGGCCGGGCATCCGCCGATGCTCCTGGTGCGCGGCGGCGAGGTGAGCATTCTCCCCGCCCCCGGCGATCCAGGCGCCAACCTCCCCTTCTGCGTGAGCCCGGAGCAGGGCTTCTCCTGCGGCGGAATCAGGCTCGCCCCCGGCGACCGGATCATCATCCACACCGACGGCCTCAACGCCCTGCCCCTTGAGTCCGGAGGGGGCGAGCTCACCACGGCCGAGTTCGCCGGCCGCGTCCGGGAGATCGTCGCCGGGGAGCCCGGGATCACGGCCTGCCGCCTGGTGCGGCGCCTGCTCGAGTCGATCCCGGGCGGCAAGGAGTTTTTGTGCCGCAAACACGCGGCCGACGACGTCTCCATCGTCGCCCTGGAGGTGGAAGACCCGGCCTCCCGCTTCGAGGAGGAAGAGCGGATGGAGCTTCACCGGAGCGGGGATGCGGCCGGGGCCGTGGACGCGCTCGCCGCGAGGATGGAGGCATATCTCGAAAAAAAGGGGTTTTCCCTCAACCGCAACGCCCTGCGGATGGCGGTGAACGAGGCGGTGGTCAACGGCTGCCTCCACGGCGGCGGCCGGATCGCGGTGCGCTGGGGCTGCGGCAACGACTTCCACGTCGAGGTCGCCGACCAGGGGCCGGGCTTCGACCCGGAATCCGTTGCCGACCCGGCCCGGCCCGAGAACCGGAAAAGGGAACACGGCCGCGGCCTCTTCATCATCAAGAAACTCTGCGCCCGGGTGGGATGGGCGGACGGCGGCAGGAGGATAAGCATGAGCTTTGCCGGCAAGGACAGCACGGTATGGGAAGAGAAAGGAGGAAAACCATGAGGATGGAAGTAAAGCAGGACGCGGGCAGCGCCACCATCAGGGTGGAGGGTGACATCGACGAGGCCGGGGCCGAGGAGCTGAAAAAAGGCTTTGCCGGGCTCGATCTCGGGGTGGTGAAGGAGGTGTGCGTGGACCTCGGCGGGGTGGAGGTGATCGGCAGCTCGGCCATCGGCAAGCTGCTCCTCTTCTACAAGCACCTGGCCCAGAACGACGGCCGCCTCACCGTCCGCAACCTATCCCCGCAGATCCACGAACTGTTCAGGGAGCTGAAGCTCGACACCCTGTTCACCGTCTCGGGCCGGTGAAACCATTTCGGGAGGGAGGAAGATGAAAATCTTTGCAAGGATGACCATCGGCGCGAGGATCCTGGCCGGATACGCGGCGGTCACGGCGATGATGCTGGGCCTTGCCGCCTTCTCCACCGCCAGGATCGCGGCTATCAACGAACGACTGACCGCAGCCGGGGGAACGGGCGGCGGCATCGCGGCCGATATCGTCATAACCGCCGTGGTCCTGGTTGCGGCCGCGGTGGTGTCCTTTTTCGCCTGGCGCGATACGAGGAGGATAATGGCCCAAGTGGCCGAGGGGATCGAGGCCAGCGCCCGGGCCGTGGCCGCAGCGGCCGCGGACATCGCCGCCATCAGCCGTTCGCTTGCGGCCCACTCCTCACGCCAGGCCGCGACCGTGCAGGAGACCAGCGCGGCCCTGGAGGAGATCAGCGCGGTCAGCCGGGAGACCTCGGAACTCACCGCTGGCAGCGAACAGCTCATGAACGCCAACATCGAGCGCTCCGGCCAGTCGCTCAAGGCCCTGGTGGAGCTGACCCGCAACATGAGCCGGATCGAGGAGGACAGCGGCAAGATCAAAAAGATAATCACCACCATCGATTCCATCGCCTTCCAGACCAACCTCCTGGCCCTGAACGCGGCGGTGGAGGCGGCCCGGGCCGGGGAGGCCGGGGCCGGGTTCGCGGTGGTGGCCGACGAGGTGAAAAACCTGGCCAACCGCGCCGCAGAGGCGGCCAAGAACACCCAGGTGCTCCTCGACAACACCGTCCGGCAGGTGACCACCAGCGCCGAGTCGCTGAAACAGGTGAACGACGATTTCGACGAGATCGTCAGCAGCGCCACCCGCATCGGCGACAAGACCGCGGCCATCACCGAGGCCAGCCGGCAGCAGAGCCGCGGCATAGAGGAGATCGCCAAGGCGGCCAACGAGATCGACCAGGTCACCCAGTCGCTCGCGGCCGAGGCGGCCAACGCGGCCGGGGCCGCGGACCTGCTCACCGGCCAGGCCGAGGAGATCGGGGTGATGGTTAACCACCTGAGCCGGCTGGTGTTCGGCAACAAGCGCAAGGTCGCGGCCATCACCGCCACCCGGGCCGACGTCAAGTGCTGGGAGATGAAGAACTGCCCGGACGAACGGCGCGACAACTGCCCGGCATACCCAGACCAGGGCAACGCATGCTGGACCGTCACAGGCACCATGTGCGGCGGAAAGGAACAGGGATCATACCACGAAAAAATAGAAAACTGCCGCAAGTGCGACGTGTTCGCCGCGGCCCACGGCCAGGGCGGCGTCACGGCCGCGGCCGCGAACGTCAGGTGCTGGGAGGTGAAGAACTGCCCGGACGAACGGCGTGACAACTGCCCGGCATACCCAGACCAGGGCAACGCATGCTGGACCGTCACAGGCACCATGTGCGGCGGAAAGGAACAGGGATCATACCACGAAAAAATAGAAAACTGCCGCAAATGCGACGTGTACCAAATGGTCCGCGGCGGGGAGGGGGCCGGAACCGTGCCGCAGTTGCCCATGGTCCATTGAGGCCGCCGGAGCGTCACGGATGTGAGGGGAGGAAAAAAGTAGAGAAAACCGCGCAAATGTCCGATCCTTTAAGGTGACGTCTTTTCATCCCAGGTTCATTGCAACAGGACAGCGGTTTTCTCATGGCCCGGATCGTCTCCATAGCCTCCGGCAAGGGAGGGGTGGGCAAGAGCATGCTCGCCACAAACCTCGGCCTGCTCATGGCCAGGCGGGGGCTCGAGGTGGTGATAGCCGACCTCGATGTTGGAGGTGCCGACGTCCACGTCCTCATGGGGGAGTTCAATCCGGACAGGACCATCAGCGATTTCCTTTACCGCCGGGTGGACGATCTGGCCGAGGTTATCCGCCCCCTGCCATTCAAAAACCTTTCCATCATCCCCGGAACCGGCGACACCCTGGCCACGGCCAACATGCGTTTTGCCCGCAAAAAGCGGCTCATCCGCAGCCTGAAACGGATAGAGTGCGACCTGATCATAATCGACGTGGGCGCGGGCACCAGCTTCCACACCCTTGACTTCTTCCTCGCCGCAGACACCTACATAACCATCACCACCACGGAACCGGCCGCGATCCTCGACCTGTACCGTTTCGTAAAACTCGCGGCCATCCGCAAGGTGCTGAGCGGATTCATCGGCTACGGCCGGATATCGGAAACCCTGGCGCACCAAGATTTTTCCTCCATCGACCAGGTGCTGGCCGCGGTTGAGCATACCGACCCGGAAAGCAGGAAAAAGGCGGAACAGATCGTCCGTGATTTCGCGCCCTTACTGATAATGAACCGCACAACAGGCCGGACAAGGACCAGCGTACAGCGGTTGAAACTCACCCTGAGGCAGTACGTGGGCTGCGATGTCGCCACCCTGGGCGAGATCCCCGAGGACCAGGCCGTGGCCCGGGCCATCCGCGCCTACATGCCGGTGTCCGAGTACGCCCCCGCCTCCCCCGCGGCCGGAAGCCTTGCAAAGATAGCCGAAAAACTGGCTGAGATAACAGGCTGTTGATTTCCGGGGGCCGGGCGCAGCCAGGCTTCTGTCTCCTGTTTCCCGTCTCCTGTTTCCTGAAACACTGGCAACCTTGAACCGTAAGCGCTAAACTGCCTTCCGGCCGCTTTTCCTTTTTCCAGTCAAAACAGCCCGTTGAAAAACGTCGCGAGCGCAGATGAGGCAAGGAAAAATCCGGCGAAAAAGCGCAGTTTACATGGAGTAAATGAGCATTTTGAGCCGGATTTTGACGCAGAATCATCAAGCGCAGTAGTTTTTCAACGGGCTGAAAAGCCAAGAAAATGATCCCCTACCCCAACATAGACCCGGTCATCTTCCGTCTCGGCCCGCTCAAGGTGCGCTGGTACGGGCTCATGTACGTGCTCGGCTTCATCGGCGTGTACGCGCTGGTCAGCCGCCAGATGAAAAGATTCTCCTGCAGCTGGCTTTCCCCCCACTTCGAGAACCTGAACACGGTGATGATCGTCGGCATGGTGCTTGGAGCCAGGATTGGCTATGTCCTCTTCTACAACCTTCCCTACTACCGGGAGAACCCGCTCGAGGCATTCGCCCTGTGGCACGGCGGGCTCTCCTTCCACGGCGCCCTCGTCGGCATCGTCCTGGCCGGGTTCTGGTACTGCCGCCGCCACGGGCTGGGTTTCCTGCGCACCGCCGACCTCTACGCGGTGACCGTGCCGGTGGGGCTGGGGCTCGGCCGGATCGGCAACTTCATCAACGGCGAGCTCTTCGGCCGGGTCACCGACGTTCCCTGGGCGATGATATTCCCGGCCGGGGGGCCGGTTCCCCGCCATCCCTCCCAGCTCTACGAGAGTTTTCTCGAGGGCGCGGTACTCTTCACCTTTCTCTGGCTGCTCAAGGAAAAACACCATCAAAAAGGCTGGCCCGACGGCGCCATGCTGGCCGCCTTTCTCGCCGGTTACGGGGTCATCCGCTGCTTTGTCGAGTTCTTCCGCGAACCCGACGCCCAGCTCGGCCTCTTTTTCGGCTTCATATCCATGGGGCAGATCCTCTCGCTGCTGATGATCGCGGCCGCGGCCGCCATCTTCGCCTACGGCCGCAAAAAGGCGCGCACGCCATGACACCGGCCGCGCCATCCGGCCCCCCCTTCCTGTTTCCCCCCGTTCATGTTAGATTGGCCAGGATGACCGGCTTGTAAAAAGGCCGCAAAAGCGGCCTTTTTACAAGCCGGAAGGCAAAAGTCAAAAGTGAATACTCCACCGCCTAAAGGCGGTGGCTTCAGGTTACGGCTAAAGCCGGCTACATCGGCTTCGCCGATTGGAGGCCTCACTCCCCATCAATCTTA
>JALWTY010000107.1 GCA_026993265.1 Desulfobacterales bacterium
GGGACGCGGCCAGGGCAACCTGCTCTCCATCATCGGCATGGCCCTGGCCCTGGCCGCGACCCTGGCGAGCGGCGGGCTCGATTTCAGGCTCATCATCGCCGGCCTGGCCGTGGGCGCGGTCATCGGCGCGGTGGCCGCGGTCCGGGTAGAGATGACCTCGATGCCGGAGATGGTGGCCCTGTTCAACGGCTGCGGCGGCGCGGCCAGCGCCCTGGTTGCGGTCTTCGAGTTCTCCCGCCCCGGAACCGCGGCGATGGCCGCCTTCCCCCTTTCCACCCTGCTGCTCTCGGTGCTCATCGGCGGGCTCACCTTCTCGGGCAGCCTGATAGCCTTTGGCAAGCTGAAAGGCCTGGTGCCGTCGCGGCCCATCACCTACCCGGGCCAGCAGGTGGTAAACGGCCTCATCCTCGCCGGGGCCGCAGCCCTGGCGGTGCTGGTCTTCCGCGACACCGGCCGGGCCGATCTCTTCTATATCCTCGCCGGGGTCTCGCTCGTGCTCGGGGTGCTGGCGGTGATTCCCATCGGCGGCGCCGACATGCCGGTGGTGATCTCGCTGCTCAACTCCTATTCGGGCGTGGCCGTGGCCATGACCGGTTTCGCCCTCAACAACTACGCCCTGATCGTGGTCGGCTCCCTGGTGGGGGCGTCCGGCATCATCCTGACCAGAATCATGTGCGAGGCGATGAACCGCTCCCTCGCCAACGTCCTCTTCGGCGCCTTCGGCTCCGGCGACCAGGCCGCAGGCACGGCCGGCGGGGCCGCGGGCACGGTGCGCGGCTACGACATCGAGGACGTGGCCATGGTGCTCGACAACGCCGAGAGCGTCATCATCGTGCCCGGATACGGCATGGCCGCGGCCCAGGCCCAGCATCCGGTGCGGGAGCTGGCCGACTTCCTCCAGGACAACGGCGCCGAGGTCCGCTACGCCATCCATCCGGTGGCGGGCCGGATGCCCGGCCACATGAACGTGCTGCTCGCCGAGGCCGACGTCCCCTACGACCAGCTCTTCACCATGGAGGAGATCAACGACGACTTCGCCAACACCGACGTGGTCCTGGTCATCGGCGCAAACGACGTGGTCAACCCCGCGGCCAAGAACAACCCGGAAAGCCCCATCTACGGCATGCCGGTGCTCAACGTGGAAGAGGCCGGAACCGTGGTGGTGCTGAAGAGGAGCATGAACCCGGGTTTCGCCGGGATCGAGAACGAGCTCTTCCTGCGCGAAAACACCATGATGCTCTTCGGCGACGCCAAGAAGTCCCTCCAGGACCTGCTCAACTACATGAAAGGCTGACCAGGGGACAGGGGACAGGAAACAGAAGACAGAGGGGGCTTCGGAAAGGCCGTGCGCCGGGTGGGGTTTGCGCCCGGCGCCTGCTTCGGTGGTTCGCCTCGACAGCCTCCAAACCTCACAGGCGCAACCCGAGCCACCAAATGGCGAAGCGCTGCAAGGGCAAAGAGCACAGGCCCCACCCGGCGCACGGCCTTTCCGAAGCCCCCTCTGTCTTCTGTTTCC
>JALWTY010000108.1 GCA_026993265.1 Desulfobacterales bacterium
GAGCCGCGCGGCCATGGCGGCGAGATATTCCGGTCCGGCCACGTCAGGGGCCTTCCAGGCGGTGAGAGAACCGTCAACGCCGCCTGCGGCGATTATCCTGCCGTCCGGACTGACCGCGACCCGGGCAAGCTCGATCCCTGGAATATCATGGTAATCGATGAGCTGAAGCCCCTTTGCCCGCCAGAGCAGGACAACCCCCTTCTGACAGGCCACGACAACATATTTTCCGTCCCGGCTGCAGGCCACGTCCAGAACGTCGCCCCACCACCATTCACGGCGGCTGGCCCTCTCGCCGCCGTCGGCCGCGTTCCACAGCCGGATCGAGCCGTCCCGGCCGCCGGTGATTATGCCGCTGCCGTCCGGAAGCCAGGCCACGGCATTGACCCAGTCGGAATGCCCTTCAAGCGAAAACACCTCCTTTTCGCGGCCCAGATCGAAGACCCCGGCGCGGTTGGCCCAGCTCAGCCCGGCGACCACCCTTTTTCCGTCCGGGGAAAAGGCCAGGTCGAGGATGTCGTTCTTCTTTACCGTCATCTCCGCAAGCCGGCGGCCGTTGCGCGTCCGCCAGAGGATGATGGAGTTGTCCTCGCCGCCGGAGACGATGACGTCTCCGTCCGGAGAAAAGGCCAGGGAAAGGATACGGTGCTTGTGCCCCTCCATCCGCTCCTCGACCCGGCCGCGCTCCACGTCCCACAGCTCAACAACGAACCTCCTGCCCCCGGCCCTGGCCCCGCAGGCGATGAACCTGCCGTCCGGGGACCAGGCCAGGGAGTTTACGCTCTCATACCCGCCCAGGCTCTTTATCTTGGCGCCGCTGCCGCTGTCCCATATCTTGATGCGGCCGTCCTCGCCCGTGGTGGCGATCATGGATGAATCAGGGGAAAACACCAGGCCGGTAAGGCCGCCCTCGTGCGCGCCGATCCTGAAAATGAGGGATACATCGTCCGCAGCCATCACCGCGGACGATGCGAAAGAAAAGAGGGCAACCAGCAGGATCAGCCTGGGAAGCTGAAAAACATGAGGTCTAGGCATCAAAATCCTCCATTTCCTTCCTTGACGGCCCGTTGAAAAACTACCGCGCCTTGATGATGCCGCGTCAGAATCCGGCTCAAAATGCTCATTTACTCCATGCAAACCGCGCTTTTCCCCGGATTTTTCCTTGCATCATCCACGACCGCCACGTTTTTCAACGGGCTGTCATGACTGGCTCGCATCCGAGCCGATCTCGAACAGCTCACGGATCAAGGTCAAGTGTTAACAAATCAACATGCCGGCAAAAATGCAAGCATGACCATGTCCGGGCAAGTACCGGAAGGGCGCGTGGGGAGCGAACACATATTGCAATCCTTTCTTTTCCTGTATATACCAGAAAAATCAAGACGGCCCATGGAATCAAAATGAAACACCCAGGGAGGAAAACATGCGGAAAAAGACGGTCTTTTTCATGCTCATTGCCATGTGCGCGGCCATATGCCTGCCCGGCGCGGCGGCCGCGAAGAACAAGCTGCGCTACTCCATCACCGTCACCAAATTCGAGAACCGCTCCAACTGGCGCGGGCGGTGGGATATCGGCGACGCCTGGGGCGCGGTGCTGACCGACAGCCTCCAGCAGACCGGAAGGTTCATCGTCCTCGGTGAAAACGACATGCGCAAGGCCGCCCTGGCCGAGCAGGACTTCGCCATGAGCGGCCGGGCCGCGGGCGGCGGCCGCAAGGTGGTCACCGGCCAGATGACCCCGGCCCAGCTTTTGGTAAAGGGAGAGATCGTCCACTTCTCGGAAGAGACCAGCGAGACCGGCATGGGCATCGGCTTCAAGAACTTCCGCATCGGCGGCAAGGTGGGCAAGGCCGAGATCCAGGTGGTTATGTACATCATCGACTCGAGCACCGGCCAGGTGATGGCCTCCAAGCGGGTCACCGGCAAGGTGGCCAAACGCGGGCTCGCCCTTGGTTACACCAACAGCGACTTCAGCACCAACCTCGGCGGGTTCAGAAAGACCAGCGCCGGCCAGGCCATATCCAAGGCGGTGGACGATGGGGTCAAGTTCCTGGTCGAAAAACTCGAGGAAATCCCCTGGACCGGCACCGTCATCCTCAGCCGTGGCAGCAAGGTCTACATCAACCGCGGCGAACGCGAGGGGGTGGAGAAAGGTGACCGCTTCGTGGTCGGCGAGTCCGAAGTCCTGCGCGACCCCGACACCGGCGAGGTGCTCGACGAGAGCGTGGAGAAGGTCGGGGTGATCGAGGTGGTCAAGACCAAGAAAAAGATATCCATCTGCAAGGTGGTCGAGGGCAGCGGCATCGCCAAGGGGATGACCGTCAAACCGGTGGAGGAGGCGAGTTGAATCATTTCAGCTACAGAAACGTCCTGCTCCTGCTTGCCGCGCTTCTGGTATGCCTTGCCGGAACGGCTCCGCTCTGCCATGGAGAGGAGAGCAAGGAGATAGTCGCCACCGGCATGGGCGGCGGCGACCGGGCAAAGGCGCGGGACGAGGCGATAAGCGACGCCCTGCGCAAGGCGGTGGAGCAGGGCGTCGGAACCTATATCACCTCGAGCACCACGGTCGAGCAGATGATGCTGGTGGAAGACCGCATCTACTCGGAGAGCCGCGGTTTCGTGGAAAGCTACGACATCCTGAGCGAAAGCGAAAAGGACGGCGTCTATGCGGTAAAGATCCGGGCCAGGGTCAGCATGGGCAAGCTCAAGGACGAGCTGGCCGCCATCGGCATCATCATGAAGAAAAAGCTCAACCCCAGGGTGATGGTGATAGTGCGCAGCCGCGCCGACAGCCGCGACTTCCCCGGGTTTGACCACGAAGGCAGCAGAAGCGCCGAGAACCTGATCGAATCGATGATGCTTGCCAAGGGTTTCAGGCTGGTGGATGCGGGCCAGACCGCGAGAAAAAGAAGGCTTGCAGCCATGCTCACGGGAAGGGGGTCGGCGAACGCGGCCGCGAAAATGGCAAAGGACTTCGGCGCCGAGATCCTGGTGGACGTGGAGATCAAACGCCAGTTCGTGGACAACCGCAACATCCTCGGACGCTCCATGCCGTTTTTTACCAACGACGTGCGGATGAAGGCCATTGAGACCGACTCGGCGCGCCTGCTCTACTCCGGGTTCAAGACAACCCCGCCTTCCGGCGGCAACGCCACCGGAATCGTGGAAACCAGCGCGAGAAAACTCGCCCGCGAGATGATGGACGCGGTTCTGGAGCAGTGGAAGAAGGACGTGTACCAGGCCGGCACTTTCAGGATAGAGGTAAAGAATGCGGATTTCGCCAAACTCAACAGGATCATCGCCGCGATCAAGGATCTGCGCGGGATGGGGCCGGTGCACACCAGGAGCTTTGCCGGCAAAGAGGCCGATCTCGAGGTCTCCTTCCAGGGCAACCTCAACGAATTGGCCACACGCCTTAGCGGAATAAAGGATATCGAGGTCACCGGCCTTGCCGGAACCACGGTCACGGTGGAGGCCAGGGATAGTAAATAACAGCCCGTTGAAAAACGAGCGCGAGCGCAGATGAGGCTGCGGACAAAAACAGACAGACAAAAAAGCGCGGGAAGCTGAAAGGCCCCCGCGCTTTTTTCATCCGGCCCCTTCTTGCAGAGGCTCAGCCGCCGGATGCCCGGCGGACCAGCTCGTCCACGATCAGGCCGGGACAGTCGCGGAACCTGGCCCGGACCACGGCGTTGATTACGGTGGAAGAGCCTTCGGCCGCGTTTACGATCTCAAGCCGGTAGCCCACCCGCTGAAGAACCCCCCGGGTCGGGGCGACAAAGGTGCTGCGCTCGGTGATGTCGCCAAAAAGAACAAGGTCCGGAGCGTTCTCGAGCCCGAGCTTTGCCTTCAACTCATCCGGCCGCAGGGAGCGAAGCGAACTCTTCAATTCCTCGGGGTCGCCGTTCTTGTCGCCCACGTACAGCTCCGGAGCAAGGTAGCCGTTGCGGAGGAACTCGCGGTAGAAGAAGGCCGAGTCGTCGCCGCGGGCGATGTGATAGCCGCTGCCGCTTACGGAAAAGGGGCCGACCACCAGGATGCGGCTGCCCTTTTTCACGCCGTCAAGGGTTCCGGACTCCACCTCAAAGGTCTTGAAGCCGTCGCCGAGCCTGGTCAGCTGGCCGATGATCGGCCCGCATGAAACCGAAAGGAAAAGCAGGGAAAAAAGCAGAAGCAGGGATGTCTTTCTCATATCCGACCCTCCTTGAGGATTTTACGGTTCCGGGAGAAAATCATTCAACGGCCGACCTCGATCCGGTGGCACTTGAGACAGTTGCCCCGGTCGGGACTGTGGGGCATGTCGTCCCGGTGGCACTCGAGGCAGTCCCCGACCGTCTTCGCGCTGCGGTGGGCCTCGGTGTCGCCCCGGTGGGGGGCGGCAAAGGGCCTCCTGACCGCGCAGGACAGACACAGGGAAAGCAGAACCACGGACAACGGCGCAACCAGCAGTTTCTTCATCTGTTCCACCTCGCCGGAAGATATGAACCCCTGAATCGGTAACAGTTCCTGAAACGCATGTTAGACCCGGTCCCCCCCAGCGGTCAAGCTTTTCCCGGAAAGCGGCGCGGCCATGCTCCCCGCTGCCGGAAGGCGCGCTGCCACGAAAAAACTCCATCGAGTTGTGTTTGCCCCGGCCTTAATGTATGATGCTCCTCATGGATGGGCTCATGACGGTGTTCCGCCGTCAGCCGTCCCGAACCAGACACGGACCAGAAGGAGGAGGATATGAAAAAGACCATCTTTGCAGCCATGATAGCCGCGGCGTGCGCGCTCGCCATGCCCCTTGCGGCCGCGGCCGACGACGACGCCGCGACCATGGCAATCGCCAGGTTCGTCACCTGCCAGGATGTCATGGACCGCGAGCCCCTGGGCGTAAGCGACGTCTTTCCCGCGGACACCGCAAAGGTCTTCGCCTTTCTCGATGCCCGCGACATCTCCGCCGACGTCACTGTCAACTTCGTCTGGCTGTACCAGGGAACGGAGACCGCCAGGGTGGCGCTCAACCTCAGGAAAGGCCCCAGGTGGCGCACCTATTCCAGCAAGAAGATAGGCGGCCGCCTCGGCAACTGGAGAGTGGAGCTGCGCGACAACGGCGGCAACCTGCTCACCGCCGCAGACTTCCTTGTGGAATAGGAAACGGGCTGTCTCTCATGGCCGGCAGTAGCCTCCGCAGACTCCGGATGGCGAAAAGACGATCTGCCACACCTGATTCCTGCGGGCCCGGAACGATCCGGCGCATGAGAGGAGATAGAAGCGCCACATGCGGCGGAAACGCCCGTCGTACCTGGACGCGAGTTCCGGCCAGTGTTTCTCGCAGTTCTCCCACCAGGCCATGAGGGTGCGGTCATAGTTGGGGCCGATGTTCTGCCAGTCCTCCATCACCATCAGCCCCTCGGCGGCACGGCCTAGCTGGCCGGGTGAGGGCAGCATGGCGTCAGGGAAGATGTATCGGTCGATCCATGGATCTATGCACCTGACGCTGCGGTTTGCGCCGATGGTGTGGAGAAGGAAGAGGCCGCCCTCGGCCGTGACCTCCCTCACCTTGCGGAAGAAGGTGCGGTAGTTCTTGTAGCCCACGTGCTCGAACATGCCGATGGAGACCACCCGGTCGAAACATCCCTCCATGTTGCGGTAATCCTCAAGCCTTATCTCCACCGGCAGCCCCCGGCAACGTTCCCGGGCCAGCTCTGCCTGGGCCCTGGACACCGTGACTCCGACCACCTCCACGCCGTATTTTTCAGCCGCGAAGCAGGCGAGCCCGCCCCAGCCGCAGCCGATGTCGAGCAATTTCATCCCCGGCTCGAGCCCGAGCTTGCGGCAGACGAGATCCAGCTTTTTCTCCTGGGCCTCGTCGAGGTCACGGGCCCCGTCCCACAGGGCGCAGCTGTAGATCATCCGCCGGTCGAGCATCTTCTCGTAGAGGTCGTTGCCGATGTCGTAGTGACGGCGGCCGATGTTGAAGGCCCGGCTCTTCTTCTGGAGATTGAACAGGCGGGCCCGGACCACCCGGACCGGATCGTCCTTTTTCTTTAGCCGGCCCCCGGCCTCGGCCCGGAAAAGCCGGGCCACCATCTCGTCGATGGCGTCGCACTCCCAGTCGCCGTCCATGTAGGACTCGCCCAAGCCCAGGGAACCGCGCAGAAAGACCCGGTGGAAGAAACGGTCCCGCCGCACCCGCAGATCCCAGGGCCGTTTGCCGTCGACCTCGACCCCGGCCCGGTAAATGGTGTTTCTCACAGCCTTACGGAAGTCCATCGTCCACCTCCCTACGGCCCGAACAAGTCCGCTCCCCGGCCTTGTTGCGAGGCCGCATCCCTTGCTCATTTAACAGCCCGTTGAAAAACGTAGCGA
>JALWTY010000109.1 GCA_026993265.1 Desulfobacterales bacterium
ATTCGGAGAGGGTCACCAAGGACGAACAGGCAGCGGTGAAGATGGGCGAGACCGACGCCTTCCAGGACCTGTTCAACACCATTGCCAACGACCTCGTCAGCCACCGCGCCGCCCTCGCCCCCAGGGAGTTCACCATCATCCGCGAGGTGGCCGAGATGCGTTACGCCGCGGATCTCGCCCCCGAGTCCTTTGGCCGGTATATCAGCGTCAAGGACGAGAAGCATTACACCCTGGAAGGACTGCCGGCGGCCAACGACCCCATGCTCCACCGGGCCCGGGCCATCCGCGCCCGGGAAGACATGCTCAAGGACACCCTCACCGGCTATTACGATAATTTCTATCTCCAGCTCTGGGAGCCGTACCAGAATTGGCGTTCCTACCGCGCCGACGAGCTCAGGACCATGAAGAAGATCAAGAAGGAGGCCCTCACCCGCCAGATCCTCGGCGCCCTGGCGGTCATCGGCGGGGTGGCCGCCGGTTTTGACCGCAACACCAGCGCCGCCACCGATACCCTGCGCGCGGTGGCGGTTATCGGCGGGGTCCAGGCCATTGCCAGCGGTTTTGCCAAACGCAAGGAGGCGGAGATCAACAAGGCCGCCCTCGAGGAACTCGGCCAATCCTTCAGCGCCGAGGCCCATCCCCTGGTGGTGGAGGTCAACGGCGAGACCGTGCGCCTCACCGGCACCGCCAAGGAGCAATACGCCACCTGGCGGCGAATGCTGCATGATCTCCATGTGTTGGAAGAGGGGGCCGAGGCCGACCTGCCGATTATTGTCGGCCTCGATGAGCAAGGCGCCGCCACCAACCCGGCGGCTACCACCAATTCGGAGGAGGGCCATGGGCAATGACGGCCCTGTCCTGCGGCCCCCCTCGGCCCGTTTTCAGGGCGAGGGTCCGACCAGGGGGAGCCGCGGCCCCTGGCTCCTGATCGCCTTTGCCCTGCTCCTGGCCGGGGCCGGGGCGGTGATCTGGCTCCTGCCGGCCGCCAAGGCGCCCCAACCGGCCACGCCGCCCACAACCGCCCCCCCAACCGTCACGGCGGCTGCCGCGCCATCGGCGCCATCTCCGCAACAAAGCGCGGCCCAAGCGGCCCAAAGGGCCTGGATCAACGCCCGGACCGAGGCCGAAATCGACAATATGCCCCTCTGGGGCGGGGAGGAGTATCAAACGGCCATCACAGTGGCCAAGGCGGCGGCCCTCCATCTTGATAACGGTGAATTCGAGCAGGCACAGACCGCTTTCCGGCAGGCCGCGGCCGATCTCGCCCTGATCGCGGCCGGCCGGGAGCAACGCCTGACCGCGGCCATCAAGGCCGGACAAGAGGCCCTGGCCCGGGGCGACGGCGATCAGGCCCAGGCGGCCTTTGATATCGCTCTCGCCATTGATCCGGAGAACGCCCCGGCCCTCGAGGGCCGCAAACGGGCCGCCACCATCGACCAGGTCACCAAGATGCTCGACCAGGCCCGTCAGGCCGCTGATCCCCGCCAGGCCCAGGAGATTTTGCGCCAAATCC
>JALWTY010000110.1 GCA_026993265.1 Desulfobacterales bacterium
ATGCGTCCGGTGTTGAGATGCTCCGCAATCTGCTCGATCGCCTGAACAAAAGCAATGTCGGTATCTCCTTCGTCAATCTCAAGGACAATGTGCTGGAGGTCATGCAGCGCAGTGGTCTGGAGGAAATGATCGGCAAGGACAATTTCTATCCCTCGGTGACCATCGCCACGACGGCGATCACCCGCAAGCTGGAGGCCGCGGAGCAGGAAGAGGACGAGGCGGACGAAGAGGAGAAGATCGATGCGGCGTAGCCTGCTTGTGGTCGCGCCGCTGGTGCTGACCGCTGCCCTGGGCTGGTCGCAGGGCAGCGTCGGCCAGTCCGAACAGCGAATGATCGCCGAGGAGGCCAGGAGCGGCAATCCGGATGCGGAGCTGTTGTATGGACTGTCCCTGCTGGAAGGGCGTTATGGCATCAAGCCCGACAGTGCCCAGGGCATGCGCTGGATCCGGCGGGCGGCGGAAGGGGGCAATCCCTACGCGGCCTTGAAGCTGGGCAATGCCTATGCCGAGGGCATGGGTGTATCCCGGGATCCGGCCCGGGCGGTCGCGTGGTGGAAACGCGCGGCTCAGGCAGGCAATGTGGATGCCAAGTTCCGGCTGGGCGAGGCCTACCTGGATGGCAGGGGTGTCGCTCGGGACGACGCCGCAGCGGCGGATTGGCTGAAACAGGCCGCTTCCGAAGGCAGCCGGCATGCCCAGTACCTGCTGGGGCGCATGTACCACGAAGGCAATGCCGTGGTGCAGGACCAGACCCTGGCCAGAGACTGGCTGAGCCGCGCGGCGGCCCAGGGTCACACCGAGGCGACCAATCTGCTCGCCGTGGTCAATTCGCTGATAAAGGCCACCACACTGGTGTCGCAGGCCTCCTATGAGGCCCTGTTGGCGCGTGCGCAAAAGGGTGACCCCCATGCCCAGTACGAGTTGGGGCTGCGTTACGAGAACGGCGCGGCCGAGGTCAACAGGGATCCAGTCAAGGCCCTGGAATGGCTGGGTAAGGCGGCCGACAACGGCAACCTTCTGGCCATGCATCGTCTGGCGCGCATCTATGCCAGGGGGGAGCTTGGGGTGAAGAAAGACCCCGCCAAGGCGGATTACTGGCGCAAGCGCGCGGCCGGCGCCCACACGCTGGCCTCCGCCGAATAGTCGCGGCGCCTTTCCAGCCAGTCAAAACTCAGCCTGATCGCGCGAAGATACAGCGGCTCCTCGGGCCCTGACTGACCATACAGCCTGTCACCCACCACCGGATACCCGGCCGCAGCCAGGTGGCGCCGGATCTGGTGCTTGCGACCGGTGTCGATGCGGATCTCCAGATCGGAGGTCCGCGTGTCCGGATCGTAATCGATGCGTCGTGCATGCGTGTGTGCCGCCCTGCCGTCCAGCGGGGTGTCATAGTGTTGGGCTGCTTTCGGAAAACACCCGTGGACCCGCACCCGGTAGATCTTTTCCACCCTGCGCTGCTCGAACAGGGCGGTCAGTTCGCGCGCCGCGCGCTTGCTGTGGGCGAC
>JALWTY010000111.1 GCA_026993265.1 Desulfobacterales bacterium
GATGATAAGGTGTGTCATGTCTGGTTCACGGTTTACGGTAGTGTTGCTTCCCGGGGCAATTGACGAGGAGCCCGTCGAGTGCTGATTTATCTGTCGCCCACCCTCACCACATACCTGCCTCTGGTCTTTCCGGCCAGCATCAGGTCGATGGTTTCCGGCAGCTCGCCGAGGCTGATTTCGGTGGCAAAGTCTTCCAGGTTCTCAGGCCGCCAGTGGTCTGCGAGTTTTTTCCATATCGCAAGCCGTCTTTCCATGGCGCATTCGGCCGAGTCTATTCCGGCCAGGGTGACGCCCTTCAAAATAAAGGGATAGACGGTGAGGGACAGTTCTGCTCCGGCGGCGTTGCCGCAACAGGCGACCACGCCGTTGTACCGGCACGACTTCACCGCCGCGGCCAGGTACTCACCGCCCACGGTGTCCACCACTCCGGCCCAGCGGGGTTTAAGGAAGGCGCGGTTGGGGCGGTCCTTTATGTTTTCACGGGAGATCACTTCGGCTGCGCCCAGTTTTTTCAGAAAACTTTCACTTTCCGGCTTGCCGCTCGCAGCGGTCACCTTGAAACCGGTCCTGGCGAGGATTGCGACCGCAAACGAGCCCACCCCGCCGGTCGCGCCGGTGACCAGCACCGGCCCTGCTTCGGGATTGAGGCCGAGCTCAAGCAGGCGGAATACGCAATGGGCCGCGGTGAAACCGCCGGTGCCGTAGATCATGCTCTCCCGCAGGGACAGTCCGTCCGGGAGCCGGACTATCCAGTCTCCCGGAACCCGGATCATCCGGCCGAAACCGCCGGGGGTGTTCATGCCGAGGTCGTGGCAGGAGACTATCACCTCGTCTCCCGGCTGGAAGCGCCGGTCGCGGCTTTCCATCACCACTCCGGCCGCGTCGATGCCGGGAGTGTGGGGATAGCGCCGGGTGACCCCGCGGTTGCCGCTTGCCGACAGGGCGTCTTTATAATTGAGCGACGACCACTCCACCCGGACCAGGACGTCGTTGTCCGGGAGGGACGAGGCATCAAGATCCATGATTTCCCTGACAAAGCCGGATTCCGTCTCCCTGACCACCAGAGCGGTGAATTTCTGCATTTTGCGCTCCTTGTCGTTCCTTGCTTGAAGCCGCGACGGTCTGATGGGAGCGCCGCGGGGTGGCGCAGTGTAACCCGGCTTTTTCCCGCTTTCAACGGAGTATTGGCTGTTGCGCCGGCAGGCCGGGTTTTTCCTTGCTTCATCTGCGCTTGCGCTCGTTTTTAAACGGGATGTTAAAGACAAGGAATTATCTATGACTTGTGAAACAACCATAATAATCCTGTGAGGTTATATTATTTATTGACATGCATTTGCATCCTTGCGTATATATTCCAGTGTCTTGGCGCAGTTCCGGGGGAGGAGCTGCAAAATGATTTTTATCATTATTTAATAATGAGGGGAGCGTTGCCGATGAGATTAAGGCTTATTGCTTATGGTCTGCTGCCATGCCTTGCGCTGGCGGCTTTTTTTATGACCGGATGCGCAAAGCTCAAGGAAGGCAAGCCGATCGTCCCGGTCAGGGAGTATGAGAAACTGCTTCTCGGCAAACTCACTGCCGATTACGTCGGCGATGTCAACTGCCTGAAGGGATGCCATACCCACGACAAGCTCGCCCTGGACTTCAAGGCCAGCACCATGGGCGATCAGCTCAAGGAATCGTCTTCAGGCATGAAGATCGTGGACTGCGAGTCCTGCCACGGGCCGGCCAGCGAGATGATGAAGGAGATCAAGGGGCTGGACGTAAACAAGAAGGATGACTATGAAAAAATAGTCAGGTCCCACAAGGAAAACCTCCTTGACTATTCAACCCTGCCGGCCGGGGCCCTGTCTCTGATCTGCCTCAAGTGCCATACCTCGAACGCGACCTTCAATATCCACAACTGGAACGGCAGCATCCATGCAACCAACGAGGTGAGCTGCTCCAACTGCCATCCCATCCACGGCTCATCCGACCTGATCGTCGATCCCAGGGCGGTGCAGAAGCTCTGCCTCGACTGTCACGTCGATATCCGGGTGCAGTTCTCCCTGCCCAACCACCACCCGGTCAGAGAGGAAAAGATATTCTGCACCGACTGCCACGAGCCCCACGGCAACTCCAACTACAAGAACCTGCGGGAGATGACGGTGAAAGAGACCTGCGCCCGCTGCCATCCGGAAAAGGCGGGGCCGTTTCTTTTCGAGCATGCCGACAACACCGAGAACTGCGCCATGTGCCATTCGCCGCACGGCTCGGTCAACAACTCCCTGCTCAAGCTGCCGGAGACGTTCCTGTGCAAGCAGTGTCATCATCCCCACAGCATCACCTCTGATGCGATCGGGGGCAAGAGCATGTCGTTCACCCGTTGTACCGACTGTCATTCAATGATTCACGGCAGTGATAATCCTGGATTAAGCGGCGATGTTGATGCTGGCGGGAGGTTCACACGATGAAGAGATTATATGTATATATGATTGCTGGCGTGTGCGCCGTGTCCGCGGGCGCGGCCCGGGCCGATTACGCCGACCTCAGGGGCGGGGTCGAGGCCATCAACAAGGTCTGGATCGGCGGCAGCCTGCACGATACCAGCAGCGAGGCCAACCCGAGCCTGGCCGACACTTCGGCCGCCGCGGCCAATACCCGGGCAGGCAGGCCGGGCGCATGGGAATTCTACAGTGTTGAAGACTCGGTGTCCGGCGGGGTCTATTTTGAAGGCGCGCCCCTGCCCAACCGTTACCATTTCGAGTTCGATTACTACGACGAAAACGACTGGTACGGCGATTTCCGCTATTCGTTCAAGGACGCGGTCCGCGCCCGGGTGCTCTCCCGCCGTTTCTACCACAACCTCGACAACCTCACCCTGTTCGACTACGACCCTGCCTCGAGCACCAGCGCCGAGGTGGAGATCAACGACGTCGGGATCGATGATTACGGCATCAGGATCGAGATCGACCAGTACAATATCCGTTTCAAGACCCCGAGCTACCCCTTCCACGTCTATGTCGACGGCGAGACCGTCAGCCGCAAGGGCAAGAGGCAGCAGCGGTTTCTTGGCGGTTATGGTTATTTTTACCCGGCTCCGGGCCGGGTGCGGGTAAGCGAGGCCCGCGACGTGGACCAGAAGAGCGACTCCGTCGCCGTGGGCACCAACGCCCATGTCGGATGGATCGAGTTCGATCTGTCCCACCGGGAAAACAAGTTCGATTCCGACGTGGCTCCGGCCACCTATACCTATGATTCCGGGATAACCTCGGTCCACAACGTGATTCCGGAGATCAAGTCCACCACCGACACTCTCAAGCTGCACACCACCCACTCCGGCCGTCTTTTCGTCTCCTCGACCTTTTCAAAAATAGAGAAGACTAACGAGTACTCCCACGCCGAGGCCGAACGCTCCCTGGGCTATGGCGAGATCTTCTGGCTGCCCAGGGTCTGGCTCGCCTTCAATCTCAAGTACCGCCACCAGAAGAACACCGCCAGCGTCCCGTCATTATCGACCAATGGTTACGACAAATTCGGTGCGCCGGTAGTATATAATGTCGAGCCCGGAGTCGATTCCACCACTGACACGGCCAGTCTCTCCATGCGCTATTCCCTGATTCCGGCGACAAGCCTGTCTCTGCAGTACACCAGGGAGATAAAGGACGTGGAGAGCGAGTCGGCCACCGCCTGGAGCCGGCCGGAGAAAACCACCCGTGACATCTACGAGCTCAAGGTCACAAACCGTTCCTTTTCCCGGGTGAGGGCAACCGCCAGGCTCAAACACAAGAGTGTGGGATTCGAGCTTGGCGGCAACATCATAAACAACGAGCCCGAAAGGACTGACGAGGCCAAACTCGACATCACCTGGACCGTCTCCCCCCGGGTCAGCATGTTCGTCAACGGCATGGTCGCCAGGGACGAGAGTGACGAGAACTACATCAGCGGTCCCTCCACCGATCCCAAGCTCGCCCGCGCCAAGAGGCAGCAGTACGTGGCCAGCCTGGTGTACACTGTATCCGACAGCCTGTCTCTCATCCCCTCGTACAGCTATATATGCGAGGAGCAGAAACGGGATCTGGTCTGGATAGACTATGCCGGCGGCTCCCATCTGCCATACGTGGATCACGATTACAGCAACAGGCAGACCGCTCACAATTTCGCCCTGGACATCCTCTTGCGGCCGGTGAAGCGGCTCAGGATGAACGGAACCATCGACTACACCGTGACCGAAGGCGAGTTCAACCCTACCTCTCCCATAGACCTGGCCACGCTGTCCGGTTTTGACGCCGCCGAGATCGCCCAGTTTTCATATACCAAGCTCAAGGTTCTGAACCTCAGGCTCGACAACGAGTACGACCTTGGCCGCGGCTGGGGGCTGGGGCTCGACCTCCATTACGCCGACTGGAAGGACGACTCCTTTGACAACCCGTCCGACTCGAGCTATTTCGGCGCCCTGTTCAAGGTGATGAAGACAATAGGGGCGAAATGATTGCGCACCCCCTGTCAAGACGTTTCCTGTTCACGGCCCTGGCCGGGGTGTTTTTCCTTGTTGCCGCGTTCGCGCGGCTGTGCGGCGCGGAAACGGTCGGCGTGTTGATGCCGGGCCGGGATATCCCTTATTACGAGGCTGTTCTCGACGCCATGCGGAACAGCCTCGACGCCGGTGACATGGATGTTGACTTTATCGTCCAGCGGCCCATGCCCGCGGTGATGGCCTGGAATAATGCCACCAGGAAGCTGGTTGTTCTTGATTCCGAGATTCTGGTTGCCTTTGGCTCCGGCCCGGCCCTGGCCGTGGTTTCCGAGGCCCCGGCCCTGCCCCTGGTATACAGTTGCGCTTACGCGCCATCCGCCTGCGGGATAGGGGGCAATGTCACCGGGGTGGAGGCCGTGCTCGACATCAAGGGCCTGGTTGCGGTTCTTGGCCGGATATCGCATTTCAAGAACATGGCCGTGCTTTTTTCCCACGAGGAGCCTGACAGCGCCATGCAGATGCGGATAGCGGTGAAGGCGGCCGAGGCGGCCGGCGCTTCCGCCCGAGGCCTTGAGACCCATGATCTCGAACACATAAATCTCTCCGGATACGATGCCGTTCTCCTGACAACTGCCGCCAATCTCAACAGCCGCGGCAGCCTGAGGATGATAGTGGCCGAGGCCAGGAGGCGGAAGGCAGCCTCCGCCGCCCTGCTCGGAATGGCCTGCGAGGAAGGTGTGCTGGTGGCCAGGTACGTGAAACCGTCCGAGATGGGGTGGCAGGCCGCAAAGATGGTGGCGAAACTCCTCGATGGCAAGGGGATAGGTGAGTTGCCGGCGGTAAGGAGAACGGCGGGGGAGACGGCGATCAATATCGCCGAGGCCAAAAGGCTCGGTCTGGTGATACCGTTCGACCTGCTTGGCACGGCCAGGGTTGTTAAGTAGAAAACCTCAAACCAGGAGAGCCCGGGTGCCCGGGTGTTGGGAGGAGATGGTGAAAAAGACAGCGATCGTTGTTGCGGCCGTTGCGGTGTTTGTTTCCGTTTCCGCCGGGGCGGAGGAACTCAAGCTGAAGGTGCCGGTGGAGAAGTGGCGGCAGCTGCGCACCCGCCTGTATTCCCTGGAAAAGGAAAATCTTGTCCTGAAGAGAAAGCTGCGGTCGGTTGGAGGAGGAGAAGCCGCGGCCGCGGCTGAGAAGGAAGCGGCCAGGCTGGACGAGCTTGCGGCCGAGAACGCCCGTCTGCGTAAACAGCTCGCGGAGATGCAGACATCGGCTGGCGCCGGCAGTGAACTTCGGGCCCGTCTGGATTTGCTCGAGGAGGAAAACCGCAGGCTGCGCAGTGAAGTGGATGGCCTGAAAGCCACTGTCGCCACCGCCGAAGGCGGCGGTAACGCGGAGAGGCGCATTGCCGTCCTTGAGCGCCGCAACCTGCGGCTGAAGAAAAAGATTCAGGCCCTGCGTTCAGGGGTGGTGGCGATCAGCTACACCGGCGAGATGCGCAGCGCCCGCAGCGAGTTCTTCCGCGCCCGCCGCCGGGCCGCAAAGGTTCTGGCCGAATAGCGCGCCTGAATCCATGGCAGCGCAAATGCTTTTCCTGGGGCGTCCGATGGTTATAGCCTCCTTGCCCCTGCTCCGCTTTCAATCGCCTATGGGTTCAGGTCAGTTCGCGGTTCGGACGGCTGCCATTGCCCGGGCCGCGTAGGTATTGCCTTTTTGGGCGGCCCTGGAGTAGAGCTCCAGGGCCTTTTTTTTGTCTTTGTTCACTCCTGTCCCGGTCTCGTACATGTAACCCAGGATGAACATGGCCGTGGTGTTGCCATTGCGGGCCGCCTTGCGCAAAAGGCCTGCAGCCCTGGCCGGATTCGCCCGTCCGGCCCGGCCCGTGGCCAGGAGGACCGCGTAGCGGTACGAGGCCGCCTCAAGGCCCTTTTTCGCCGCTTTCCGGTACCAGGCCGCAGCCCTGCGGCCGTTCATCTTCACCCCTGCCCCGGTTTCGAACGCCAGGGCCAGCCGGTAGGCGGCTTTGGGATGCCCCTTGTCCGCGGCCCGGGTGAACATCTTAGCCGCCATGCCGGGATTTTTTTTCACCCCCTCGCCTTCCGCGTACATCAGCCCCAGCTCGTAGGCCGCGTCACTCACGCCGTTGTCCACCGCCTTTTTCAACATGGCTGCGGCCGCGGCAGGTTTTTTGGGGCCGCCGATCCCAAGACGGAGATAGCGGCCGTAGGCGTACCGGGCTGCGGCGAAACCGTTTTCAGCCGCCTTTCCGTACCACAGCCTGGCCTTGCGGAGATCCTTTTTCCCGCCCGCGCCCCGTTCATACAGCCGGGCGAGCTCAAGGGCCGCTTCAGGGTTGCCATTACCCGCGGCCCGGGCGAGGTAGCTGCGGGCCGCGCCCAGATCCTTCTTTACGCCGTCTCCTTTCAGATACATGTTGCCCAGGCGGAACACGGCCCCTGGCTCTCCTGCCTCGGCCGCCTTTTTGAGCCATTCGACGGCGCGGGCCTTGTCCCTGCCGGTTCCCCGGCCGGAAAGCAGCGCCATCGCCGTCTGATACATGGCTGCGGGGTGGCCTGCTTTCGCCGCCTTCAGGTACATGGCAAAGGCCATGCGCACATCCCTTTCGACATCGTCGCCGGCCGCAAGCCGGCGCCCGAGACGGTACAGTTCCTCCGGGCCTCTCTTTTCCGCCCTTATCAGCATCAGGGCCTCTTTTGCCCTGTCACTTCCCTGTGCGGCCGCCTTTCTGAGCCATTCGGCCGCCGCGTCCGGGTCCTTTGCCGCGCCTTCACCGTCTTCGTATATCTCCGCCAGGACGAGCATCGCGCCGATGTGGCCTTTGGCCGCCGCTTTTTTGAGCCAGTCAATGGCCTGGCCCGCATCCTTTTCGACGCCGTCGCCGGTGCGGTACATGAGCCCCATTAGGTACAGGGCTTCGGGGTTTTCCTCCTTTATGGCCCGGGCGAACTCGTACTGGGCTTCGACGTGTCCCTGCCTTGCGGCGCGTTTGTACCACTTGAGAGCGGTGACCTCGTCTTTCTTCGTGCCGGCGCCGTTTTTGTACATGCCGGCCAGACGGAACTGGGCTTCGGGATCGCCGGCAATGGCTGCTTTCTTGGTGGCGTCGAAGTCCGCTGCCCCGGCTCGCCGGGCAGGCTTTTCCCCTTCTTTTTCAGAAGCGGCCTTTATACCGAACTCCCGGGCGAGGGTCTGCGCCGCCAGGCGGTGCCCCTTGGCCGCCGCTTTTTGCAGCCATTTCAGCGCCTTGTCCCGGTTCACGGGAACGCCGACGCCGTCCTTCAGGGCCAATCCCATATTGTACATGGCGGCGGGGTTGCCGTTTGCCAAGGCTGTGGCGAATTCGTATTGGGCGTCGGCGTGTCCCATCAAGGCCGCCCGTCTCAGGAGATCAAAGGCCTGGTTCTGTTTGTCCGCATCCTTTGCCTTGCGCAGTTTTATCGCCTGGCGGTAAAGGGAGGTCGCGTCCGCCCGGCCTGCCGCTGCTGTTGCCGGACCGCCGGCGATGGCCATGAAAAACACGGCTGAAACAATTATGAAGAGCAGGGTGAACCTGATGGGTGATGTCATCCTTTGCGCGTTTTTCAGTATGGTTGTGGTGGCAAGTGAAAATTTAAGAATTTCATTATTTGCAAGCATAGCATTTCAACACCGCAGAGAACCACGAAAAAATACCAGCCATTTGATTCAGGTCAAGGAGCGCGGAATAGTGATACGGTAGGATTGACGCAAAGGTAACCGTTCGGGGCCGGGCTGGTCCGAGTCCCGGCATGAAACAGGTTTTGCAATCTCTTATTATCCAAACCAAACGGAGGCAAGAAAATGTTTTGTAACCAGTGCGAACAGGCGGCAAAGGGGATCGCGTGCACCACGGTCGGGGTCTGCGGCAAGAGCAAGGAGGTGGCCCATCTCCAGAACCTGCTCATCTACGTTCTCGAAGGCCTGGCCGCGGCCGAGGTCGCTGCCGGCCGGGCAGGGGCGCCGAAGAACGAGCTTGGCCATTTCGTCGCCAAGGCGGTCTTCTCCACCCTGACCAACGTGGACTTTGATTCCGGCCGGATCGTGGAGCTGATAAACAAGGCGGCCGCCCTGCGGGACGAGAGCGTGGCCGGCCTGGGCGGCGAGGCCCGGGCCGCCCTTCCCGATGCCGCCACCTTCACCCTCGGCGCCACCGTCGAGGAGATGGCGGCCCAGGGCAAGGAGCAGGCGGTGGACAAGATCCCGGCCGCGAACGAGGACATCCGCTCCCTCAAGCAGATCCTGCTCTACGGCATGAAGGGGGTCGCGGCCTACGCCGATCACGCCGCCATCCTCGGCCAGGAGGACCCGGCGGTCTACTCCTTCCTCCTCGAGGGGCTGGCCGCGATCCCGGTGGCCGATCTGGATCTCGACACCGCCCTCGGCCTGGTGATGAAGTGCGGCGAGGTCAACCTGCGGGCCATGGAGCTGCTCGACGCCGGCAACACCGGCGCCTACGGCCATCCCGAGCCCACCCCGGTGCCGCTCGGCGCGAAAAGGGGCAAGGCCATCCTGGTCTCGGGCCACGACCTGCGCGACCTCGAGCTGATCCTGAAACAGAGCGAGGGCAAGGGGATATTCGTCTACACCCACGGCGAGATGCTGCCGGCCCATGCCTATCCGGGGCTGAAGAAGACCTATCCCCATCTCCACGGTCATTACGGAACCGCCTGGCAGAACCAGGCCAAGGAGTTCCCCGGGTTCCCCGGCGCCATCGTCATGACCACAAACTGCATCCAGAAGCCGCTCGACTCCTACAAGGACCGCATCTTCACCACCGGTCTGGTGGCCTGGCCCGGGGTGGCCCACATCGGCGACGACAAGGACTTCACTCCGGTGATCGAAAAGGCCTTGGAGATGGAAGGATTCACCGAGGATACCGACCGCGGCCAGGTCATGGTCGGGTTCGCGAGGAACACCGTGCTCTCGGTGGCGGACAAGGTCATCGAGGCGGTCAAGGGCAAGGCCATCCGCCATTTCTTCCTGGTCGCGGGTTGCGACGGCGCCAAGCCCGGCCGCAACTACTACACCGAGTTCGTCGAAAAGGTGCCGGAAGACTGCATGGTCCTCACCCTGGCCTGCGGCAAGTTCCGCTTCTTTGACAAGGATCTCGGCGACATCGGCGGGATTCCGCGGCTGCTCGACGTGGGCCAGTGCAACGACGCCTACTCGGCGATAAAGATCGCAGGCGCCCTGGCCGATGCCTTCAACTGCGGGGTCAACGACCTGCCGCTCTCCATGGTCCTCTCCTGGTACGAGCAGAAGGCTGTGGCGATTCTTCTCACCCTGTTTTATCTTGGCATCAAGGACATCCGCCTCGGGCCGAGCCTGCCCGCCTTCATCACCCCGGCGGTGCTGAACGTCCTGGTGGAGAAGTTCGCGGTCAAGCCCATCTCCACCCCGGACGAGGACCTCAAGGCGATCCTCGGTTGAGCCAACGATTGCCGGGGCGGCCGCCATTGGCCGCCCCGGTCTTTACAACTGGGAGGAATCAAAGATGAAATGCCCAGGTCAGGACAGCAGGTACTGGGACGGCGAGGCCGTCTTCGACGCCCCCTGCCCCTACTGCGGGGTGGAGATAGAGTTCTTCAAGGACGACGCCACCCGCAAGTGTCCGGGGTGCGGCAAGAAGGTGCTCAACCCCCGCACCGACTTCGGCTGCGCCTCCTACTGCCCCTACGCCGAGCAGTGTCTGGGCGAGCTGCCGCCGGGGCTCATCGCCGGCCGGCAGGAGCTTCTGGTCGACCGGGTGGCGGTGGAGATGAAAAAATACTTCGGCGACGACTTCCGCCGCATCGGCCACGCGACCAAGGTGGCCCGTTACGTGGGCGACATCGGCCGCCTGCTCGCCGAGACCGGCGAGGACGAGGGGTACAACCCGGCGGTGGCCTCCATCTGCGGCTACCTCCACGACATCGGCATCAGGGAGGCGGAACGCAAGTTCGATTCTTCCGCCCCCAAGTACCAGCACCAGGAAGGCCCGCCGGTGGCCCGGGAGATCCTCGAACGGCTCGGGGCCAACCCCGGACTCGTCAACGAGGTCTGCGAGATCATCAGTCATCACCATACGCCAAAGGGAGATGACTCCATCAACTTCCGGGTCCTCTACGACGCCGACCTCATCGTCAACGTGGACGAGGAGCGGGGCGACGGCAGGTTCCCCCCGGAGAAACTCGCCTCCATGCTGGAGAAGAGTTTCCTCACCAAGGCCGGCCCCAGGGTGGCTGAAAAGGTATGGCGTCTGACAGGGGATTAGGGGTTTAGGAGAATATTGATGAAGGTGACCCGCAAGATCATCGAGATAGATGAGGAGAGATGCACCGGCTGCGGCCAGTGCATCATCGCCTGCGCCGAGGGGGCGCTCGAGATAGTGGACGGCAAGGCCAGGGTGATAGCCGAGGTCCTGTGCGACGGGCTCGGCGCCTGCCTGGGCGAGTGCCCGGAGAACGCGCTCAGGATCGTCGAGCGGGAGGCGGAGGACTTTGACGAGGCCGCGGTGGAGGAACACCTGCGCCGGAGGAAGGCCAAGGAAAAAACCGCTTCCCCGCCCGCCGGGTGCCCGTCGGCGCGGCCGCAGGACCTTCAGCCCGCGCCCTTTGCCGCAGGCGGCGGAAGCGGCTCCGCGCTCGCCCACTGGCCGGTGCAGATCCGGCTCATAAGCCCTGAGGCCCCCTTTCTGAAAGGATGCGATCTCCTGGTGGCGGCAGATTGCGTGCCCGTGGCCCACGGCGCCTTCCACCGCGACTTCATAAAAGGCCGGGTGGTGATGATCGGCTGCCCCAAGTTCGACGACCGGGAGGGATACGAGCGCAGGTTCGCAGAAATCTTTGCCGCGGCTGATATAAAAAGCCTCACCCTGGTGCGGATGAGCGTGCCCTGCTGCGCCGGGCTTAAGGGCATACTGGCCGCGGCCGTCGAGCGGGCCGGGGCGGGGTTTCCGGTCCGCGAGGTGGTCATCGCCCCGGACGGATCGGTCGCCGCCGAGACCGTATGGCCGTGACAGGGAGACGGGCAGGGTGTGAATTGGGATGTTACTTTACTGGCGCAGGGGCTGTCTTTGAATGAGGTACAGGATGCATTTACGGTTTAAGGTTGCGGTCTCCTTCTGTTTGCTGCTCGCTGTTCTTGTGGCCGCTGTTCCGGCGTGGGCGGAGAAGGCTCCGGATTTCCGGCTGAATGAGGTGGCTAGCGGCGAGGTGATAGACACCACCAACCTCCGCGGCCAGGTGGTGCTGGTCAACTTCTGGGCCACCTGGTGCGGCCCCTGCCGCCGCGAGCTGCCCGAACTCGAGCGCCTGTACCGGGAGTACTCCGGCCGCGGCTTCACCGTGATCGGCATCTCGGTGGACCGGGCCTCGAGTTCCGCCATCGCCGGTTTCGTCAAGGGGATGGGGATAAGTTTTCCGGTGGTCAAGGGCGACTCCTCCGTTGCCCGGAGTTATGGCGGGGTCAGCGCCATCCCGGCCTCGTTCCTGATAGGCCCTGACGGCGAGATCGTCAGGAAGGTGAGGGGGTACATTCCCGGCTACAGATGGCGGCCGTACATAGAGAACGTGTTGCCGCGCTGATGCCCATTTGTCTATGCTCCTTCTTGACAGGAAATAGAAACTTACTATATTGCTGCCTGTCAGGCTTTTGTTTTTGTCCTTTTCAAACAAAATCAGAAAGGAGACCCCCCATGAGCAAGAAAGTTCTCACCCTGGTTATGGCTGCGGCTTTTATCGTTGGTGTTGCCGGTGTTTCCCTGGCCGGCAAGTATATCAAGTGCGAGGTCAAGTCGGTCGAGGGCTCTACCGTCACCCTTGATTGCGGCAAGAAGGCCAGCAAGGTGGCCAAGTGGACCAAGGTCAAGATCAAGAACGCCAAGAAGAAGGCTGTCGAGGGTTGCTGATTCCAGCCTGAGCTGAAGCTTTTTGCGCGCAACGGGGCTGCCGGGATGCCGGCGGCCCCGTTGTTTTTTCAGGGGCCGTTCAGGCCGTAGAAACGGAAGGCGATTATTCCGGCCATGACCAGGCCGACGAAGAACTCGAAGAACATCGAGGCGATGGTTCCGGCCAGGGCCCCCAGCCCCGAGCGCATGGCCTGTCTGGTTTCCTGGCCGCCAAAGAGGAGTTCTCCGGCCACGGCCCCGGCGAATGCGCCCATGAGAATGCCTCCCGGGACCGGAAACACGAGGCCGATAAACAGGCCGATGACCGCGCCGGTCATGCCGTAGCGGCTCGCGCCCATCTTTTTGCTGCCCGCTCCGGCGATGGCGTACTGGCCGAGCCAGCCTGCGAGAAAGAGAACGGTGAGAAGGGCCAGAACCGGCCAGGTGATGGGGTGAAAGTCTGTCATGACCGCGTGAAACAGTGCGCCGGCAAGAATGATGGCGCTGCCGGGCACAGCGGGCAGCATGGTGCCGGCAAGTCCGGCGGCGACGATGAGCAGAAGGGCGATGTTCATTGCAGTGGCGGAAAAAGGTGGCCTGTCCGCTTCCTTTGCTTTAAAAAGACCTGAATCCGTTGGCCTGTTTTCGAAATTACCGGGCTTTTTAGCGCGTTAATTCCGGCGGCGTCCATGCGCCGCATGGCGGCGGCAATCTTAACCGGACAGGATGAAATGGAAATTGTCTACGGCATTATACTTGGCCTGGTACAGGGGGCAACCGAGTTTCTTCCGGTATCCAGCTCCGGCCACCTGGCCCTGGCCGAGTATTTTTTCAATATCCGGGAGGCCGGACTCACCTTTGACGTCTTTCTCCATCTCGGCACCCTGGTCGGGCTCGCCGCCTTTTTCCGCAGCGATATTGCCATGATGTTCCGGGCGCTTTCTTCTCCCGGCCAGCGGCGCGGTGATGAAATCGACGGCCGCAAGCTCCTTTTCTTCCTGGCTGCCGCCACCATCCCAGGCGCTGTCGCCGGGGTGTTGCTCGGCGATCTGGTGGAGACGCGTTTCCGCGATCCGGCCAGCGTGGCCTCGGCCCTGGCCCTGGTTGGCCTGATTCTTCTGGCCGCTGAGAGGGTGGGCCGCAAGCGCGTTGCCCTTGCCGGCATGGGCTGGTTCCAGGCCCTGGCCATCGGCACGGCCCAGGCCCTTGCCATCTTCCCCGGAGTCAGCCGCAGCGGCGCGACCATGAGCTGCGCCCTGTTTCTCGGGCTTTCCCGAGAGGCGGCGGCCCGTTTTTCCTTTCTGCTTTCCGGCCCCATCATCCTCGGGGCCGGGCTGGTCAAGCTCCCGGAGGCTGTCCGCGCCGCCGGAAACGGCAGCCTGGGGCTTTACGCCGGCGGTTTTTTCGCCGCCATGATCTCCGGCTACCTGTTTGTCGCCTTCATGATGCGTTTTGTCCGCAGCCACAGCCTGGACGTGTTCGCCTGGTACAGGATAGCGCTCGCCGGGCTGGTCGGCTTGCTGTTAATTCTTTGAGCGGCCCCAGGCCGTCTGTGGTGAGAAATATGGACGATATCAAGTTAGGCCCGGAAGAAAAAAAGATCCTCGCCCGCCTCAAGGCTGACTACCGCGCGGTGTTCGACCGTTTCCGGGTCCGCGATCTCGACCTGGCTCTTCTCCAGGTCAACGATCTCGAATTTCTGCTTAAAGGCAGAGACCCTTTTGCGGACGTGTCCTCATTTCCCTTCTGGAGCAGGCTTTGGGAGGCGGCCATGGTCCTGGCAGATTTCCTCGCCGCAACTCCCCCGGCCGCAGGCTCCCGGGTGCTCGAGCTCGGCGCCGGGCTGGGGGCGCCGGGCCTCGTGGCCGCGGCCAGGGGCGCGGAGGTCACCCTGAGCGACTACGAGCCCCACATCCTCGATTTCGAGCGGATAAGCGCCACGGCCAATGGCCTGGGCAACGTCGCCTTCCGCCTGATCGACTGGCACAAACCGCCAGAACTCGCGCCGTTCGACATGATAATCGGGGCCGAGATCCTCTTCCGCGATGAGTTTTTCGCCCCGCTGCTACGTATTTTCCGCAAGTACCTGAAACCGGATGGCGAGATCTATCTGGCCCATGATGCGAGCCGCAGGAGCCTGCCCGCCTTCCTGAAACTGGCTGAGGGGGATTTCGAGATCGCCATCAGCCAGCGCCGGTTCCGCAAGGACGACGGCGAGGCATTGATCGTGCTCAGCCGCCTGCGGCCGCGGGAGTGAGCTGGAGGGACAGGATGCCCGGCCGCGCGGACGACACCTTCGACGTGGTGGTGGTGGGCGCGGGCCACGCCGGCTGCGAGGCGGCCCTGGCCTGTGCCCGGATGGGCTGCCGCACCCTGATCATGACCATGAACGCCGACTCCATCGGCGCGATGAGCTGCAACCCGGCCATCGGCGGCCTGGCCAAGGGCCACCTGGTCCGCGAGATCGACGCCCTGGGCGGCGAGATGGCCAAAAACATCGACGCCACCGGCATCCAGTTCCGCCGCCTCAACACCAGGAAAGGCCCGGCGGTGTGGTCCTCCCGGGCCCAGGCCGACCGTCTCCGTTACCGCCTGCGGATGAAACAGGTGGTCGAAAACCAGAAAAACCTCGAGATCCGCCAGGAGGTCGCCGACCGGCTCATCGTCGAAAAGGGCCGGGCCGCGGGGCTTGTCACCTCCCTTGGCGGCGAAATCAGGGCCGGCCGGGTGATAATCGCCACCGGCACCTTCCTGAACGGTCTCATCCATATCGGCCTGAAAAACTTTCCCGCCGGCCGCATGGGTGACGCGCCGTCCCGTTCCCTGCCCGAACACCTGCGCGAGCTGGGTTTCCGCATGGGCCGGATGAAGACCGGCACCACCCCGCGCCTCGACGGCGCGACCATAGACTACGCCGGCCTCGAGGAGCAGCGCGGCGACGATCCGCCGGTGATGTTCTCCTTTTCCACCACAGGCGGCCCGGTTCTGCCGCAGCGGCCCTGCCACATCACCTACACCAACGAGGAAACCCACGATATCATCCGGGCCGGATGCGATCGCTCCCCCATGTACGCGGGGATCATCGAGGGGGTGGGCGCGCGCTACTGCCCCTCCATCGAGGACAAGGTCATGCGTTTCCCGGACAAGCCGCGCCACCAGGTCTTCCTCGAACCCGAGGGCCTCGACACGGTCGAGGTCTACCCCAACGGCCTGCCCACAAGCCTGCCGCTCGACGTGCAGCTCGACATGCTCCACTCCATTCCGGGCCTGGAACGGGTTCGCGTCATCCGGCCCGGCTATGCCATCGAGTACGATTACGTCGATCCTCTCGAGCTTCTGCCGGGCCTCGAGACCAAGAAGATAGCCGGCCTCTTTCTCGCCGGCCAGATAAACGGCACCTCGGGCTACGAGGAGGCCGCGGCCCAGGGGCTCGTCGCCGGGATCAACGCGGTCCTCTCCCTGCGCGGGGAAGAGCCCATGGTCCTCGACCGTTCCCAGGCCTACACCGGGGTTATGATCGACGACCTGGTCACCCTCGGCACCCGCGAGCCCTACCGCCTGTTCACCTCCAGGGCCGAGTACCGCCTGCTATTGCGCGAGGACAACGCCGACCGCCGCCTTTCCCGCATCGGCCGCGATATCGGCCTGCTCGGCGACGAGGCCTGGCAGCGGTTTCTCGCCAGGGAGAGGGCGATAGAAGATGGCTGCGAGATGCTCGAAAACCGGATTCTGAAACCGGCGGCCGGGGTCAACGACCGGCTGGCCGCGGCCGGCAGCGCCCCGCTTTCCGCGCCGGTGCGTCTGGCCGATCTTCTCCGGCGGCCGGAACTCGACCTGGATCTGGTGGAGAGGATAGCCGGCGATGAGCTTGGCATCGACCCCTGCTGCCGCGAGCAGGTGGAGGTGGAGATAAAGTATTCCGGCTACATAAGGCGGCAGGAGGAGCAGGTGGCCCGCTTCCGCCGCCATGAGAACCGCAGGATTCCGGAAGACATCGATTACTCGCGGATTCCGGGGCTGTCCAACGAGGTGGTCGAAAAACTCTCGGCCGTGCGTCCCCGTTCCCTGGGGCAGGCGGCGCGGATATCGGGCGTCACTCCGGCGGCGATCGGCGTGCTGCAGGTGTTTATCAGGAAACAGGAGACAGATTGAGATGCACGGCCTTGCCGTGCGCCGGATGACGCCGCGTTCCAAAGGCAACGCCGGTGACCGGCGTTACGTTCCGTCTGGCTCCTGTCACCCGTCCCCTGTCGCTTGTCCGGGGCAGGTCGTCTCCACCCGGTTTCTGCCCTTTTCCTTGGCCCGGTACAGGGCCTTGTCGGCGCGGTGGAAGAGGTCGTCGGCACTGGCCTTTTCGTGCGCCTTCTTGCAGGCCACGCCGATGCTTACCGTAAGGTTTATCTTCCGGCCGCGGGCGTCGAAGCTGTGGTCCTCGACCCGCCGGCGGATGCGTTCACAGGTGGTGCGGGCGTCTTTTTCATCCGTGTCCGGCAGGACCACTATGAACTCCTCGCCTCCGTATCTTCCCACGATGTCATAGCCGCGGCAGGAGTCGTCTATTATCCTCGCCAGCTCGAACAGCACCTGGTCACCGGCCTGATGGCCGTAGGTGTCGTTGATGGCCTTGAAATGGTCGAGGTCGATGACCGCCAGCGCCATGGCCCGGTTTCTGCGGTTGTGGTGAAAGAGTTCCTGCCCGAGCTTGTCCAGAAGGTAGCGGCGGTTGGGCAGACGGGTGAGTTCGTCGGTGCGGCTCAGTTTTTCAAGTTCGTCCTTTGAGCGCAGAAGACGGTCGCGGTAGTCGATCCAGTCGGTGATGTCGAACACGGTCAGCAGCACCTGGGCCACCCGGCCGTCATCGTCCTTGATAGGCGAGAGGATGACCGTCTGCTGCATGGGTTTGAGCCTTTTTTCCAGGTAGGAGCGGCCGGCGTAGAAGGGGAACATGGTCTGGTGGACCTTGTTGGTGAAAAATACCGGATCGCCGCGCCTGAAGACCTCGCGGGCTTTTTTGACGAAATCTTTCTTGATGAGCCCCTGGAAGATGGCGTGGATGGGGCGGCCGCGCGCCTCGGCCAGCCGGATGCCGGAATGTTCGCTCATCCAGCGGTTCCAGAAGACCACTTCCAGCCGCTGATTCAGGACCACTATGCCCACGCTCAGATGGTCGAGTATCTGGTGGTGGTCAGGCATCATCATTGTCCGGCCGGCAGGATAAGCCTGGCTCCAAGGCTCATGATTTCGGGCGCGAAGAAGAGGAAGACCAGGGCCGCAAGCGACAGGAAGGGGCCGTAGGGAATCACCGTCTTGCCGCCCTTGCCCTGTTTCAGCATCGCGCCGATGCCGAACAGCGCCCCGGCCGCGGCGCTGCCGAAGACCACGAACGGCAGCGATTGCCACCCGAGAAAGGCCCCGATCATGGCCAGAAGCTTGATGTCGCCGCCGCCCATGCCTTCACGCCGGGTCAAGAGGTAGTAGGAAAGGGCAATGGCGTACAGGCTGCCGCCGCCCGCGAGGATGCCGATGAGGGCGCTTTCCCAGCCGATGCCGCCGGGGGCAAGGGCAAGAAGAAAACCACAGACGATCCCCGGAAGGCTGATTGCGTCAGGGATTATCTGATGGCGCATGTCGATGAAGATTATGGCCACCAGGGCCAGGGAGAAGGCCAGGTATCCCACGGCGGCGAAAGACAGCCCGAAACGCCGCAGCACCGCCACCGCCAGCATGCCGCAGGCGGCCTCGATCAGGGGATACTGCCAGGATATGGCCGACCCGCAGCTGCGGCAGCGGCCGAGAAGGGCGATGAAACTCAGGATGGGCACGTTCTCGTGCCAGGGAAGCCTGCGGCCGCAGGCCGGACAGGCCGACGGCGGCGTGACGATGGACTTCTTCTCCGGCAGCCTGAGGATGACCACGTTGACGAAGCTGCCGAGGATGGCGCCCAGGATGAAGGCGGGAATGTCTGTTGCTGGATTCATGTCCGTGATTGCAGGGCGCGGCGCTTTGTAATATGCTGTCTTGCGACCGGACCCCGGCGCCGCGGCCGGCCGGGGCTTGAACCGAAACTAACAGGCCCGGGCTGCGGCGGCAAGAGGAAAGGCGGCTGCGGCCGTGATCCTGCAGAACCATTCCCGGCACCAGATGAGCCCAGACGAGGCCCTTGAAATAATCCGGGCCGAGATCATGGCCCAGGACTGGCGGCTTTCCCCTGCCAGGCTGGCGAGGCTTTCCGAGGCCCTGGGGCTGCACGCCCCCCTTGCCGTCAGGCGGCGGGGGTTTTCGTACATACACTCCATGTGCGGCGGCCTCATCGCCTATCTCGAAAAACACGGTGACGAGGCCGTTCCCGGCGCGGTGGATCTGCTCAAGGAGTGCCTCGCCCATCTGCTCTCATTTTTTGAAGGGCGGGATATCAGCGCGGCCCGGGAGGCCGAGATTTTTCATGGCGCATACGGCCGTTTCATGAAACTCAAGCAGGAGATAAGACGGCGCAAGGCCGAAGAGCAGGAATAATGAATATGAACACGAGCGGCTCATGCAACAAAGGCGGCTGCCGCGAGCTGGTGGTCAACGGCAAGGCCGTGGCCGTGCCGGAAAGCGCCGTCGCCCTGGTCCGCAGGACGCCCCGCCGGCGCATAAGGACGATGCTCAAGGAGAGCCGGATCCTGTTGAAGGATATCTTTCCGCCTTTCGTCAATCTGGCAACGAGGTTCAGGGGGCCGCTCTCCGGCCTGCGTTCCGGGGTGTTGCGCGGACTATACCTGCCGGTGATGATCCCGGCCGGCGGGGGAATAGCCGAATATGCCGATGAGCTGGCAAGCTTCCTGGTTGTAATATATGATGGGTGGTGGAGCGGGGCTATCCTCTGTTCCTCGGTCTCGGACGGGCCGGTTCCTCTTTCCGGGTTCAGCCGCGCGCCCAGCGGCGATTTCGCCGGAACCGCGTCCCGCGGCGACGGCAAGGGAGACTGCCTGGTCCTTGATGTGGAAAGGCTGCTGCGCCGGGAGGGTTTCTTGATTTCGGTGTGACCTGTATGGAGGTGGCGATGGTGGCTGAAAAGCGGCGCAACACCAGGGTCAGTTTCCAGACCAGCGTGGATCTGGAGTGCGGCGGCAAGGTTTTTTCCGGCTGCGAGAGCCGCGATTTGAGCCTCAAGGGGGTATTTCTCGCCGGGGTCGGCGGGGTCGAGCCGGGATCGGCCTGTGAGCTCACCATCCGGCTATCCGGCGGCTCGAGCGATCTCAGTTTCCGGCTCAAGGGCGAGGCGGTCAGGGTGGACGCCGACGGTGTCGGCATCATCTTCACCGAGATCGACCTCGACAGCTTCTACCACCTGAGAAACATCGTGTATTACAACTCCGGCGATCCCGACAGGCTCGCCGAGGAATTCATCTCCCAGATAGGATGAAGGCGGACGGCGATATGGAAAACCGGAAGGCCAGGGAACGCAGGAAGGATGTCCGGGTGACCTTTCAGGCCCGGGTCAAGCTGGTTTTCGGCGACAAGGTCTTCGACGATTGCGAGACCAGGAACATCAGCGTCAGCGGCGTATTCGTCAGCGGGGTCAAGGGCGTGGCGAAAGGCGACCGCTGCGCGGTTGAGTTCAGGCTCATCGGCCGCACCAGCACCCTGGTGATGGACATGAGCGGCGAGGTGGTCCGGGTGGACGGCGACGGCGTGGCCCTGCAGTTTTTTGACGTGGACCGCGACAGTTTCTGCCACCTCAAGAACATCGTCTACTTCAACTACAGGAATCCGTCCGAACTGGGCGACGACTACCAGGCGGACGACGATATCGACGACGCCTCCATCTACCTCTCGCCGCCGAGCTACACCGAGCTCGTCGCGGCCGAGGAGGCGGATGACTACGAGGGTTTCGACGACAGCGGCGACATCGACCTCGACCTGGTCAACCGGGTCCGGGCCGCGGACGACGAGCTTTTCGATTGAAGTCCGGCCGCCTGCACTGGTTTTTGGCTTCTGTCTTCTGACCTCTGACTTCTGACAAGGGGAGCAGGATCATGGCGCTTATGCAGATAACCGTTGTCCCGATAGGAACCGCGAATCCGAGCGTGGGCGAGTTCGTGGCCCGCACCCAGAAGGTGATCGAGGCCGAGGGCCTAGCCTATGAGCTTCAGGACATGGGCACCGTGGTCGAGGGCAGCGCCGAGGAACTCTTCCGGGTGGCGGCAAAGGTCCACGAGATGCCGTTTGCCAAGGGCGCTGACCGGGTGGTGACCCAGATAACCGTGGACGACCGCCGTGACCGCCGGGTGAGGATAGGCGACAAGGTGAAAAGCGTGCAGGAACGGCTGGGGATCACCGGGTGAGGCCATGAGAAAGTCCACGATTATCGTTCTCGCCCTTTTTGCCGCCCTCTTTCTTGCCGGAATCTCCGCGGGCGAGCCGGAACGGGTGCTCGACCAGGCCATCCGCATCTGCCTCAGCTGTATAGGGATAGGATGATGGAGCGGGTCAGACGGCTGGTCCAGGTGGTCTTCACCTTTCTCACCAACGGTTACTGGGCTTTTCCCTTTTCCCGAAACATCTACCAGGGGCCGCTCAAGGCCATCTGTTCTCCGGGGCTGAACTGCTATTCCTGCCCGGCCTCCACCACCTACTGTCCCATTGGCGCGATCCAGCAGCTCATGGCCGGGCTGCGGATGAGTCTCGAGATGGGCCAGCTCTACCTCGGCTGGTACGTGGTCGGCAGCATCGGCGTCCTCGGCGGCTTGTTCGGCCGGATGGTCTGCGGCTGGCTGTGCCCCTTCGGCATGATCCAGGAACTTTTGCACCGGATTCCGGGGCGCAAGTTCGACGCCATCCCCGGATTGCTTCGTTACCTGAAATTCGCGGTCCTGGCCCTGATGGTGGTGGCCCTGCCCCTTTTTGCCGTGGACGAGTTCGGCGCCGGCGACCCGTGGTTCTGCAAGTACCTGTGCCCGGCCGGGACTCTCGAGGCCGGCATCCCCATGATCCTGCTCCAGCCCGATTTGCGCCATACCCTGGGCTGGCTGTACGTGAACAAGATTTTTTTTCTTGTCCTGTTCGTGGTATGGTCGGTATTCGCCAACCGGCCGTTTTGCCGCACCACCTGTCCGCTCGGCGCTTTTTACGGCCTTTTCAGCCGGGTGAAGATGGTTCGGCTCTCCCTGGACGAGGAGCGCTGCACCGAATGCCGCGCCTGCCACCAGGTATGCCCCATGGGGGTGCGGTTCAACGAGAACCCGGTTGACACCAACTGTATAACCTGCCTGCGTTGCCAAAAGGCCTGTCCCTACGGCGCGATACATCTTGAGGCCGGCGGCGTCCGGCTCGGCGCCCGGCAGTCCCGGCCGGCGCAGGCCCAGTCATCCTGAAAAAAAGGACTCATGCGCGGTATCAAGATTTTTGTATTGGTCTTCTCGTTTCTCCTCTTCGCCGCGGCCGCGGCCTCGGCCCGGATGGTCAGCATCAAGGGCCGCAAGGTCAACCTGCGGGCCGGGCCGGGGACGAAATACGAGGTTCTCTGGGAGCTGGGGCGCGGTTTCCCCCTCAAGGTGATCAAGAAGAAAAACGGGTGGCTGAAGGTCCGCGACTTCGAGAACGACGAGGGCTGGGTACTCGCCCGTCTGGTGAACCGCGTTCCCCATATGGTGGTGAAACGCAAGCGCATAAACATCAGAAGCGGCCCCGGCACCCGTTACCGTCTGGTGGGCAAGGCCAACTACGGGGTGGTATTCCGCACCCTCAAGCGCAGGGGCGCCTGGGTAAAGGTGAGACACGAGAACGGCACCACCGGGTGGGTATTGCGCCGCCTCCTCTGGGGCTGGTAAAAATCGCGCCAGGGTGACGAATCTGCGGGCGATCAGCCGTTACGGCATACCTGGTGTATAGCCATCCCGGCTGCTTGCCCGCATCTCCGCCCCCCTGGCGCGATTTTTGTTGTGCCAGGGTGACGAATCTGCGGGCGATCAGCCGTTACGGCATACCTGGTGTATAGCCATCCCGGCTGCTTGCCCGCATCTCCGCCCCCCTGGCGCGATTTTTGTTGTGCCAGGGTGACGAATCTGCGGGCGATCAGCCGTTACGGCATACCTGGTGTATAGCCATCCCGGCTGCTTGCCCGCATCTCCGCCCCCCTGGCGCGATTTTTGTTGTGCCAGGGTGACGAATCTGCGG
>JALWTY010000112.1 GCA_026993265.1 Desulfobacterales bacterium
TGCATAAGCCTTGCGGCCCGCACCGTGCGGCCGCCGAAGGCCTCGCCGATGGACTGGTGGCCGAGGCATATGCCCAGCACCGGCACCCGGCCGGAAAAGGCGCGGATGGCCTCGACAGAGATCCCGGCCTCGGCCGGGGTGCAGGGGCCGGGCGAGATGATGAGCCGGTCCGGTTTCATGGCCAGAAGTTCATCCACCGTGGCCCGGTCGTTTCTTATCACCACAACCTCGACGGCCGGGTCTATGGCTCCGATGGTCTGGACCACATTGTAGGTGAAGGAATCGTAGTTATCGATTATCAGGATCATCTTCAGAACCCCTGCTCCACCAGCTCCACGGCCCGGCGCAGCCCCATGGCCTTGTTCACCGTCTCCTTGTACTCCAGCGCAGGGTCGGAATCGGCCACTATGCCCGCCCCGGCCTGGATCCACAGGTCATCGCCCCGGATCACGAAGGTGCGGATGGTTATGCACAGATCCATGTTGCCGCTGAAACCGAAATATCCCACCGACCCGGCGTACGGGCCGCGGCGCTCGGGCTCAAGTTCGTCTATGATCTCCATGGCCCTGATCTTGGGCGCGCCGCTGACGGTTCCGGCCGGGAAACAGGCGGCGAGGACGTCGAACTGGTCGCGGCCGGGCGCGAGCCTGCCGGTGACGCTCGAGACGATGTGCATGACGTGGCTGTAACGCTCGATGACCATCAGGTCGCCGGGAGAAACCGAGCCGTACTCGCAGACCCGGCCCACGTCGTTTCTGCCCAGATCCACCAGCATCAGGTGCTCGGCCCGCTCTTTTTCATCGGCGAGCAGCTCCTTCTCAAGCGCGAGATCCTCTTCCCGGCTCCGGCCCCTGCGCCTTGTTCCGGCAATGGGCCGGACCTCGACCACCCCGTCCTCGAGGCGGACCAGGATCTCGGGCGAAGAGCCCACCTGGACCACGCCGCCGACATTCAGATAGAAAAGGTACGGGCTGGGATTTATGTGCCTCAGGGCGCGGTACAGCTGAAAGGGATGCACCGAGGTCTTTGCGTGGAAACGCTGGGAGAGTACAACCTGGAATATATCGCCCGCAAGGATGTACTCCTTGGCCCGCTCGACCATGCGGCGGAACTCGTCCTCGCTCATGTTCGAGGTGAAGTCATGGGCGGGCGCCGGCTCGCAGGCCACGGCGCTCTCGCGCACCGGGCCGCGGATGGCCGCGACCACCGAGTCGATATGGTCGAGCGCCTGGCGGTAGAGCTCCTCGCCGCCGCCGCTGCCGCGGACCGGAACCATACGGATGATGGTGAGGGTCTGTTTCAGATTGTCATGCACCAGGACGGTGGCCGGGATCATGAAGGCGGAGTCGGGAAAACCCGGCAGGCCGGGATTGGCCGAGGGCGGCAGGTCTTCCATGAAGCGGACCATGTCGTAACCGAGATAGCCGACCGCGCCGCCGAAGAACCGCAGGCCGTCCAGCTCGGGCACCGGCCCTGCCTCGGCCAGGACATCCCTCAGAATCTC
>JALWTY010000113.1 GCA_026993265.1 Desulfobacterales bacterium
CGGCCTGAAGCACCGGTTTGATCTTGATGTCAAACAGGGTATGGAGCAGTGCGCCACCCAGCCAAAAAACGAGAAATAAAATCCCTTCCATTGTGCTTCTCCTTGTTTTTCCTCCCGGCGGGAGAAATGGACGAACGTACCATGATGACAGCCGGCATTCATTGGCGGATGAAGGGCCGACCGTTGAAACAGATTGTCCTCACCTCCTTTTTCCTTGGTTTGATCTTGAATTCCCCTGAACCGATTTTGCTCTTTTGTACGACGTCGTCAAAATGATGTCAAGAAAAAATGATATAATTTTGTAAGAAAAGTTAAAAGCGCGTGGCGCTATCTGCGTCCAATTAAAAAACTATGAAAACATGGAAATTATAATTTCCGATATATCTGGTTGAAAAATCGTCAAGCGCGAAAATTACTGATACCACAATGTGTTGCATGATATTTTCGCGCCGATTTTAAGGTGAGTTGAAAGTGTTGGTGTCCGGGGCGGTAGCCAGGCGTTTTTCGCGTCCTTCAGTGATGTCGCTGCCCGGTTCGGGAAATTTTCGGGAAAAACCCACCCCGCTTTGCTATAGTGGAGCCATGAAGAGCGATGCCCAGACCATTGATGCTGCCAGGGTGCGTGCCCTGTTCCCTGACCCGGTCTTCCATGCCCTGACCCGGGTCAGTGACCGCTATCCCGCCGGGGTGTACCTGGCCGGGGGCACGGTGCGCGACCTGGTCCTGGACCGCACTCCCGCCGATATCGATCTGACGGTCTCCTGCCACGGTCGGCGCCGGGCCCGGGACCTCGCCCGGCTGGCGCCCGGCACCTTTGTCCCCCTGGGACAGGAGGAAGACGCCGGCCGGGTGGTCATGGCCGGAACCATTGTCGATATCGCCTCTTTTCGCGGAGGCGCGGTCACCATCGAGGAGGATCTGCGCCTTCGTGATCTCCGGGTCAACGCCATGGCCGTGCCCCTGGACCCCCTGTTCCGGGAATCCGGACCGGACCGGCTGCCCCTGATCGATCCCCTGGCGGGACAGGACGATCTGGCCGCCGGCCGGGTCGGTTTCTGTTCACCACGCGCCATTGCCGATGATCCCCTGCGCATGGTGCGGCTGTTCCGGTTCGCGGCCGTGCTCGGATTCCGGCCCGGCGATGAAGACCTGGAGCTGGTGGCCGCCAACCGGGCATCGCTGGAACGGGTGGCCCGGGAGCGGGTGGGGCATGAGCTGGACCTGATCATGAACACGGATCAGGCCCGCCGGAACTTTTCCCTGATGCACCGGACCGGGCTCCTGTTTACCATCATCCCGGAACTGGAGGCCGGGGTGGGCATGGATCAGCCGGCCAGTCATCACCTCGATGTCTTTGATCACCTCCTCGAGGCCCTGGCCCAGATGGAAAGGATCCTGGCCGACCCCGGTTTGTTCTTTGCTGATACCCTGGATGAGATCCACCGCTGGCTGGCCCCGGCCGGACGCGTGGTCGGCCTCAAGTGGGCGGCCCTGTTCCACG
>JALWTY010000114.1 GCA_026993265.1 Desulfobacterales bacterium
CGACAGAGGCGGCCGCACGGCGCCGGGCCCAGCGGCGGTTTTTGCGGCGCAGGTGGCGACAGGCCGGCCGCGGGCGCGCGCCCGACCGGGTCGAGGTGCTGGTCTCCATGAACCTCGAGACCAGGGAGGGGGCGGGCCGGCCCCTCACCGAGGAGGCGGTCATGCGGGCGGTGGCCGACGAGATCGGCCTGCCCTTCAAGAAGCTCGACCCCCTCGAGCTCGACCTCGACATCGTCACCCGCACCATCCCCCGTTCCTTTGCCGTCAAACGCCTCCTGCTCCCCTTCGCGGTCAGCGACGGGGTCGTCGAGATCGCCCTGTACGATCCCGCCAACCTCGAGGCCTTGAAGGAGATCGAGCGGGTCAACAAGGTCAGGACCAGGCCCTACATCTCCACCGCCGGCGACATCAGGAAGATCCTGGCCGAGTTCTTCGGGTTCCAGAAATCCATCTCCGAGGCCGAGACCTCCATCGCCCGTCCGGCCATCGATCTCGGCAACCTGGAGCAGTACGTCCGCATCGACTCGCTTTCCGAGGCCGGCGCCTCTGACCACCACATAAAAAGCGCGGTGGACCATCTGTTCAACTACGCCTTTGACCAGCGGGCCAGCGACATCCATATAGAACCCAAACGCAGCCAGTGTCATGTCCGGGTGCGGATCGACGGGGTGCTGCACACCATCTACCAGCTTCCCGGCGCGCTCCACAACGCCATCGTCAGCCGGATAAAGACCATGTCCCGTCTCGACATCGCCGAGAAGAGGCGGCCCCAGGACGGCAGGATCAAGATCGAGCACGACGGCAAGGAGGCCGAGATCCGCGTCTCCACCGTGCCGGTGGCATTCGGCGAAAAGGTGGTCATGCGGATCCTGGATCCGGACGTGATCTTCAAGGACCTCGACGCTCTCGGTTTCTCGGAGCGGGACCGGGAGCTCTTCGAGGAGATAATCGCCTCGCCCCACGGCATCTTCCTGGTCACCGGCCCCACCGGCAGCGGCAAGTCCACCACCCTGTATTCGACGCTGAAAAAAATCGCCACCCCGGAAAAGAACGTGGTCACGGTGGAGGACCCGGTGGAGATGGTGCACGAGGAGTTCAACCAGATCGCGGTCCAGCCCGCGGTGGGGGTGACCTTTGGCACCATATTGAGAAACATCCTCCGCCAGGACCCGGACATCATCATGATCGGCGAGATCCGCGACCTCGACACCGCCGAGAACGCCATCCAGGCGGCCCTCACCGGCCATCTGGTTTTCTCCACCCTGCACACCAACGATGCGGTCAGCGCCATCACCCGGCTCATCGACATCGGCGCGGCCCCGTTCCTGGTCGGCTCCACCCTGATCGGGGCCATGGCCCAGCGGCTGGTGCGTACCATCTGCCCCCACTGCCGGGAAAAGGTGAAGGTGGAGGGGGAGTACCTGCGCGGTCTCGGTTTCCCGGTGGAGGAGGACACGCTCGAGCTCGCCCGCGGCCGGGGCTGCCGCCAGTGCCGCGACACCGGCTATATCGGCCGCTGCGGGATCTTCGAGATATTCCGGGTCACGGAGGATATCCAGCGGATGATAACCCGGGGCGCAAGCGAGGCCGAGATAAGGGAACAGGCGCGGCGCGAGGGCATGGCCACCCTGCGCGAGGACGCCTTTGCCAAGGTTCTTGCCGGCCGGACCACGGTGGAGGAGATCCTGCGGGTCACCGGGATGTGATTTACGGTTTACAGCTTGCCGTTTAAGATTTACCTTCTCCGCTCCGCCACCCTCAGCGGTTTGCGCCTCGAGGGGCAGCGCGGCTGCGACAACGTCATCAAGGGAGGAACAGGTGGGGATCAGGGTCGTCGCCACCAACAAGAAGGCCAGGCACGACTTCTTCGTTGAGGACACCTACGAGGCCGGCATCGTTCTCAAGGGTTCCGAGGTCAAGAGCCTCCGGGCCGGAAAGATAAACCTGCGCGACTCCTACGCCAGGGTCAAGCGGGGCGAGGTCTTCGTCTACAACATGCACATCTCGCCCTACTCCCACGCCACCTACGACCGCCCCGATCCCATGCGGGTGCGCAAGCTCCTGCTCAAGAAACGGGAGATAAGGAAACTGGTCGGCATGGTGAGCGAAAAGGGCTTTACTCTCGTGCCCCTGAGGGTTTATTTTAACGAGAGAGGCAAGGCCAAGCTCGAGCTCGGGGTCTGCAAGGGCAAAAAACTCTACGACAAGCGGGCCGCGCTGAAAAAACGCGACGCCCAGCGCGATCTCGAGCGGGCCATGCGCGATTATTGACGCTCTTTTTGCCAAACAGGGCGCATCTGTTCTTTGAAAAGATGGACTCGTAACAACCCGAAACAGGTCCGAAGGCACAAAATATCTAATTCGTAACCTCCCGATATTTTTGCCTTTTTGCTTTTGACTTTTGCCTTCGGCCTTATCCCGAGGCCGTCAAAACATGGGGGCGAAACGGGTTCGACGGGGGTATGTAAGCTTGGGCTGCATACCGAGGTTTCTACCCACCTCGTTAAACCGGTAGAGCTTAAATATAGTCGCAGACGACTATGCTTACGCTGTAGCCGCTTGAGGCTGCCGTCCTTCCTGCCCTCTCCCGCAGGGCTGGAAAGGACGTCGCGCAGCGGGATAGCCGGCCGGGCGCGCCTGCCGTCCGCCTGGCGAAATTCCGGCAGGATAGTGTGGCGTAACCCTTGTCCTGGAGGGTTCGCGGCACGATAAACCGCTTTTGCAGGACTAAGTATGTAGACGCCCACAGTGGAGTACTTCCGGACGCGGGTTCGACTCCCGCCGCCTCCACCATTTTTCGAAGAAAACGAACCAGTCCGATTGCCGCAAACGGCATGTCGGAGGGTTCGTTTTTTTTGTGTGGCAACAAGGATGATGCACTTCCGGCGACCCGACGAACCGGCGGACGGCGACCTGTCAGAGTAAAGTTCAGGCTTTTGCTGTAAATTCGTCTCCCGGTGCCTTCCCGCCATTCGTGCAAAGCCCCCATGTCTCAGGGCAGCGGCAGAACAGAAGAATTTTGACGCCGCAACGTCAGGAACGGTAGTCTTTCAAGAGACCGTTCAAAACCTTGCCGTTTTTTTTACGGAATAATTCATGGACCCATTGATCGACAGGGACTGGCACAGCCTGCCGGCCGGGGAAGCCGTCGGGCTATTTGGCGGCGATCCGGCAAAGGGGTTTGACTTGCCCGAGGTCGAGCGCCGGCTTGCGCAATACGGCCCCAACAGCATCGCTGCAAGGAAGGGCAAGGGCCCCCTGCAGCGGTTCCTTCTCCAGTTTCATCAGCCGCTGATCCATATCCTTATCGCCTCCGGCGTGGTTACCGCGGCTCTTCGGGAGTGGGTGGATGCCGGGGTTATTTTCGGAGTGGTCCTGGTCAACGCGACGATCGGTTATCTCCAGGAGGCGAAAGCCGTCAACGCCCTGGCCGCCCTGGCCCGGACCATAGTCAGCGAGGCCACGGTGCTGCGCCAGGGGAAGAAAAAGCGCATCTCATCGGCCGGGCTCGTGCCGGGCGACATCGTGTTTCTGCAAAGCGGCGACAAGGTGCCGGCCGACATGCGTCTTTTGCAGGTGCGCGATCTGCAGATCGACGAATCAGCGCTCACCGGGGAGTCGGTGCCGGTGGTGAAAACGGCAGAACCGCTCGCCCGCGACACGATGCTGGCGGACCGGAAAAACATGGCCTACGCCTCTACCCTGGTCACCTACGGCCAGGCCACGGGCGTCGTCACCGCCACCGGCGAGCACACGGAAATGGGCCGCATCTCCCGGCTCATGACCTCGTCCCGGGAACTGGCCACGCCTCTTACCCGCAAGATCGACCGCTTCAGCCGTATCATGCTCTACGCGATCCTCGCCCTTGCGGCGGTCACCGTCGGGGTGGGGCTGATCCGGGGCGAGCCGCCTTTCGACATGTTCATGGCGGCCGTTGCCCTGGCGGTCGGCGCGATTCCGGAAGGACTTCCGGCGGCGATGACCATAACCCTGGCCATCGGTGTTGCGAGAATGGCGCGCCGCAATGCCATCATACGCAAGCTGCCGGCGGTGGAGACCCTGGGCAGCACCTCGATCATCTGTTCCGACAAGACCGGCACCCTGACCGAAAACCAGATGACCGTGAAGGAAATAATGGCGGGCGGCGCCTGGTATGAAGTGAGCGGCGCCGGTTACGATCCCCATGCCGGCGAAATCCGCACTGGCGGCGGCATTCCCCTGCCGCTTGCGGAATGTCTGCGGGCCGCGGCCCTCTGCAACGACAGTGTGCTGGTGGAAAGGGACGGCAGATGGCGGGTGGAGGGCGACCCCACCGAAGGGGGGCTGCTGACGGCGGCGCTAAAGGGCGGGTATGATCCGGCGCTTCTGGAAAAGGAGCTTCCCCGCCTGGACGCCGTGCCGTTCGAGTCCCTGCATCAGTACATGGCCACCCTCCACGAGACCGGGGCCGGCAAGCCGCAGCGCGTCTATCTGAAAGGAGCGGTCGAGGCGGTTGTCGCCAGGTGCGCTTCCATGCTCGGGGAGAACGGCGATGTGGTTGAACTGGACGCTGACGCCGTTTTTGGTCATGTCGAAAGGATGGCGGGCCAGGGGCTGCGGGTGCTCGCCTTTGCCACGAAAGAGCTGCCCGACGGGACAAGGACGATTCGTCACGAAAACGTGGCCTCCGGCCTGGTCTTCATCGGCCTGATGGGCATGATGGACCCGCCCCGGTCCGAGGCGGTGGTCGCGGTCAGGGCCTGCCAGGCCGCCGGTATCAGGATCAAGATGATCACCGGCGACCATGCCCTCACCGCTGCCGCGATTGCCGGGCAGATCGGGCTTGACGGGGGCGGGCGGCGCGACGCCGGCTCCGTCGCCGTTCTCACCGGCCGGGATCTGGCGGCCCTGTCGGGCGCGGAGCTGAGCGAGGCGGCGGAGAGGACAGCGGTCTTCGCCAGGGTGACCCCGGAGCAGAAACTGCGGTTGGTCGAGGCGCTGCAGGGCAGGGGGCACGTGGTGGCCATGACCGGCGACGGGGTGAATGACGCCCCGGCCCTGAAAAGGGCGGACATAGGCATAGCCATGGGCGTAACCGGCACCGAGGTGTCCAGGGAGGCGGCCGACATGGTGCTCACCGACGACAATTTCAGCTCCATCGAGGCGGCGGTCGAAGAGGGCCGCGGGGTTTTCGACAACCTGACAAAGTTCATCGTCTGGACCCTGCCCACCAATCTCGGAGAAGGCCTGGTGATCATGACCGCGGTCCTGTTGGGCGTGACCCTGCCCATCCTCCCGGTGCAGATCCTCTGGATAAACATGACCACGGCCGGGTTTCTCGGCCTTATGCTGGCCTTTGAGCCCAAGGAGCCGGGAATCATGGAACGTCCGCCGCGCCCCCCTGGCGCCCCGATCCTGACCGGCAAGCTCATCCTCAGGATCATGCTCGTGGGCGGGATGCTGACGGTGGCGGCCTTTTCCCTGTTCCACTGGGAGACGGCCCGGGGCGCGGACCCGGCCAGGGCCCGCACCGTGGCGGTGAACGTGTTCGTGGTGATGGAGCTGTTCTACCTGTTCAACTGCCGCTCGCTTGCCAAGCCGGTGTTCGGGCTTGGCTTCTTCACCAACAAGTGGCTCTTCGCCGGCGCGGCCGCCATGATGCTGGCCCAGATCGCCTACACCTACGCGCCGGCAATGAACCGCCTGTTCCACAGCGCCCCGGTCCCGGCCGCGGCCTGGCTGAGGATAATCGCCGCCGGCGCGGCCGCCTTCATCGCCGTGGAGATCGAGAGGGTGTTGTTCCACCGGGCCGCCCCGGCGCGGCGTCTATCAGCCCGTTGAAAAACTGCTGCGCTTGACGGTGCGGCGTCAAAATCCGGCTGGAAAATGCTCATTTACCCCATGTAACCTGCGCTTTTTCGCCGGATTTTTCCTTGCCTCGTCTGCGCTCGCGCTCGTTTTCAACGGGCTGCTATTCGGCCAGGCTCTTGATGTAGAGCTTGAGCGAGCGCATGGCCACGGTGCGGCCGTCGATCCTCTCGCCTTTAAGCGGGCCGACGATGCAGCGGTTGATCATGGCGGTGAGGTCCTTTCTCGTGGCCGCATTGGCGAGCTTCTTGCCGCCGGGGTGGCAGGTGTTGCAGGAGGTGGAATTGGTGGAGCCGCCCAGGGTGGGGTCGTTGAACAGCTTCTTGCCCAGCTCCACCGACGATTTCCCGGCCAGGGCCGGAACCGCCGCCAAGGCCGCAAGCGCAACCATCGTCACAATCACCTTTCTGTTCATGATCGTCCTCCTCGTTTCTTTTTGTTAAGTTATCGGCCGCAACTTCATCCCGGCCGTCCCGGGAGGCGGCCCCCGGATCAAGCCCGGGTTATCATACTACATTTTGGTGATAGAAAACAGATGGGCCTTGCCCGCCATCGGATTTCTCCTGCGGGGATTGAAAGTATGAGGCCCGTCAGGAACCTGTATCCCCGGCTGAAGACCGCAAACCAGAAATCAGATCCATGAAGAGCCCATCCCTTGACGAGCTTTGGAGCCTCGCCCGGCCCGGCGCTGGTGTGTTTGACGCCGCCATGACCGCCGGGCTTCCCGAACCGGCCCGCCGCTACCTGGAGCATGCCATTGCCGGGGGCGCGGCGTTGGCCAATGCAGTACGGCTGCGTATGCACGGCGAGATCAGGATCAAGGGCTGGCATCCCTTTGCGGCCGAGCAGGTCATCGTGTGGAACCGCGGCATGATCTGGCGGGCTGCGGTGCGCATGTTCGGAATGCCGGTGCGCGGCGGCGATTTCTTCCTCGACGGACAGGGGATGATGCGCTGGCGGCTTTTCGGGCTTTTGCCCCTGGTGAACGCCGCCGGGCCGGACATCGGCCGTTCGGCCGCCGGCCGGATGAACATCGAATCCATCTGGCTGCCTTGCGCCCTTTGCGGCAAGGACGTGGCCTGGAGCGGTTCGGCGGGGCAGGCCAGGGCGCGTTTTTCGCCCCACGGTGAAGACGCTGAACTGGACCTTGCACTGGCCGCGGACGGCGGGCTCAGGTCGGTCTCCATGCAGCGCTGGGGCGATCCGGACGGCCGCGGCTTCCGCTACTGCCGCTGTGGCGGCCTGGTTGAGGAAGAAAAGAGCTTCGGCCCCTATACCATCCCCTCGCGGCTGCGGGTGGGCTGGCATTTCGGTTCGGAGCGCTTCGCCACGGAGGGCGAGTTCTTCCGGGTGACCGTGGACAGCGCGGAGTACCGGTGATGACGGCGATGGCGGCAAGCCCCGGCGGATTACTGCTTTTCGTTTACGGCACCCTGAAGCGGGGCTTTGCGGCCCATGACCGGTTCTGCCGCAAGGCCCGGTTTCTTGGTGAAGCGGTGGTGTGGGGGCGGCTTTACCACCTTCCCGAAGGCTATCCGGCCCTGGAGATCCCGGAGAGCGCGGTCATTGCTTGCGGCAGCGCCGACCTGGCAGCCGACGCCGCGCTACAGACCTGTGTCGGTCCGCCTGCGTTCGTCCGGCCGGAGGGGGACTGGGATCTTGTCTGCGGCGAGCTTTTCGCCTTTTCCGATCCGGCCGCGGCCATTCCGCCCATTGACCGGTTCGAGGATTTTTGCCCTGATCCTAGGCCTGCCCCTGACCATAGCCTGTATCTCCGGGTGCTGGTCCCGGTCCGCCGCGGGGATGAGACACTTGCGGCGTGGATGTACGTCACGCCGCCGCCACCGGGCGGCGAGCGGATCAGAAGTGGCCGCTGGCAGGGTTGACTGTTGCCTTGCCTGATCCGGCAGCTCATCTTGACAGACAGGAGCAGTATTGCTATAAATCCGAGCTGATGGGGATCAGGGTTGACATGTTGTTTTGTTTTCTGTTTCTGCGCTGATGCCAGCATAGGACGGCAGCGTGTCCCTGTTCTGGAAAGGCGCGGCGGTTTCCCTCGGGGGGAGGGTGGCGTCAGTCGCTGAGCGGTCAGTGTCCATCCGTCCGCGCGTCCCTTTTTTTTCACTTCTGCCATAAAAGACGAGCCATGTTTTGCGCCTGCGCTGATTTCAGGGGGGCTGTTCCGGCCTTTGCCGTCCGCACGTTCCGGCGCGCAGGCCGTCTTGCGGCCGTTCTGGCCCTTGTTGTTTTCCTGCTTCCAGCCGTGTCCGGAGCTTCCGGCGGTGCCGGCAGGGGGGCTGACCCGCGCCGTCCGGCGGCCGTCGAGGACATGGCCGCCGGGTTCATCGTTCCGGCGGAACAGAATCTGGCCGGCCTGACCGGCAGGGCCGAGATTCCGGTGCTGGTTGATGTTGACGGCCGCTATGTGAAAAGCCTGCCTGCGTCCCCTGGGCTGCCGGATGATCGCGTCAGCGTGATGGCCGGGGCGGACCTGTCCGGTTCGGTGCGGGCCGGCAGGGGATTCAGCCGGGATGTGCATGCGGCCCGGGCCCGGATGCAGCAGGCCGAGGCCCAGTCCGGCCAGGCCCTGGCCCAGCTTCTGCCGTCGGTGTCGCTGCGGGCCAACTATGGCGAGGAAAGATCCAAACCCTCGGTGGTGGTTGACGAGGCCACCGGCGAGCTGGTCGCCTCGGACACCCATGACCGCACCGACGCCGTTCTCACCGTGACCCAGCCGCTTTTCAACCTTACCGCCCTTCTCGACTGGCGGCGGCGCAATGTCAAGGTGCGGGCAAGCCGGGAAAACGTCCGGGCGAGCGACGGCGATGCCTTCCTGTCCACGGTCAAGAGCTATCTCTCCCTGGTCTCGACCCGTTTGCAGATGGACATAACCGGCGACTACGGGGACCGTCTGGCCGGACTGCTGGAGTATATAAAGAAGAGGGCCGACGCCGGGGCGGCGAGCCTGTCGGACATGTCCAGGGTGCGGGCCAGGGGGCAGGAGACGCGGTCCGTCATGCTGGAGCAGGAATCGGCGCACCTGGCCGCCGGGATCGATTTCGTCCGTCTGACAAACGTCGTGCCCCGGACAGTGAAGGTGCCCCGGCCTGATGAGGTCGGGGCCGGGAATCTTCCCGCCTTTTTCGAGGACGCTGTTTCCCAGGCGATGAAGTCCAACCCGGAGCTTTGCGCCCTCAGGGCGGAGCTAGCGGCCGCCGAGATCAACAGGGACGCGGCCCTGGGCCTGTTTTTGCCCCGGCTCGACCTGGAGTACAGCTACAACTATTCCCTGCACGCGGGCGGCGAGCCCAGTTCGCAAGGGCAGAGGGACCGCCGCCTCATGCTGGTTCTGAACTGGGACCTCTTCAACAGCGGCAGGGACTACCGCTACAGCGAGGAGCGCGCGGCCCGTTACCGTGAGCTTTTGTACCGCCTCGACGGCGAGCGCCGCCGGGTGGTGCAGGAGTTGTCCGCCAATTACGCCGTGCTTTCGACCACGAGGCAACGCATCGCCTCCGGCTACCGTGAGCTTGCCGCCATCGCCACCGCGGCCCGGGCCATGAGCGAGCGGATGCTTTCCGGCAAACAGTCGCTTCTGGATCTGCTCGATGTGTATCAGCGTTACTATCAGGCGCGTTCGCGCCTGGTCGATCTGCATGTCCTCGAGATGAACACGGCCGCGCGGCTGGTGCGGTTGATCACCGGAATTCCTGCCGCCGCTGGAGATGCGGCGGCAGGCGGAAACTGACAGGTGGACGGCATGGAGCCCCGGCGGCATGACGACAGCGACGGCTCGAACATCTTCTGGCCCGGTTATGTGGACGCCACCACCAACCTGGTGCTCAACCTCCTTTTTCTCCTCACCATCATGATCGTGGCGGTGTTCATGTTCGCCCTCGAACTCGGCCGCATGAGCGAGGTGGTGCAGACGGAGAAAGAGGCGGCGGCCGAGAAGGCCGTGCCTCAGATAGACCTGGATGCCGCCCGCAAGGCGCTGGAGGAGAATCCGGCCCTGAAGGCGGAGGTGGAAAGACTGCGTAGCCTGCTGGCCCGGCAGCGTAAGGCGCGGAAGAAAAAGCCGGTTCCCCGGCCCAAGGTGGTCGATGCCACTGCCAAGGTGTCAGGGCCGTCCGGCGGCCTCGACAAGGCGGTGGCCAGCGATATGGGCGTTACCGTCCGTTTCCGGGACGGGGCCATCTCCCTCAACGCCGAGGAGCGCAAGGAGCTGGCCAGGACGCTAAGGCCGATGGTGGCGAAGGGCAGGGTCCGCGTCATGGTGGTGGTGCCGGCGGGTTTCACGGCCTCCCGGCGGATAGGCTTCTACCGGGTCATGGCGGTGCGGAACCTGCTTCTTGAGATGAAGGTGCCCAGGGAAAACATAGAGGTTGCGGTCCTTGAACGGAAAAAAGGCGCCAACGCCGCGCTGGTCGAGATCAGGCCGCGCTGAGGGCCGCTCCCTCTACGGGCGGATATCCGGACCTCTCGCCGGTCTGACGCCAAGGCGCGCCTTCATTCTGCTTACCATGCTCGCCGCGGCCGGAACCCTGCTGTGGGCCGGGACCGCCGAGGTGGATGTGATCGTGCGGGCCGAAGGGCAGATCATTCCTCCAGGACGGGCCCAGAAGGTGCAGCATCTCGAGGGGGGGATAGTAAGGGAGATCCTGGTTCACGAAGGCCAGGTGGTCACGGCTGGTCAGCCGCTCATAGAGCTGTCCGACGTGCAGGTGCGGGCCGCTCTCGAGCAGGACCAGGCCCGGCTCGACGCTTTGCGGAGCCGGGAGGCCCGTCTGATCGCCGAACTCGACGGCCGCGACCGGATCGTTTTCCCGCCCGAGCTTGAGGGCGGCGACCTCGCAAGGCTTGAGATCTCAGCATGGAAGGCGCGCAAGGCGCGGCTTGCGGAAGAGGTTGGAGCCCTGCGTGCCCTCAGCCGCCAGAAGGGCAACGAACTTGCCGAGATCAGGGCGAAGCAGGAGAGTCTCAGCAAGGAGCTGGCCCTGGAGAAAAAGAGGAATCTCGTCCTTGAAAGGCTGTACGAGAAGGGCGCGGCCTCCGAGCTGGAGGTGCTGGACAGCCGGATGCGTATCCAGCGTCTGAAGACCCAGATCGAGGAGGCGGCCAACGCCATTCCCCGCCTTAGGGAGGCGAAAACCGAGGCCGGGCTGCGGGTGAGGGAGGCGGTGGCCAGGTTCCGGGCCGAGGTCTCGGCCGAGCTCACCAGGGTGCGGGAGGAGATCGAGGAGACGGTCCACGCCATAGCCTCTGATCTCGACCGCCTCGAGCGCAGCGTGGTCAGGAGCCCGGTGGCCGGATTGATAAACAGGCTCAACGTGACCACCATCGGCGCGGTGGTCCGGCCCAGCGAGGTCCTGCTCGAGATCACCCCGAGCGAGGAGCGGATAGTGATCCAGGCCCGCCTCGATCCCAACGACCGGGCCCACCTGCGGCCAGGCCTGCCGGCGAGGGTGCGGGTCGGGGCCTATGATTACGCCACCTACGGAACCTTTGAGGGACAGGTTACCGATGTGAGCGCCGACACCATCGAGGACGAGCGGGGCAGGCGTTACTACCGGGTGAACATAGAGGTGGACGTGTCGAGCATAGCCGCCCGGCTCGACCGGGAGGGCGCGCTTCTGCCCGGCATGTCCGCGAGCGCTGACATATCGGTGGGCCGGCGGACGGTGCTTTCGTACCTCGTCTCGCCCCTGCTCGAGTTCAGGGACGGGGCGTTCCGTTACCACTGACGGGCCGGCGGCGCTTTTGTAAATGATCCCAAAGGTTGAGAGGTCACCATGCTCAAACGACTTGGCGTTTACTATATCTTCGTGGCGCTTCCCTTTGCCATGCTCCTTGGCGGTTCGGCCGTGTTTTTCAGCGCCATAAAATACACGCTGACCCGCAATCCCCACCCGCAGATAAACTACACCATCTTTGTCATCATCCTGGTCGGCGGGGTGCTCGTCCTCGTCAACGCCCGCAGGCTCATGCGCGAGGCCAAGGTGCTTGCGGACTTCTCCAGGGCCATGCACGCCGGGATGGATTCCGCTGCCCTGCAGGAGAAGGCCAACGGCTACAGCGGCGCGCTGGCCAGCCTTCTGCAGATGGTAGCCGCTTCGAGCGGCCGGGCCATCAGCCACCAGGAGCAGGCCGCGCTGGAACACGAGCTCGCCAACGTGCATTCCCGCCTGACCCGCAGGAACGTTCTGCCCCAGTACCTGACCGGTCTGCTGGTGGGCATGGGGCTGCTCGGCACCTTTATCGGCCTGCTCGCCACCCTCAGCGATATCTCCGCCCTTATCAGCAGTTTCGGCGAACTCGACATGACCTCGGTAAATCCGATCCAGGTCTTCCAGACCATGATCGCGCGGATGAAAGCGCCCATGCGGGGCATGTCCATCGCCTTTTCCGCCTCCATGTTCGGGCTCGTCGGCTCCATCACCCTGGGCCTTATGATGGTCGGCATCCGCCGTTTTCAGAACGACATCTTTTCCCTGCTCAGCTCCGAGGTGGCCCGTCACATCGAGATGGCCCTGGTCCGGGGCGGCGCGGACAGCGGCGACGGCGGCGTGGCCGTGGCCCGGGTGGAAGAGGCCTTGCGGGAGATATCCGGTGAGTGGCGGGAGTTTGCCGCCGCCGAGCTGGAGGGGGCGAGGCGCGTATGGGAAGAGATGCTCGGGCTCATGGCCCGGCAGGCCGAGTCGGCCGCGGCGGTGGTGCGGCGGCTCGAAGGGCTGGCCGGGAACCTGGCCGAGGTCAGGGCCGGGGTCGCGCGGCTGAACGAGTCCGCGGCCGGGAGCGCGGCCGGGATCGAACGCTTGCGGGAGGAACAAGCCGCCGGATTGTCCGGGATCGCCTCCGCAACGGAGCAGGCCGGGGAAAGGGTCGTCTCCGGGGTGGACGCCCTGGCCGCGGAGATCCGTGAGCGCGACCGCCGGGCCGACGCCATGGTCAACCGGGCGGTCAACGCCTTGCGTGGCGAGATGAAGGAGGTTTCCGGCCGGGTGGAGAGCGTGATCGGGATGACCGGACGGGAGGCGGCCAAGGGCAGGGATGCCCTGCTCGCCGGGCTCGAGGCCCTGCGGGAGTACTTGGGTGAACTGGCCGCGCAGGCGGACGGCCGCACCGGAGAACGTCTCGACGCCATCGCCGCCCGGGTGGCGGGGGTCAGGCAGGCGGTGGCCGACGCCGCTTCCGATACCGGGGAGCGGATGGGCGAGCTGGGCCGCCGCTTCGAGCGGGAAGGCGAGGGAGCCCGCAAGCTCTTGAAGGCGATCCTCAACCAGGGTTCAAGGTTCATGCGGATCACCTGACGTCCCTGGTGACCAAAGCAGGAGGGAGGGAGAGAAATGGCTGAACGGACGAACAGCGGCGCAGGGGGCAAGGGCGCGGACAACAGCGTGGTGGAACACGCCGGGGTCAACCCCGACGGAACCATAGTCCTGCCTGAGGATGCGGCCGCGCTGGTATCGGTGGACGTTGCCGACGTAGACCTGTTGCTCACCTTTGCCGACGGCCGCCAGGTGTTGATTCCCAACGGCGCCCTCGACGCCATCGGCGGTTCTCCGCCGCAGGTGGTGTTCGCCTCGGGCGGAGGGCACGCCGCCGGGGTGACGAGAAGCCTGGCCGACCTCTTCAAGATGGTGAGCACCGCCAACTTCTCCGACGCCGCCAACCTGAGCGTGCTGAGCGAGAACGTGAAGGCGGAGCGGCCCGAGGCGCCGGAACCGCGGCCGCAGGAAGAGCATCGTCCCGAACCGCCGCCGCAGGATCATTCCCCGGATATCCCGCTGCCGGAAAACCGGCCCCATGACGTGGCCGGCGGCCCGTTGCTCCAGGCCGACGCGGGCGAGACCGGCGGTCCGGTCATCGACACCGCGGCCCTGGACCCGGTGGTGGCCAACACCACTCCCAGGCCCACGGTTTACAAGGCCGGCCACAAGACCAGCACCGTGGCGGATCCCCGGATCGCCCTGGACCCGAACATCACCGCGGACGACACCATCAACATCGCCGAGTCCCAGGGCACGGTCCGGGTGACCGGCGTGGTCGGCGGCGGGGCCCATGCCGGCGACCTGGTCACGGTCACGGTCAACGGCCATGATTACACCGCCACGGTCGGCGCGGACCGCACCTTCGCGGCCGAGGTGAGCGGCAGCGACCTGGCCGCGGATCCCGACCAGGTGGTCCAGGCCTCGATCACCGGCGCGGACGGCTCCACCGTCACCGACAACGAGGGATACTCGGTGGACCTGACCGCGCCCAACCCCGTCATTGCCCTGGATCCGAACATCACCGCGGACGACACCATAAACGCGGCCGAAGGGGCGGGGCAGGTGGCGATCACCGGGGCGGTGTCCGGCGACGCCCGGCCCGGTGATCAGGTCACCATCACGGTCAACGGCCATGACTACACCGGCCTGGTCGCCTCAGACCGCACCTTCAGCGTCGAGGTCAACGGCGAAGACCTCCTGGCCGACAGCGATCGCACCGTGGACGCCACCGTCCTGAGCGTCGATGACGCCGGCAACTCCGGCACCGCCGGCGACAGCGAGGGGTACGCGGTCAGCGCCGGTTCGTCCGCGCCCACCATAACCATCGATCCGGACATCACCGCCGACGACACGGTCAACCTCTCCGAGTCCTCCTCCGAGGTGGTGATAACCGGGACCACCGGCGGCGACGCCCAGCCCGGCGACACGGTCACCATCACCGTCAACGGCGCGGATTACACCGGCGCCGTGCGCGCGGACGGCTCCTTTGCGGTCGCCGTCTCCGGCAGCGACCTGGCCGCAGACAGCGACCACACCCTGGAAGCAAACCTGCTCACCGCCGACGGTTCCGGCAGCGCCGCCGACAGCGAGACCTACGGCGTGGACACCACAGCGCCGTCCGCGCCCGTGGTCTCGCTCGCAAACGACACCGGCGCGAGCGCAAGCGACGGGATAACCAACGACGCGAGCCTCAACGTATCCGGGCAGGAGAGCGGGGCCGCGCTCCAGTACTCGGTGGACAACGGCAACAGCTGGAGCAGCGGCTTCACCGCGGCCGAGGGGGCCAACACCGTATTCGTCCGCCAGGTGGACGCGGCCGGCAACCCCGGCCCGGCCGCAAGCCTTTCCTTCACCTATGACAGCCACGCCCCGTCCGCGCCCGGGGTGGCGCTTGCAAACGACACCGGCGCGAGCGCAAGCGACGGGATAACCAGCGACGCGGACCTGACCTTCTCCGGCCTCGAGGCCGGGGCCACGGTGGAGTACTCGAGCGACGGGATCAACTGGAGCGCGACCCAGCCCGCCGCGGTTGCCGGGGCCAACACCCTGTATGTCCGCCAGACCGACGTGGCCGGCAACACCAGCGACAAGGCCGGGATCAGCTTCACCTACGACGCCGCCGCGCCCAACGCCCCGGAGATAACCGGGGTGAGCGACGATGCGAGCCCGGTCACCGGCACGGTGGCGGACGGCGGCTACACCAACGACACCAGGCCTGAGGTCACGGGTACGGCCGAGGCCGGAAGCACGGTGGAGGTATTCGACAACGGCACCTCCCTCGGCACGGTCACCGCGGCCGCGGACGGCTCCTGGAGCTTCGCCCTCGGCTCGGACCTGGCCGACGGATCGAGCCACGCCTTCACCGCGGCGGCAACCGACGCGGCCGGCAACGTCAGCGTTTCCTCCTCCGCCTACACCGTCAACATCGACACCAGCGAGCCCGCGCCCTCGATCAGCCTCGATCCGGTCACCGCCGACGGGGTGGTGAACGCGGCCGAGGCCGCGGGTACGGTGACGGTGACCGGCGCGGCGGGTGGTGACGCGCAGCCGGGCGACGCCGTCACCCTGACGGTCAACGGCAACAGTTACACCGGCTCGGTCCAGGCCGACATGAGTTTCAGCATAGACGTTTCCGGCGCAGACCTGGCCGCTGACAGCGATACGACCGTTGACGCGCAGGTGACGAGCGTCGACAGCGCCGGCAACACCGCCACCGCGATTGCCAGCAGGGCCTACGGCGTGGACACCAGCGTGTCCCCGCCGGAGATAACCGGGGTTATCGACGACCAGGCCCCGGTCACCGACACGGTGGCGGACGGCGGCTACACCAACGACACCACCCCTGAGGTCACGGGCACGGCCGAGGCGGGGAGCACGGTGGAGGTCTTCGACAACGGCACCTCCGTGGGCACGGTCACGGCCGGCGCGGACGGCAACTGGAGTTTCACCCCCTCCGCCGCGCTCGGCGACGGCACGAGCCACAGCTACACCGCGGTGGCAACCGACGCGGCCGGCAACGTGAGTGATGCCTCTTCCGCCTATGTCATCAACGTGGACACCTCCATCGCCACCCCGCAGATAGAAGAGGTGACCGACAACACCGGCGCCATCACCGGCACGGTGGCGGACAACGGCTACAGCGACGACACCCGGCCCACCCTCACGGGTACGGCCGAGGCGGGAAGCACGGTGGAGGTCTTCGACAACGGCACCTCCGTGGGCACGGTCACGGCCGACGCGGCCGGCAACTGGAGTTTCACCCCGTCCGCCCCGCTCGCCGACGGCGGCCACGCCTTCACCGTCACCGCCACCGACGCGGCCGGCAACCAGGCGGGCTCTTCCGCCTACACGGTGAACGTGGACACCGTGGCCCCAAGCCCGTCCATCACCCTTGACGCCAACATCACCAGCGACGACATCATCGACATCATCGAGGCCAACAGCACCGTCAACATCACCGGCAGCGTGGCCGGGGACGCTGGCCCTGGAGACCTGGTGACCGTCACGGTCAACGGCAACGACTACACCGGCACGGTGGCTTCAGGCAACACCTTCAGCGTCGCGGTCCCGGGCAGCGACCTGTCCGCGGCCGGGCATGGCAACACCGGCACGGTGACCGCCTCGATCACCCTCAGCGACCAGGCCGGAAACTCCGGCTTCGACACCGCCAGCGAGACCTACACCGTCGACCTCACCAACCCCGATTTCACCACCGCCATGTTCACCCCGGCCGAGTTCAAGCTGAGCGGCGGCGCCACCGACAACCCGGCCCCGCTCGGATCGAGCGACGCCTCAGCCGCGGCCCAGGCCACGGTGGAGGTCATCAGGGGCACGGCCGGGGACGACACCATCGGCCACAATCCGGCCTTCAGCGATTCCCAGGGGCAGTGGGCCCGAATCCTGCACCTGGACTTCTCCAACTTCAGCGACCTCTCCACAGGCCGGATCGTCATCAACGACGATATCAGCGCCATCAGCGGTTTCGACATCAAGGGCGCGGCGGTGACCGGCCACAGCGGCAACACCTGGAATCTCACCCTGGACCAGTCGATGATCACCAGCGGGCTGGACCTCACCGTGGTCTATGACGTGGCCGCGGCCGGGGGAAGCGACCTCCCCTTCACCGCGGACATCACCGTCCACGGTCAGGCCGGCGCCCTGGGCTTCAGCCCCACCAACACGGTGAGTTTCACCTGGAAGGACGCGGTGAGCGAGGCCGATTTCAGCAACTCCGGGATGGTCCTGCCCCGGGGCGGCATCGGCATGGGGATCCACGCGGGCGCGGGCAACGACACCGTGACCGCGGGCGCGGGCAACGACCTGGTCTACGGCGAGGACGGCGACGACATCATCGACGGCGGCGCGGGCGACGACACCCTCACCGGCGGCGCGGGCGCGGACCAGATAGACGGCGGCACCGGCAGCGACACCGCGGGTTACGCGGGATCTAGCGCCGGGGTGACGGTATCCCTCGCCGACGGCAGCGCCGCGGGCGGCGACGCCGCAGGCGATCATTTGAGCAACGTCGAGAACCTGACCGGCTCCGCCTACGCCGACACCCTCACCGGCGATGGAAACGCCAACGTCCTCACCGGCAACGGCGGCAACGACACCCTCACCGGCAACGGCGGCGCCGACTACCTTTACGGGGGAGCGGGTAACGATACCCTGATTGGCGGCGTGGGCGCGGACTATATCGACGGCGGAGACAATGAAGATACTGCAAGTTACGCGGGATCGACCCAGGGGGTGAGCATAACCCTCAACGACAGCGGCAATGCCACCGGCGTTGGCGGCGACGCCCAGGGTGACAGCCTGCGCCATATCGAACACCTCACCGGCGGTGAGGGAGACGATACCCTCATCGGCAACTTGAGCGCCAACACCCTGACCGGCAACGGCGGCAACGACACCCTCGACGGCGGTATCGGCAACGACACCCTTTCCGGCGGCGCGGGCGATGACGTCCTGACCGGCGGCATCGGCAACGACACCCTCGACGGCGGCGACGGCGATGATGTCCTCAACGGCGGGGCAGGAAGCGACACCCTCGACGGCGGCGTGGGCATCGACACCATAAGCTACGCGGGCTCTATCCAGGGGGTGACGGTATCCCTTGCCGACGGCAGCGCCGCGGGCGGATATGCCGCCGGCGACACCTTCAGCAATTTCGAGAACCTCGCGGGCGGCGAGGGGGACGACACCCTCACCGGCGACGCGATCGCCAACGTCCTCACCGGCAACGGCGGCAACGACACCATCTACGGCGGCGGCGGCAACGACACCATCTACGGCGGCGCGGGCAACGATTCCCTGTACGGCGAGGCGGGGGACGATGTCCTTGCCGGAGGATCCGGGGCCGACGCCCATCATGGCGGCAGCGGCAGCGACACGGTCAGCTACAGTGCCTCGGGCTCAGGGGTGGTGGTTTCCCTGGACGAGAGCACCGCCCATCTGCAGACCGGTGACGCCGCCGGCGACACCTTCGACAGCATCGAGAACCTGACCGGTTCCGCTTACGGTGACACCCTTTACGGCGACGCGGCCGCGAACGTGCTCGACGGCGGCGCGGGCGACGACTACCTGGACGGCGGCCACGGTAACGACACCCTGATCGGCGGCGCGGGCGACGACACCCTTTTCGTTTCCGCCGACCCGGCCGACCTGCCGGTCCAGGCGGACGGCGGCGTCGGCAGCGACGTCCTCGATATCCAGGGCCTGGTGGAGGGCGCCACCTACGACCTCTCCTCCCTGGCCGCGGTCACCGACAACGTCGAGACCCTGGACATCCGCGGCGACAGCGTATCCACCACATTGAGCCTTACCAGCGCCGACGTCCAGAACATGGTGGACGCGGGTATCGGTTCGGTGCTGACCGTGCAGGCGGACTCGGGCGATGTTTTCTCCTTTTCGGCCACAGGAACCGAGATCCTCACCGATAGCGGCGATCTCGGCGGCGGCGACCATATATACACGGTCACCGACAACGGCACCACCGTGGCCGAGATCCACTGGGACGTGGCCTGAGCGGGAGTGAACAGCATTGCAGGACAAGGCCGCAGACATCGCCCCCACGGTCCCGGTGCTGGACCGGTCAGGGCTCGAGGCCGCGGCCGCGGCGGCATGCGGCTGCGACCGCGTTGCCGCGGCCAGGCTGCGCCGGGCCTGCGTCCGTCTCGCCGCCTCTTCTGACTGGGAGCGGGCCTGCGCCCGTCTCGAGCACGGGCTTTCGGCCCGTTTCATCTCCGGCTCCCTGTCCCGCTGTCTCGAGATCCCGGGCGACATGGCCGTTGTCCGTTGCGGCGGGGATCTTTTCCTGTTGCGCCATGCCGAAGGCCGCTGGTTCTTTCTCGACCGCGAGGCGCGGCCCGCGCTCTGCGCGGCCGGGGCGGACATCGGGGAAGAGGTGGAGGCGGTGGTGATGCGGATCGCGGCCGGGAGAACGGCGGGCATAACCGCCCTTGCCGCCCTGTGGCCGCAGCTCCGCGCCGCCTGGGCCGAGGTCGGTATCGCCAGCCTCTACCTCAACTCCGGCCAGCTGGTGCTGCCGTTGTTCGCCATGCTGGTATATGACAAGCTCGCCGTCAACGGCCTTTTCGACACCCTTTGGGCCCTGGTGGTGGGGATATCCATCTACCTGGCGACCGACGCCGGCATGCGGGCGGTGCGGAGCTGGACCATCGAGCGCATCGGCGAGAACCTCGCCCTGCGCGGGGACGACAACATCTGGTCGCGCCTGGTCGCTCGCGCCGATCCCCCGGCCGGGGGGTTCTCCCGGTTCCTCTCCAGCTACCACGACCTGGTCATGGCGCGGGACTTCGTCTCGGCCAACTATCTCCTGAGCCTCGCGGACCTGCCCTTTCTTCTCCTCTACCTGCTGGTAATCGGTATCGTCGCCTGGCAGATCATGGTGGTGGTTGCGATCCTCATACTGGTTTACGCCGCTGCCGGTTTCGTTCAACAGCGGCGGCTGATAAGGCGGTCGCGCGAGGCGGAACATGCGGTGATCGGCAAGCTGTCCTTCATGGGCGGGGCCATGGCCGGTCTTGATATCGTCCGCACCGTACCGGGCTCGGGCGCTTTCCTGCGGCGTTGGCGGCAGCTTGTGGAGGATTCGGCCCGGGCCGAGATGAAGAAGAGGCTCACCGCCCGGCACATGGGGATACTGGCCCGGACCATGCAAACGGTCACCAGCGTGGTGGTGCTGACCACGGGCGTTTACCTGATATACGGCCACCTCCTGAGCAACGGCCGGCTTATCGCCTGCAACCTCCTGGCCACCCGGGCCATGGGGCTGGTCGCCTCCCTGTTCGGGGTGATCGCCAAGTGGGAGGACTTCACCCGGGCCGCGGCGAGGCTGGAGGAGATCCTTGGGCGGGAGGAAGAACGGGAGCACGTGCCCCTGCCCGCGGTCAGGGGAGAGATAGAGGTCATCGGCGTCGGCCGGCGCTACCAGGGCCGCCCTCCGGCCCTGGACGGGGTTTCCTTTTCCGCGGCCCCGGGCGAACGCATCGCCCTGCTCGGCCGGCCGGGCGCGGGCAAGACCACCCTCCTGCGGGTCATCTGCGGCCTGTGCCGGCCGGATGCGGGCCAGGTGCTCATCGACGGGGTGGAGATCGGCGACATCTCCCGTTTCGACCGGGTCCGGTGGATGGCCTACAAGCCCCAGGAGCCTGCGGTTTTCGCCGGAACCCTGGGGGAAAACCTCCGGGTGGCGGGCGGCGGGCCGGAACGGCTCCGCGCCGCCATCTGGGCCTCGGGCCTGGAAAACGAGTTCAAGAGCGGCCGTATGAGCCTGGGGATGACGCTCGAGGAACGGGGGGCTAACCTCTCCGGCGGCCAGCGGCAGAAGGTGGCCCTGGCCCGGGCCCTGGCCCAGCCATGCCGCATCCTCCTGCTCGACGAGCCCACCCCGGGGCTGGATCCCGAGGGTGAACGGCTGCTGGCCGAACGGCTGCCCGCGGTGCTGGACAAGGACTGTGTCCTGATAATGACCACCCATAGTGCGGTGATGCTGGAGACGGTAGAGCGCGTGATCGCCCTGGACAGCGGCCGGGTGGTGGCGGACGGCCCCAGGGAAAAACTGGTGAGCATCACCCCGGCCGGAACTGTTCCGCGCAAGGCGGCAGTATCGTAAACAGGAACCCCGGCGGAAACAGCGCAGGCATGACCGGGTGGGCCGGCCCGGTTGCGCCGTCTGCCTTGCGCATCGAACCGGAAAACGGTTGACACCGCGAAGGTTCCCGTTTATCCTTGCAATTAAACAAACGTTTAATCAATGGCGGCCGGGAGATGAAAAAAAACAGCCAGACGGAAGCGGATTCACGGGAGCGCATCCTTGCGGCCGCGGTTTCCCTTTTCGCCCGGCACGGTTACGGCCGTACCGGGTTCAGGGAGATCGCGGCCGCGGCCGGGGTAAACCTGGCGATGATCAACTATTTCTTTGGCACGAAAAAGGGGCTGCTCAAGGAGATTCTCGATATCTTCTTTTCCGGTTACGTCGAGATCGCAAGAAAGGAGATGGCCGGGGGGGGCGATTTCACCGCCCGGCTCGAGCGTTTCATCCGCGCCGCGGTCGCCTATTTCGCCGCCCGGCGCGACTACCTGCTGGTCACCATCACCGAGCTGCCCCACGATGATCCCGAGATCCTCGAGCACAAGGCGGCCTGGGGCCGCCGGATGGTCGAGACCATGAGCGGCCATATCTGTCCGGGCCCTGCCTGCGCGCCGGCCATGCCGCCGGTGGTGTTTTGCTCCATGCTCACCTCGATGATGGCCTCCCGCTTCCTCTTCACCCCGGTGATGGAACGGGTTCGGCCCGAGGTTTTGTCTGCGGTCGGGCTGGATGACTACGCCGGCATGGTAAGCCGGGTCTTTCTCGATGGCGTGAAAGAGATGATCGGTACGTAAGCGGTCACGGGGCACCGAATCTGCGGTGTTACCGGTCGGCTCACGTAGCACTCCAGTACGCTTCGCCGACCGGTGCCTGGCATCTCCGGCACCCCGTAACCGCTTACGGGGCAAGGCTTTTCAGGCAATTTCCGCCGGAGGCCCGGTGACCACTTACATCGGTACGAATTGACAGTTTTGACAGGCGGTGAGCGCCGCTGATTTTTTTTACTGTCCCAATTTGGGAGGGTTAAAGCCCCCACCTTTAGGTGGCAGCTTTAGCGCGGTTTAGTTAGGCTTGTGTTCATGGCAAGTGACTACCGGCATG
>JALWTY010000115.1 GCA_026993265.1 Desulfobacterales bacterium
CTGGCAGGGTGTCATCGAGGGCGACAAGGTAATCTACGTGACCACCGAGGAGAGCAGGGAGAGCATAATCAAGCAGGCCGCCATGTTCGGGATGGACCTAGCCGCGGCCGTGGACGAGGGCCGGGCCTGGTGCCGCAACTGCAACCGGCGCATCCCCCGTCTTGAAAACCCCGTCTGCCCCACCTGCTCCCTTCCCCTTCCCGCAGGTACAAACCATCTCTGCCAGGAATGCCTGAAAAAAAGGCCGCCTTTTGAGAAAACCCTGGCCCTGCTCGTCTACGAAGACATGGCCGCCTCCCTGGTCCGGGAGATCAAGTACAACTGCCGCGTATTCCTGCTCGGAAACCTGCTCGCCGAAGATCCCGGCATCTGGAAACATATCAGCGGCTACGCCCGCGGCGCGGATCTGATAGTACCGGTTCCCCTGCACCGGCGGCGTCTGCTCAAAAGGGGTTACAACCAGTCCCTGCTGATCGCAAAGACGGTGTTCGGCAAAACTGTCAGGATAGATCCCTTCGCGCTCGAAAGGATCCGCAGAACCGCTTCCCAGACCGGGATGAGCGGGGCCGAGCGGAGAAAAAACCTCAGAAACGCCTTTGCCGCGGACAGGAAAAGGGTAAAGGGAAAAAACATCATCCTGGTGGACGACGTGATGACCACCGGCGCCACGGCGGCAGAGTGCAGCCGCACCCTGATACGGGCCGGGGCGGCCGGGGTGCGGGTATTCGCCCTTGCCCGCACGGCTTGAAAGCGGCCGGTTAACAGCCCCTTGGAAACGAGCGCGGATGAGGCAGGGAAAAATCCGGCGAAAAAGCGCTTACAATGGGGGTAAATGAGCAATTTGCGCCGGATCTTGACTTGAAAAGAATCATCAAGCGCGTTTTTTTCAACAGGCTGCTAACCGGCGCTTCCTATCAGGCGCAGCAGGTAATCGTACATCAAGATACGGCCGGCCGTGTAGAAGAGCATGGATATGACCGCGGCCACCGGCACCGTGAGCATCCATGAGTTGAATATTTTTTTCGTTATCTGGCGGTTGATGCCGGAAAGACCCCTGGCCATGCCGATGCCGATGATTGCCCCGACCAGGGTATGGGTGGTGGATACCGGCAGTTTCATCCGGGTGCAGACCAGCACGGTGGCGGTGGCGGCGATATCGGCCGCCACCCCGCGGGACGGGGTTATCTCGGTGATGTCGCTGCCCACTGTTCTCATCACCCGGTAGCCATAGGTGGCAAGGCCGATGACGATGCCGGAGCCGCCCAGAAACAGAATCCACATGGGCACGCCCACCTTCATCTGCACAGTGCCGGTCCTGATCACCTCGACCACCGCGGCAAGCGGCCCGACAGAGTTGGCCACGTCGTTTGCGCCGTGGGCGAACGCCACCGAGCAGGATGTGACGATGACCAGGGGGGTGAACACCTTTTCCACCTCGTCGAGCTGTTCGCCGATGGAGAGGGTGTGTTTTCCGTCAAGACGGTTTCTGACCCAGTACTTGGAGGCCACGGCCGCGATCAGGCTTAAGAGCATGGCAATGGCGAAACTTACCCCGTCCGTGAGCCACGGGATGTTGCCGGTGACGTTCTTGAGCCCCTTGTAGATGGTGGCCAGGGTCACCACCGCGGCGGCGAGAAAGACGATGAAGGGCACCAGCACCATCGCGGCCCGCACCGGCCGGTCGCGGCCGAGGATGAACCGGCTGATGAAGACAAAGAGGACAAAGGCCAGAAACCCGCCGGCGAGCGGTGAGATGAACCAGCTTGCGACGATGTTGGCCATCTTGCCCCAGTTGACCGCATCCCATCCCGCGGACACGATTCCGAACCCGGCCACCGCGCCGACTATGGAATGGGTGGTGGATACCGGCATGCCGAAATAGGAAGAGAGGTTGAGCCAGATGGCGGCGGCGAGCAGGGCCGAGGTCATGCCGATTACCATGATGACTGCGGCGTCGGCCGGGGTTGCGGCAATAGCGGTGAGGTAGCCGGGATCGACGATTCCCTTGCGCACGGTGTCTGTCACGTGGGAGCCGACCAGGACCGCGCCGGCGAATTCGCAAACGCCGGCGAGGATGACAGCATTGCGGATGGAAAGGGCCTTGGAGCCAACAGCGTCGGCCATGGAATTGGCCACATCGTTTGCGCCGATGTTCCAGGCCATGTAGAGGCCCAGCACCGCCGCTACCACCAGAACGGTAAAAAGCATGTGGATACTCCTGCTTGTTGCTTGCCGGAAATCAGGACGAGATGAGCATGTTGCGCAGCTTGTCGCCGGCGTTCTCGGCCTCGTTGGCGATGGAGCCGAGAGCTATGATCATCTTTTCGTAGAAGATGATGGTTATGGGATCAAGCTCGTTTTCAAGCTTGTATATCCTGCGGCTTATTTTTCTGGCCATGCGGTCCGCCTTCCATTCCTCCTCGCCCAGGCCGGTGAGGAGGTCCATCACCGTCCTGGCCTCGGCCCCGCCGAACGACACCTCGGCCAGGTTCTGCATCTCCACCGCTGCGGTGAGCAGGGTTCCGGTCACCTGGAAGACCTGGTCGACATAGGCAAAGAAGTCATCGATCAGGGTTGGATGGATGGTGGTGTTGCGGATGGTGAGGATGACGGCGAAGTCTTCAACGTAGTCGGCGATCTTGTCCTGGCAGCGGAGGAAACTCTCCAGCTCGGAGCGGTCAACCGGCAGGAAGAAGCGCCGCGGCAGGTTGGCGCGGATCTCGTGCTTGATCTGGTCGGCCTCGTATTCTATCTTCGAAACCCTGTCCTGGAGGCGGTGGATCTCCTCGAAGTTCTCATGGGCCAGGGCCTCCATTATCGGTTTGACCAGTTCGATGCACTCGTGCACCTTCTTGGTGTGCTCGACCATGGGACCGAACGGCGATCTGCCAAAAAGCTCCTGGATCAGGCTCATCTTTTATCCTCCACCGGATTGGCTTAAACCCACGCACCGGAAAACGGGGGTTTTCCGGCTCCCGCTTTTTTAACTGTTTTTGTTTTTTTTAACCGCAAATTTTTTTCTCCGTCTTATACTCCTGATATTTCATCATTTCAGATAACTGCTAACCCGTAAACCGCTTTGGCATATGAAAACCGTGCTTATATCCCTGGCCGCAGCCGTGGCCGCGGCAACGGCCTTTTTCTATTTCCGTAACCAGGAGGACGACGGCTGCCCCGCCTGCCTGGCGGTGAACGCCGCCATCGCCGCGGCCCTTCTTGCCATCTACCTCCTGAACCGGTTTTTTTGATGGACCAAGTGGACAAGGTGGACCTGGTGGACGGAAAAGACAAAGGGCTCATTCCCACTCACGGGGGGTACCGGAAGCTGAAGAGTTTTCAGATAGCCCAGCTCGTATACGATGTGACCGTGCGTTTCTGCGACCGTTATATCGACCGTTTCAGCAGGACTAAGGACCAGATGGTGCAGGCGGCGCGTTCCGGGGTGCAGAACATCGCCGAAGGAAGTATGGCCTCGGGAACGTCGCGGAAGACCGAGATAAAACTGACCAACGTGGCCCGGGCCAGCCTGGAGGAACTGCGGCTCGATTACGAGGACTTCTTGCGACAGCGGGGCATGCGCCAATGGGAAAGAACCGATCCGCGCAGGGCGGATCTCATTGCCAGACGCTGCGGCAGCGCCGACGAGGTGGCACAGTGGGTATTCGACGTCCGGAAGAAACAGGAAAGAGCCGGCGCTTCGTCCACCGGGTCCATGAAGTCCACAAAGTCAACCTATGCCGAAATCGCCGCCAACGCCGCCCTGGTCCTGATCGCCGTGGCCTGCAGTCTCCTCGACCGTCAGCTCGCGGCCCAGGCCGAGTCCTTTGAACGTGACGGCGGGTTCACCGAGAGGATGTATAAACGGCGGCTACAGACAAGGCGGTCCCGAAGACAGCCGCCGGAACAAAAAAAGAGAAAAAAATGCTCGTAAACGGAAGACATTACCGCACCATCTGGATGGAAGAGGACGGACTGGTAAGAATAATCGACCAGCGCCGGTTGCCGCACCGCTTCGAGATCGAGACCCTGCGCACCGTGGACGACTTCATCGAGGCCATAGCCGGGATGCACGTGCGCGGCGCAGGCCTCATCGGCGCGGCTGCGGGTTACGCCGTCCATGCGGCGGTGATGAACTCGGGCGGAAAAGACTGGCGCGGCGCGGTGGAAAGGGAGTGTGAAAAACTTGTCCGGGCCCGGCCCACGGCCACCAATCTCTCCTGGGCGGTAAAAAGGCAGCTCGACGCCATAGCCGGGGCGGAGAACCGGGAAGAGGCTGTAAGAATATCCCTCGAGACCGCGGAGGCGATCGCGGACGAGGACGCGGAGTGCTGCCGGCGGATAGGCGAGCACGGGGCCGGAATCATCGCGGAGATAAGCCGGAGGAAAAAGGGCGGAACGGTCAACATCCTCACCCACTGCAACGCGGGCTGGCTCGCCTTTGTCGATTACGGCTCGGCCACCGCGCCCATATACGCGGCCGCGGAAAGGGGAATAAAGGTCAAGGTCTGGGTGGACGAGACCCGGCCCTGGCTGCAGGGATCGCGGCTCACCGCCTGGGAGCTTCTCCAGCAGGGAATAGAACACGAGATCATCGCCGACAACACCGGCGGCCACCTGATGCAGAACGGCATGGTGGACATGGTCATCGTCGGCACCGACCGGACCACCAGATGCGGGGACGTGGCCAACAAGATCGGCACTTACCTGAAAGCCCTGGCCGCCCGCGACAACGGCATTCCCTTCTACGTGGCCCTGCCCTCTTCCACCTTCGACTGGGACATCTGCGACGGCAGGGGCATACCCATCGAGGAGAGAAGCGGGGACGAGGTCCTCTGCATGGAGGTCACCGCAGGCGATGGAACCGTTGTCAGGCAGAGAATGGCACCGGAAGGTTCAGGGGCGAGAAACTACGGCTTCGACGTCACCCCGGCGCGGCTGGTCACCGGCCTAATCTGCGAGCGCGGCGTCTGCGAAGCGAGCGAGGAGGGTATCCTTTCCCTTTTTCCGGAAAAGAGGCCGTCCATTCAAACAAGCATCTGAAAGACCCGGTCGTGGAACCAGGGCCGGAATTCCTTTATTTTCTCGTTACTGCTGTCCGGGTGGACCCGGTTGGTGAGAAGGACCACGGCCAGGTCGTTGTCCGGGTCGATCCAGAACGAGGTGCCGGTGAAACCCAGGTGGCCGGCGCTGCTGCGGGAAAGAAGACTGCCCGCGGCCGATCCGGTCTTTTCAGGGTGGTCAAAACCCAGGCCGCGGCCATGGGGACCTTTTTTCATGAACATATTGACCGTCTCCCGGGAAAAAGGCAGAGAGCTTCTTCCCTGCCAGATATCGAGGAGACGTACGCACATGGCCGTGACCGCGGCCACGTCGCCGAAAAGACCGGCATGGCCTGCGACTCCTCCCATGAAAAAACAGTTGTCGTCGCTCACCTCTCCGGCCGCAACCCGGCCGCGGAAAGATGAATACTGGCAGGCGCAGAATTTTTTATCATGGCCGCCGATCGCGGCAAGGTAGCCTATTGTTCCCGGAATCCCGGCCTCTTCGTATATATCGGCCGCCTGCTCGTGAAGCGGCCTGCCTCCGGCCATCTCCAGTATCCGGCCCAGGAGGATGAAGCCGAGATCGGAGTAAAGCGTCGCCCTGCCGGGTTGGTGGGCAAGGGGATTTTCGAGGATGGCGTTGCATATGTCATCACCAGGGCCGAGACGTTCGAAAAAGGGTTCGTGGGCCGTGAACCCGGCCCGGTGTCTGAGGATGTCGGCCATGCTGATGTCACTCTTGTCCGGGCCGCAGGAAAAAAATCTGCCGATGACGTCGTCAAACCCTATCCTGCCCTCCTCGAAAAGGCGCATGAAAACCAGGGTGGTGGCCAGGGGTTTTGTCAGAGAGGCGAGGTCGTAGAGGGTATCAGGGCCGGTCTCGTCCGCATCGTCCTCCCCTGAAATCCGGCCGAAAAAAGCATGGCCGCTTTCCATTCTTCCATGCACAAGCCCTGCTAACCCGCAGGACACGGAAGTGGCGACGCCGGATTCAACCCCCTTCCGGCACAGTCTTTCCGCCTCCTTTACGGCGCCCTGTAAATTCCTCATATTCTCACCCCACCGCATCCCGTTTTCCTGTCATTTCGAGGAGCTTTTCGCCGGGATTTCAGAGCCGGTTTTCCTTGTTTGTTTTTTCAAGTAAAAACAAAAAGTTAAACAGTTAAAAAAAAACAGAAAC
>JALWTY010000116.1 GCA_026993265.1 Desulfobacterales bacterium
TCACTGAGGCCGGTCCTGGCGGGGCGCGGCAGGGCCAGCGCGAGAGGGTCCACCTCCGTCCAGGCCGCCGGGCCGCCGAGCCAGGCGGGCAGGGCGGTCACATCTCCCGGCGGCGCCGTCAGGAAATGCCAGACGAGATAGAGGGTAAATAGCCCGATATAGACCGCCGTGGCCCGCTGCCACAGCCAGGCGCGGAAGCCCGACAGCCCCCGGCTCATGGCGCCAGCCCCCCCAGCACCAGGGCCGCCACCACGGGCGCGGCCAGGAGCACCAGCCAGGCGCTGCGACGGTAGCCGGGCGCCTGTACCCCCAGGTCGAGGTCGATGAACAGGTAGCGGATGCCGGCCAGCAGGTGGTGGGCCAGCGCCCAGAGCAGCAGGAACAGCAGTACCTGGACAACGGAGGCCGAAAGCAGTCCCCTCGCCCGCTCGAAACCCGCCGCGCCCGACAGCCCCAGCTCCAGCAGGCCGATGGCAAACGGCAGCGCCAGGAAGAGCACCACGCCGCTGATCCGATGGGCAATCGACAGTATCCCCGGCACCGGCAGGCGGATCTGGAAAAGATTGAGAAATACAGGTTGTGACGGGCTTGGCATCCTGATGTGGCCAGACACAAGGAAAGCTGACATCTAAATTAGCAGATCCCCATGGCCTCTGCCCAAACAAACTTCTCCCCAAAAGGATGGGGAGCTAGAAAAATTGCCGTCCAGGCAATTTTTCTCCACGCAACCCGAAAACGCGGTTACCGGTTTGCATCATTTTCAATCACTTACCTGATTGAAAATGGCAGGATTTTCCTGTCACGCCGGGCACCTTGAATTTTTCGAGGTGCCCGGATGTTGAAAAAGCCTTACCCAGACTTCTTCAACCAAGGAAGCGGAAAGCTTCGCTCTTTCAGATTTTCCGCAACAAACTGTCAAGACACCTTACCCTTCGTGTGCTCTTTATCCATCGTGTCCATATTTTTTACAAAAGAGGGTCATTCGTCCTGTACAAACAGCAAGAACTGTTTTTCATGCCTTTGATTTATTTGTACTTATTTATTCTGGCGTCGTATTTGCTTGGAGTTTCACCGAGAGTGTCCTCTTGGTGGATACCATCCGCGACGCCCAACATCGGGTGAAGACCATGATGCAGCAGTACCGATCAGGTCAAACCATTGCCCGACCGATTGCCAACCTCGAAGCGCCCCAGGAGATCGTTCGAACGGGGCGGCAAACACAGAACCATTTCACCTTCCTCTTCCGGCCCGCCGAGCAAGCGTGTGCCGCCAAATCGGGGAGCCCGCGCCTCAGCTGCCGGCACACCTCAAGGCCACCTGATCCGGACTATCCCTGGAGTATCCACAAAAACTGCGCCACTTCGGACAGGGCGCTGAAAGACACGGTGCATCGACGACTTGCCAAGGCAATGGGTGACTCCTCCCTTTTTCCATTCCATACCCGAAACCAACGAATCATCGGAGGCTCATGATGAAAAGGCCTGTTCTCATCGGCTCCTTGTTCCTGCTTCTCGGCTCCGCTGCTATCGAAGCCGCACCCCTCCAAAACGGCGACTTCTCGTCAGGTAACTTTACAGGTTGGCAAGGAGATCTTATCTCCGTCGGCACAGTCGATCCTGACACAGACACTCATTACAGCGTGGTCGGTGCCAACCAAGTGGCCCAGCTCGAAAACGACGAAGTGGACTGGATCGCCTCCCTGTTCCAAGACTTCACTCTGGACACCCTGGCACCAGGCGAAACCATGGACATCAACTTCTGGATCAAGTGGACGCCCACGGATTCAGACCAAGACCAGATCTCCGCCACCCTTTCGGATGTCGGCGTGACCGACACGGTTGACCTGCTCGCTGGCGTGGCCGACAGCGATCTCACAGCAGGCACCAATGTCACCCGGGATATCACTGCTTTTGCCCAGAACTGGGGCGGCGCGAATGTGGAACTGATGTTCACCATCCAGGATTACGATTTCGTTATCCCCGATCAGTTACAGATCGACGACATCAGCTTCACCCGTCATGCGCCGGTGCCCACGCCCACTCCGCTTCCTCTGTTGCTGGCAGCCCTGGGCGGGATGGCGGTGCATGGTCGCAAAAAAAAGATCGACACATGACTTTGACCGGTTATTGAAAAACGGCCCAGCCAAACGGCGTGGCAACGCGTTCGACTCGTTTTCCGGCAGGAGGTAGACAGGATGAAAAAGAACGCGACTTCGATCTTCTTCTCAATCGCACTCACTCTGGCGGCATCCAGCGTCTGGTCGGCCCCGGGGGCGACCGGCTCTTGGAAGATCTGGGAGGCACCGCCCCAATGTGATGGCATGGCCGCGCCGGACGAATTCGTGGCCACGGCCATCGACAGCGCCGGCAACGTGGTGGCCGTCTCCGCTTTCGGCATCATCGGCAAGTATTCTCCTACGGGAAGCCGGCTCTGGATCCAGCGCCTCAACGGCGGAAGCGTATCCATCTATGCCTGTGACGAAGGGGAGCAGCGCCTTGCCTGGGTTCCCACCGACGTGGTCATCGACGAGGCCGACAACATCTACGTGCTCGGCCTCAAGAAGCACGATCCCGACACGAACGACTGGGTGAACCGCCTTTTTCTGATGAAGATCGCCGCCGATGGTACCACCCGCTGGACGCAGGAGCTGGCCACCTATGACCGGGGCGCCGATCTCGGCAGCCTGCCTCCCGCCACCCGGCCGAAGATGCGGCTCTGGACGCCGGATGCCGGAGGCACCTATCTCGTAATCGGCTCCGGCCTGGCGGGCCGCTCGGGCCTGTTCTGTTTCGATCTTGCGGGAAACCTCGTCTGGCACAAGGACGACGGATCGCCCACCGGCCCCTTCGACCTCGACGGCCGAACCCTGTTCAAGGCCCATCTGGTGGAATATCCCGCCGACACGGGTGAATATGTACTCGACACGGCCATCGACGTCTGCCCGGTGACGCCCCAACCCGGGAATGATCCGCTTGCCTGCACCCGCGTGACCATTGCCACGCCCGAGGGGATGCCCACCCCCGACCGGCTCGTGAACGAAGGCGATCTCATCGCCTCTGCCCACACCGGGCGGGCCGACAAGATCTTTTTACTCTCCAGCGCCGACTACGACGGCTACGACACCCACGACGGGATGTTCGCCCTGGCCTCGATCGCCTACAACCCGGGCACCGGCGCCTATGAGGCAGCCAAAAGCCTCTTCATGTCGCGGGGACAGGCCTTCATATATGGAGACTTCGGCACCGGCCTCGCCCTCACCCCCCAGGGGAACCTCTGGATGACCGGCAGCTGGACCTACGACCCGCTGGGTATCGGGGCCTCGCACACCTATCTGGCCAAGGTCAACCCCGACGCACGTCTCCTCGCCCAATACGATTACGGCCACGAAAAACTCACCTTCTCCTGGGCCGCCGCCAACGAGGTGGCCACCGACCGCAACGGCACTCCGGTCATTGCCGGTTACGACCAGGACCCCGACCACGATGGGGACTACCGGCTCTTCCTCGCCTCCGACGTCAACGTCCTGGACATCTACCACTATGTGCGGCCCACTTATCAGGTGAGTATCTTCGACCCGGTCTCGCCGGCCACCGGCAACTATGCCGAAACCGCAGTGGATATCAACTACCCCACCGCCGGCATCCCCCTGGCCCTGGTGCGCAGCTACGCCTCGCGCTTTTCCGACCAGAACGGCCGGCTCGGCTACGGCTGGCGTCTCACCCTCCTCGACATGCACATCGAGGGCGACCCCACCGAGATCGACAAGGCCCGGGTGGTGTGGGGCGACGGCCACGCCGAGGAATACATCAACTCGGGGAAAGAGACCTCGGGAGGCGTGACGACGGTCCAGTTCAGCCGCCTCGGCCCGGTGGAAAACCCCATCGTCCTCACAGGCCACCAGGATGGCGGCGGCAAGTCCTTCCGGCTCTGGAATCCCAAGCTCAACCGCACCATCGTCTTCGCCCAGGCCCAGGGTCGCCACTGGTATCCCACCAGCCTGTTCAAGGGGTTGGACGAGACGGCCCCAGGTGCCTTCCCCCTCCACTTCGCCTATGCAGCCGACCAGATCGTAGTGGAGGACATGGCCTCCGGACGCCTGATCACCTTCACCCTGGACGGAGAGCGGGTGATCCAGGCCCGGGGCAGCGCCGGGGAGGTGGTGCAGTACCAGTATGACGCCGAGGGCAACCTCGTCCAGGTGACCCGGCCCGACGGCTCCGTCATCCGCTACGCCTACGACACCGCCCATCGCCTGACCCGCATCGAGCAGAGGGGCGCCCGGCTCCTGGAGAACGCCTACGACGACCAGGGCCGAGTGGTCGAGCAGACCGATGCCCAGGGCCAGGTGACCCGCTTCGCCTATGATCCCCAGGCGCGCACCACCCGGGTCACCAGCCCCGACGGCCTGGTCACCACCTATACCTATGACAGAGATTACCGCCTGACCCACATCAGCGACGGCTCCGGCCACAGCAAGTCATTCACCTATGACGAGGCCGGGCATGTCACGGGCGTCACCCTGCCCGACGGCTCCACCCTCGCCTACGCCTACGACCAGGCGGGGCACTTGGTGGCCAAGACCGACGCCGCCGGCAACACCACCAGCTACACCTATGACGACGAAGGTCATGTGGTCTCGGTGCGGAGGCCCGGTGGAGAGACCCTCGCCTTCGGTTACAGCGGTGGCCGCTTCTCCTCCTGGACCAACCCCCTGGGGGGCAGCTACACTTTGACCTACAACGACATCGACAAGCCCGCCTCCCTGACCGATCCCGTCGGGAGAAGCGTCGAATACCGCTACGACGCCCAGGGGCTGATCGCGGGCAAGACCGGACGGGACGGCCGGACCGTCAGCTACCGGCGCGACGCCGCCGGCCGGGTGATGGAAAAGCGCATCGACGACGGTGCCGAGACCCTCACCTACCGCTACGACGCCCTCGGGCGCCTCACCTCGGTGAGCGGCCCCTCGGGGACGGTGGCCTACAGCTACGACGGCCGGGGGAGGAAGGCCAGCGAGACCGGCATCTTCGGTCAGACGGTGACCTACGGCTACGACGGCACCCGCCTGCAATCGGTCGCCGTGGGCGGCTTCGCCGTCACCACCGAAAGGGACGCCATGGGCCGCCCCACCCGGGTGGCGGACAGCTTCGGCCACGCCATCGACTACCGTTACGACGGCCAGAAGCGCCTCACCACCATCGAGGGCCCGGCCGGGGTGAGCATCGCCTACCACTACGGGCCCTCGGGCCTGGTGGACGCCATCAGCTACCGCAAGGATGAGGCGGCCTTCCGCACCCTCGGCCTCACCCGGGGACCGGGCGGTCGGATCACCGCGGTGGACGACGACGGCCCGGCCCCCGACCGCCCCCTGATTGATCTCGCCCTCCTGTGCGATGCCATGGACCACATCCAGGGCGCCGACTACGACCCAGCCGGCAGGCTCCTCGGCCACGGGGACAGAACCGCCGCCTATGACCGCCATGGCCGGTTGACGGACACCAGCAGGGGCGGCCACCAGAGCCTTTTCGGCTACGATCCCCAGGGCCGGCGGGTTCTGATCACCGAGGACGGGGTGGAGAAGCGGCTGGTCTATGCCGGCGCCGCGCCCCTCATGGCCCTGGACGCCGCCGGCAACCCCACCGCCTATTTCCTCTTCGGCCCCGGAATGGGCCTGGTGCTCGGCGCCGACGGCGGGCTGCAGTACCTGCTCCTCTCCGACTACCGCAAGAACGTCATCGCCGTCCTCGACGGCGCGGGTCAGATCGTTGCCCAGCGGCTCTACTCCCCCTATGGCCTGGTGATGGCCGAGGCCGGCGCCTGGCCGGTGCCCTTCGGCTTTCTCGGCGAGTCGGGCCTCATCACCGAGACCACCGGCCTGGTGCTCACCCGGAGCCGGGCCTATGACCCGGAGACCGGACGCTTCCTCACCCCGGACCCCCAGCGGCCCACGCCGGCGCTCCCCGCGTCCTTCAACCGTTACGCCTACGCCCATGGGGATCCGCTCAACCTCACCGACACCTCGGGCCGCTCGCCCTTCGGCCGGCCGCCCTTCTGGCTGATCCCCTACGTCAACATGCTGCCGACATTGCGGCCCACCGACGGCCTCGACGGCGTGGCCCTCGCCCCCCTGGGTTCCTTCGGCTCCGACCTCTCCCCGGGCAGCGCCGCCC
>JALWTY010000117.1 GCA_026993265.1 Desulfobacterales bacterium
GAACGTTCTCCATGCCAGAACAGAGCCCGGCCGCGGCCGGGCTCTGTTCTGGCATGGAGAACGTTCCCCTTAACGGCGGCGGCGGGGCAGGCAAGTCACGCCACCGCCCCGGACGGCAGTCTCATGAAAAGCGCCAGCCAAGATGGAAGGCGACATCGCTGCAGCCGGAACCTCCCGGATATTTCCGCCCCTCGCCCCCGGAACCGCCGGCATTCCGATCCCCGGAAGCAAGGTCAAATGACCTTGTTCAGGGAATACTCTATTATGCCTTCGGCCCCGCGGCGGATGAGTTCGGGAATGAGATCGCGCACCTGGTGCTCGCTTATAACCGTCTCAACCGAGAACCACTCCTTCTGGTACAGAGGCGAGACCGTGGGCGCGTTCATGCTTGGAAGGAGCTCTATCACCTTCTCGAGGCTCGCAGCCGACACGTTCATCTTGAGGCCGACAATATGGTCCGCCCTGAGCGCGCCCTGGAGCAGCAGGGCGATGTTCTCTATCTTTTCCCGTTTCCAGGGATCGCTCCAGGCGGCGCGGTTGGCGATGAGCTGGGTGTTGGAGGTCATCATCTCGTGAATGATCCGCAGGCCGTGGGCCCGGATGGTGCTCTCGGTCTCGGTCACCTCGACGATGGCGTCGGCCAGGCCGCTGACCACCTTGGCCTCGGTCGCGCCCCAGGAAAACTCGATGTCCACGTTGATGCCCCGTTCGGCAAAGTACCTGCGGGTGTAGCTGACCAGCTCGGTGGAGATCTTTTTCCCTTCGAGTTCCTCGATGGAGGTGATATCCGAGTCGCCCGGCACCGCGATCACCCAGCGGGTGGGCTTGCGGCTGACCTTGGAGTAGACCAGGTCGGCCACCACCTCGACGTCGGAATCGTTCTCGAGGATCCAGTCGCGGCCGGTTATCCCGGCGTCAAGGATCCCCTGCTCCACGTAGCGGCTCATCTCCTGCGGCCGGCATATGGAGCAGGACATCTCCGGATCGTCCACTTCCGGGAAATAGTTGCGGGAGGATAGCTTGATCCGCCAGCCGGACTTGGCGAAAAGCTCGATGGTCGCCTTTTCCAGGCTGCCCTTGGGCAGGCCGAGTTTCAAAACCTTCATTTTCCGTAAACCTCTTTCGGATCGAATACCGGTGCGTCCGTCTCGCGGAAGACGCCGTCCTCGAAGCGGCGGAAGAAACAGCTGCGGTGGCCGGTATGGCAGGCGGCGCCGCCGATCTGCTCGACCTTGAAGACCACGGTGTCGCGGTCGCAGTCCATCAGGATCTCGCGGATCTCCTGGACGTGGCCGGAGCTTTCGCCCTTCAGCCACAGCTTGTTGCGGCTGCGGCTCCAGTAGTGGGCCCGGCCGCTTGAAACCGTGGCATCCCATGCCTCGCGGTTGATATAGGCGAGCATCAGCACCTCGCCGCTCTTCCAGTCCTGGACTATGGCCGGCAAAAGGCCGCCGCCCTTGTCGAAATCAAGCTCATCCATTTTCGTCTTCATCTCCGGCGGAACCGCCGCTCTCCTTTCTCGCCTCGCGGTCGCTCTCCCGGCCAAGGAAATTTATCACGCACGATTCCCGGAAACGGCAATACTCCCCGGGATGCTCGCAGCCGGGAGTGTCAGATTCCACCTCCTTGCGGTATTTCTCACACCTGAGCTTCATGCCCCAATCCCTTCTTGCCCCGGGAAGGCGATACTATACAACCATGACCGGCCTTAGTCAAAGCCATGACGTGCTTATCAGATTGACAAACCTGCCAAACATGGTTCTTATCCGGATACAAAACAGGCGTTCCGGACCCAGGTCCGGAACGGAGCCCACAAGCATACAACCTAAGGAGAAAAAATGAGCGCTATCAAGGCCAACGACATGGTCGTCGTGGAGTACGAGGGTTATCTCGACAACGGCGAAATTTTCGACACCACCCGTGACAACGGTCCGCTCGAGTTCCAGGTGGGAACCGGAGCCGTGCTTCCCGCCTTCGAGGCCGCAGTGATGAGCCTGGAAGAGGGCGGCAGCACCGAAATCAGCATCCCGGCGGCCGAGGCCTACGGCGAAAGAAACGAGGAAATGGTCTTTGACATCGACCGCAAGAACCTCGGCGGCGACATAGATCCCATGCCGGGCATGATGCTGGCCATGACCATGGAGAAGGACGGCCAGACCCACAGGTTCCCGGCCACGGTCGCAGCGGTTGACGGCGACCGGGTAACCATGGATTTCAACCATCCTCTCGCCGGCAAGGACCTGCGTTTCCAGATCACGCTCAAGGAAGTGAAAAGCGGCTCCCTGTCCCAGGCCGGATGCGGATGCGGCTGTGACGATTCCGGCTGCGGCTGTTGACGGTGTTCCTGATTCCGCCCGAATGAGCACCCAGCCGCCCGCCTGCGTCCTGGCCATATCGGGCAGCGATCCCTCCGGCGGGGCCGGACTTCAGGCCGACCTCAAGGTCATCGCCCGCACCGGGGCCTATGGGGCCGCAGCCGTTACCGCGGTTACGGTGCAGAACAGCCTCGGGGTGAGCCGGGTCGATCCCGTCGCTCCGGACCTGGTCGCCGAACAGGTACGGGCGGTGCTCACCGGCATGGGCGTGGCCGCGGTAAAGACCGGGATGATGGGATGCGGCGAGGTGGCGGAGGCGGTGGCTGAAACGCTTGCCGGGTTCACGGGCGAAGTGGTATGCGACCCGGTCCTGCGGGCGACAAGCGGCGCCGACCTAAGCCGCGATCCGGACCTTGCCGCAACCCGCGCCCTGATCGCGGCGGCCACGGTCGTAACTCCCAACCGCGGTGAGCTGGCCCTGCTTGCGGGCAGCGAAATCACCAACGGACAGGAGGCGGCCGCGGCCGCCGACCGTCTCTTCATCGAGTTTCCCCGCCTTGCCGCCGTGGTCATAAAGGGCGGCCACTTCAACGAAGACGCCACCGTCTGCGACCGTCTCATGCTCAGAGACGAGCATGGCGCACAGGAAGCGGCCCTGCACCAGCGGCCGCGGCTTCCCTCCTCGCCCCACGGCACCGGCTGCGCCCTGGCCGCGGCCCTGGCAGGCTTCCTGGCCCAGGACTGGGGCATGGTTCCGGCCTTCACCAGGGCCGCATCGCTCCTCGACGAACTCCTCGGCCGCACCTTCACCCCCAGGCCCGGCGGGGCCGCCTACATGCGCTTCACCTGAGCCTGACGCGCTACATCATCCGGATCCGGCCGCAGTCAGGACAGACCCAGGTGGGGCCGTTGCTGATCCCCCAACGGTTTTCACGGAAACAGTCGTCGCATATCTGAAACCCGCAGGGACAGTTCCAGCAAAAGGGCAGCACCCTGCGGCAGCAGTGGCACCGGAACTCTTTCCTGCGTCTGCGGGAGCGCTTCCCGGATACGGACGGTTTGTCACCCTGTCCTGACGCCATAACCAAGCCCACTCTTTAAATAGTCAACGAAATCATTTATTATAAAAAAATTTACGGTCAGACGGCAACCTTGCCGCCTGACATACCGTTCAGCAATATGCGGACAAACAGGGGACAATGAAAAAAGCAGCTTTTCACCTGACAGTAATGATGTTTTTGCTGCCGCCTCTCATTGCCGGCGCGGCAACTCCTCCCGAACTGGCAGAACTGCGTCAGCAATTCACCGCCAAATGGCAAGCGGCTCCTGACGAGGCGGCAAAGATGGACGCCATCGATGACTACATCCGGGAGCTGACCTCGCTGGTCTATTACATGCGCGGCAACTCCCGCAGCCGCGAGGAGATAAATGCGGTCCGCCGCGAGTTGCGCCGGGCCGACGAGGCCCGCCTCGGCGAAATGGACCTCCTCCTCGACGTGGAAGAGGAAGCCGCGCCCGAAAAGGCCGCGGTCCGTACCGAAGAAGCGCCGGCGGCAGAAGAGCCTGAGACGCCGGCGCGGAAACAGGCCGAGACAGAGACCGCTCCGCCGCCGCGCGAGCCCGAAACCGTGGTGATGACCACCAGGGGGCTGGCCGGGGCCCCGGATTTCTCCAGAAACAACGTCTACGCCTTCACCCTGAAGAACCCAGGCTCCCGCACCACCCTGACCTACCGGGCCTCGGGCCGCCGTTCCACCGACACCTACGGCGACATCTTCATGACTACCCCGGATGGGAAACGCCACCGGGCCGGAAAATGGCAGCCGGACGATTTCAGCGAATCAGCAGAAGAGGCCGGTTGCAAGGGGCTGGTCCCGATCACTCTCGACATAAGCGATTATGTTTCCGCTCCCGGACCTTACGCCATCGAGTTCCGCTGGAACGACGGCATCGATCCCCTGGTGATATGCCGGGTGAAGATAAAATCCCTGCCCTGACCTGTCGGACGGCGAAATGGCGGACCACGGCATCCTGGCCATCGACATCGGCAACACCCACACCGTGGCCGGTTTCTTTTCCGGCCGCAAAGCGGTACGCCACTGGCGCTGGCGGACCGAGGCCGGTGCCACGGCCGACGAACTCGCCGCCCTGACCGCCAACCTCTTCACCCTGGCCGGTCTCGACCGCAGCCAGGTCAACGGAATCGTCACGGCCAGCGTGGTGCCGCCGCTCGACTCCGCCTACCGTGAATGCTGCCAGGATCTGTTCGGCCTCGAACCACTGGTGGTGAACGCAGAAACCGACACCGGCATAAAAATCGCCACCGACACCCCGTCGGAAGTGGGGGCGGACCGGCTGGTCAACAGCGCCGCCGCCTACGCCCGCTTTTCCTGCGACCTGATCGTGGTCGATTTCGGCACCGCCACCACCTTTGACTGCGTATCCGCGGCCGGGGAATACCTGGGCGGAGCCATCGCCCCGGGCATCGGCATATCGCTTGCGGCCCTGCGCAGCCGCACCGCCAAACTGCCGCGGGTGGACATAAGCCGCGCCCCGGAAAAGGCCATCGGCGCAAGCACCGAAACGGCAATCGCCTCCGGCGTGATCTACGGTTACGCCGGCCTGGTCCATGGGCTCGTCAAACGGCTGGCCGCCGAGATGGCTTGCCGGCCAAAGGTTATCGCCACCGGCGGGCTTGCCCCGCTCATCGCCCCCCATGTTCCCGGGATCGAAACGGTCGATCCCCTGCTCACCCTCGAGGGACTCAGGCTCATACATGAACGCAACCGCTGAACCGCCAGCCCCCTTTCTCCCGCCCATGCCGAAAGACGGATGCCGCGCCCGGCTCGTCAGCCCGGCCGGTCCGGTGAACGACGAGCAGGCGTTTGCCGGGGGGCTAAGGATACTCGAACATGCCGGAATCACTACGGTTCGCGGCCCAACACGGCGGAAAGGATGGCTTGCGGGCAGCGACCGCGAACGCCTGGACGAACTGATGGAGGCCGCAAACGATGCGGACGCGGACGTCATCCTGGCGGTGCGCGGCGGCGGCGGCTGCCAGCGGCTTCTTCCCCTGCTCGACGTCTCCAGGCTGGCGGAAAGCCCGAAACCGCTCTGCGGCTCAAGCGACGTATCCGTCCTGCTCAACCGGGTAGCCGCGGCCAGCGGCATGATCACCTTCCACACCCCGATGCTCACCACCCTTGCCCGGGTGGACGCGGAAAGCCGGGACGCGGCCATTTCCCTCTTCAAGGGAAGGCTGCCCGCATCCCCGCCGCCGCTGACCCCGTTCCGCCGCCCCGGCCGTCCGGTCCGGGGCCGTCTCTTTGGCGGCAACATGGCGGTTCTGGCAAGCCTCGCCGGCACCCCCTTTGCCGCGCCATTCGCCGGAGCAGTGGTGTTTCTCGAGGACACCGGCGAGCCGCCATACCGCATCGACCGGATGTTCCAGCAGCTGCGTCAGGCAGGCCTGCTGAAGGAAGCCGCCGCCATCCTGCTCGGGGATTTCACGTTAAACGGGGAAACAGTTGATCCGCGCCTGGTGGCGGAACTCGCGGCCGAGGCCGCAGGAGAGGCCTGTCCGGTCTTCACCGGGCTGGCCTGCGGGCACGGCGAACGCAACCTGCCGCTGCCGGTGGGATGCGAATGCGTAATCAGCGAAGAGGGCGCGGTCGGGTTCATCTATCCCTGAACCCGCAAACGCGTCGGCGGCCACGCCGCAACAAGGCCGCCACGGATTGATGGACTCGTAACAACGGGTCCATCATCCGCCGCAGGACGCGGCGGCGAAATTGCGCTGTTTGAAAAACTGCGTAATTTCGAGAGGAAAGCCGAAG
>JALWTY010000118.1 GCA_026993265.1 Desulfobacterales bacterium
GCCGCCAACTACACCAACCCGGACGGAGCGAGCAACTCCTGCCACCCCAACGGTCCACAACCCGCGCCGCACATAGTCGGATCAACGTGGATCAACACCGACGAGGGCGGCAGCCACGAAGACGGAGCCGCAACCAACGGACTATCATACTGCCAGCAGTGCCACGCAAACCCGCCAAGCGGCAGCGGGGCAACTTTTGACATCGGCTTCACAACATATCCCCAAGGATGCGAAACCTGTCACCAGGCCGGGTTCGCGGACGGATACGTCATCGGCTCCTGCGTCTCCTGCCACGGCAAACCGCCGGCAGGAGGCACCCGTCCCAACCAGGACGGAGCCCACACTGCCCACAAGGATATAAACGCCATCGGCACAAACTGCGCCATCTGCCATACCAACTCCGGCCACGACTCCGCCAACCATTACGACACCAGCTCTCCAGCCAATATCAACATCGCCAACGCTTGGAATGAAAACGGCCAGACTGCCGCTTACGACTCAGGCACCGGCACCTGTTCCGGCGTCCGCTGCCATGGCGGCCAGATCACTCCGACCTGGTCCACCGGCTCCCTCAACCCATCCAGCGGCAACGACTGCACCAAATGCCATGCCGTCGGCGGGTCAACCTATAACCAAGCCGGATCGGGCGAACACGACAGGCATGTGAACGGCGAAAATGCGGCCTGCACCGAGTGCCACGACACCACCCTGCTTGCGCCGGTGCACTTCGACGATCTCGGGGACACAACCGTTGGCAACGACGCCGCATCCACCATAAATCTAGATGTCAACGGCAATACGACAAGCTCCGGCGGGCAGCTGAAATACGAACCTTCCACCGGGGACTGTTACCTGACCTGCCACATAGGCAACAAGAACCACAATCCCGAAACCTGGTGAGCACTCAAACAAACAGAAACACATGCCGGCCGGGCCGTGATAGAATCGCCCTCGCGAACGTCACGGTCCGCGCCGTTATTCTTTTTCTCGTCGGCATCCTTCCCCTCTTGCCCGCGGCAGCCATTGCAGCGTCAAAGGGGCCCCATATCGCCTCCCCGGCCGACGATACCCGCACCACCGCCTTTTCCATTCCGGTCGTTATCTCTCTTGGGGAATCATCCCCGGCCGGCATGCGTCTTTCGGTCAACGGCCGGCCCGCGCAGGTGCGGCCATACCGCGGCGCGGCCACGGCCACGCTCCCTCTCTCGCCGGGAAAGAACATCATCAGGCTTGAAAGAGGGGGAAAAAAACTGGACGAGATAAGGGTCGAGGTGGTGCGCGACAAGCAGGACGGTCTTTTCCGCCTTCATCCCGGCCCGCCGATGACCGGCAACTGCAGAAACTGTCACCCCAAGGCCAATGCAGGAAATTACCGGGCCATAGACCAGGGCAGAAAAAGCTGCCAGACCGCAAGCTGCCACCCGAAGACCGGCAGGAAAAAATTTCTCCATGGTCCTCTGAAAAAAGGCGAATGCCTCGCCTGTCACAACCCGCATGGGACAAGCTCTCCCGCCTTCACCTCAAAACCGCGGCAGGAACTGTGTTTCTCCTGCCATACAGGTCTCGAGAAGGAGTTTGATCGCAAGGTGGTCCACTTCCCGGTGAAAAAGGGGGAATGCACCTCCTGCCACGATCCCCACGAATCAGACCAGCGCTTCCACCTTAAACGCAAGACCATCCGGGGGCTGTGCGCCGGCTGCCACGGCGACCGTCAGCACCGGCACCAGCACCTGCACGAACCGGTGGCCGAAGGCGACTGCATCGCCTGTCACGATCCCCATGTGGCAGACTATCCGGGCCTGCTTGCGGAAAAGGGCAACGACCTGTGCTTCACCTGCCATGAACTCAGGAAAGAGGAGTTCAACAGCCTGTACGTCCACAAACCGGTGCGGGAAGGGTGCGTATCCTGCCACGACCCGCATGGTTCGGCCGCGCCCATGCACCTCAAGACCGCAAAGGACGGCAAGGGCGGATATCTGGCGAGTGACAAGCCGGTGCGCGATTTCTGCCTGACCTGTCATGAAAAACTCAACCCGGATATCAGCCGGGCCATGAAAGGGGCCGAAGTGCCCCACAAGCCGGTGGCGGAAGGCAAATGTCTATACTGCCATACGCCTCATTCCACCAACTTTCCCAAGCAGTTGAAGGACATGCCCGCGGATCTGTGCTACTCGTGCCACAAGGACATGGGCAAGAAGATAAAAAAGGCCAAATACCGCCACGGCCCTGTGCGGCGCGGCAACTGCGCCCAGTGCCACCAGGTGCACGGCGGCAGCCGTAAATACCTGCTCGTGGCCGATTTCTCCACCGATTTCTACGGCGATTTTGCCGCCGGAAGGTATGAGCTGTGCTTCTCCTGCCACAACCAGCGGGTGTACACCGAGGAAGAAAACAGCGAGACCGATTTCAGAAACGGCTCCCGCAGCCTGCACGCGGTTCACGTGAAAGCCGGGGGCCGCGGCTGCCGGGCCTGCCACGACATCCATGCATCGAGCCAGCCGCGCCACATCAGGAAGAAGAGCGTGTTCAAGGGCAAGTACAGGGTGACAATAAAGTTCAGGCCTACTGCCACCGGCGGCGGCTGCGTGGCGGGATGCCACAGGCCGAGAAAGTACGACCGGGAACACCCGGTGGCTTACGACGGCAGGAAAAAGAACCGGACCAGGTGACCATGAACATGACTGCAAAAACCTTGACCGCGGCCGCGGTTATCATCATCTCGGTGGCAACCGCATCCTTGTCCGCGGCCGACATCCTGCGGGGATTCCACAGCGGCGACACCATGCCGGAGTTCACCCTTCCCATCCTCGGGACAGGCCAGAAGTTCAACTTCAAGCCTGAAACCACCAACCGGCCGACGGCGATATTCTTCTTCTCCATCAACCCCAGGTTCCGCCGCAGCCGGGCCCTGGCCCTGCTCTCCGAGCTGGCTGCCATGTCGGCGCGCTACCGGGGCCGGGCCGACATACTCGCAATATACGAAGACAACCGGGACACGGCCACGGTGCGCAGGTTCATGGAGTCCCTGCCGGAAAAACCCCAGGTGCTGACGGACAGTAGAAACGAGGTGTATGACCGCTACGGCGTCTTCATGATGCCCATCGTCGTTCTCCTCGCGCCGGGCGGCAAACTGCATGAGGTCGTCCCCTATACCTACGGAATCAAGCGGATAATCGAGGCCAACCTCCAGTTCCTGGTCGGCGATATCAGCAGGGATGAACTCAAGAAGAGGCTTGAGCCCAGAAAAAACCGGAAACTGTCCGCCAAGGAAAGGGAATTCGTCCGGCGGCTCAACTACGCCAGGGTGCTGGAAAACAAAAAGCTGTACGAACAGGCCCTGCGCGAGTACCAGAAGGCGGCAAGACTCGCCCCCAATCGGCCCGAGGGATTCGTGGGCATGGGTTTCATGAACATGGAGCTGAAACGCTATCAGGCCGCGGCCGGGAACTTCGGCAAGGCCCGCAATCTCGACCCCGAATCTGACGACGCCGTGGCCGGCCAGGGGCTGCTTCTCTACCGCACCGGCGACCATGAGAAGGCTCTGCCGCTGCTGGAAAACGCCTTCATCACCCCGGAACCCAGGCTCGAGGTGATGCTGGCCCTGGCCGCGATCTACGAGGAAAAAAAGGAGATGGACAAGGCGGTGCGGATGAACAAGCTGGTGGTGCAGAAACTTCTGACCATGCTCAACCAGCGCTGGCGGTGACAGGAGACAGGAGGCAGGGTACAGGAGACAGAGTTTTCATTTGACAGCCCGTTGACTGTCTCCTTTGAATGATTGCGGCCGGAATGGGTGTGGTTATGCTGAAAACGCCGGCCGGGCCGGGAAACGCCCGGCCGGCGAGGAGGGGGATGCTGCTATTTGGTCAGACGCACGAGAAACCCCTTGTACACGGAGCTGCTATAGACATCGCCGACAGAGAGGACGCGGCCGATCATCTCCACCGCTACCCCATTCCGACGGTCCCGCCCTCTTCTGTCACCTACCTGAATCCATGACGGTTTCGCAGGTTTTGGCGAGGCATCTACTTGAAACAGTGCGATTCCTCAAGCAAAATATCCTCGGTAAAAAACTCACCCGCCGCCCTTCGGGGCGTCCGATAGCGGGCCGCCTACCGCGTCGGCAACTCGTTGATATACCGAAGTATAATCAACATAGTTGCCTCCTTGCATCCGGCCCGCTCTCGAACTCTCACGGATTCAGGATCTACTGAATCCCTCCCGACATCAATTACCAAACCTCTTCCCTCATCGTACACAACGCACATACAAGCTATTCATCTTACTGCCGTAGTAGTAGTCGACGTAGCCGTAGTCGAAGCCCACGTACCAAGCATAGGACGTAAAGGTGACGTGGGCAGTGGCCGACCAATACTTGGTCCCGTGCGCACCGGGAAATGCCACTGTATCAATGGCCGGAAGATAACGGCTATCATCGGTCAGCGACTCAAGTTCCTTGATATTAGGCAGGCGCCAGTCGCTGTGGCCGGCAAGGGTCAGCCCTTCACAATAGCTCAGGGCCTGATCCCAGTTTTTTGAGCCCCCCTCGGTCTTCTGCCACATAAGGCCGGTGCTTGTGTCGGTAACGGTGTCATCATTGTTGTCCTGAAAATTATTGGCGGAAATGGAGGAGTTACCACGCACACAACGCACATACACGCTATCCGTCTTAACTTTCTCCCCTGCGTAGCCGTAGTAAAAGTCCACGTTCCAAGCGTAGGACGAGCCGCCGTATCCGGCGACGGTAGTAGCCGACCAATACTTGTCCGCGTGTGCATTGGGAAATGCATTTCTGTCACTGGCCGGAATATAGATGCCATAATCAACGATATAGAGCAGCTCCTTCTTGGTAGGCAGGCGCCAGTCGTTGTATCCGCCGGTGGAAGCATTGCCGCAGACATCGGTGGCGCCGCCGGGATTGGAGGTGGCATCGGCAGCGCCTGTGGCCTCGTACCAATTGTAGGTATTACCGTCATCCTGCTGTTGCCACATCAGGCCGGTGACGTTGTCGGTGACCGTGCCGTTGCCGTTGTCGGTGTAGGACGGCGGGTTGATGGTATAATCGCTATCCTCACCAAAGGTGGTGGTATAATTGCCGGTCTGACCGGTGTCGGGGAGGTTTTTGACGTCAATGGTCACGGTATCGGCGGCGCTGTCCACGGTGCCGTCGTTCACCGTCAGGCTCAGGACGTAGAAACCACCCTCGTCAGGCGTGAAGGTGGGGCCGACAGCGGTTCGGTCGGAGAGCGCAGCCGCACTCCCCGCAGGCTTGGAAACAAAGGCCCAAGCATAGGCCAGCTGGTCGTTGTCGGCATCGTGGCTCGCGCTGCCGTCAAGGGTGACGGTATCACCAGCCCTACCCACCTGGTCCGGCCCGGCGTTGGCCACCGGCGGGGTGTTGGCCGAATTGGTGTCGCTAGCCGGAGCAGTGCCCCCGCCTCCCCCGCCGCCGCAGTTCACCGCCAACATGGCGACGAGGAGCATGGCGGCCATCCCTGTCAACATTCTTTTTATCTTCTTCATTTGACGCCTCGTTTAGAAGGATTGGCCGGACAACCACTGCAGGACTGCAAGGAAGCCGGCCGGGCCGGGAAACGCCCGGCCGGCGGAGGAGGGGGATGCTGATTAAGGTACCAGCCTCAGGACCGCCACGTCATAGTCATTGCCGTTGTAAGTCCTTCCGGCGATTAGTATCCGGTCCTGGGAGTCCGTGGTGATGGAATAAACCCGGTCATCAAAACTGCCATCATAGGTGACCACACCGCTTGAACCGAAACCGGTGTCGAGGGTGCCGTCGGCGTTGTATCTCAGGACCGTCATGTCGTTTTTTGAACCGTTTTTGCTGTATCCACCAACGAGAATCCGGCCTTGGGAGTCGGTGGTGATGGAGTAGCCATAATCCATGTCCCCGCTATCGTAGCCGGCTGCGCCAAAGGTGGTGTCAAGGCTGCCGGCGGCACTGTATCTCAGGACCGCCACGTCATAGTTACTACCGTTGTAAGTCTTTCCGCCAACGAGAATCCGGCCCTGGGAGTCCATGGTGATGGAATAAGCCTCGTCATCTCCGCTGCCGCCATCATAGGTAACCACGCCGCTTGTGCCGAAGGTGGTGTCGAGGGTGCCGTCGGATTTATATTTCAGGAGCAATATGTCGTTGCTGACAACGCCATTCCGGCTTCCGGCAACAAATACCTGACCGTGGATGTCAGTGATAACGGAACGGCCAAAACAACTGGGCGTTCCACCATAGGTGACCACACCGTCTGAGCTGAAAGTGGTGTCGGGGGAGCCGGTGGTGTCGTATCTCAACACCAGCAAGGAGTACTTTGAGGTTCCTTGTTGCTGATACCCGGCAACGAGTATATTGCCCTTGGGGTCGATGGTGATGGCATCGCCATGGTCACTGCCGTTTCCGCCATCATAGGTGACCACGCCGTTTGTGCCGAAGGTGGTGTCGAGGGTGCCGTCGGTGTTGTATCTCAGGAGCAACACGTCAGTGTCGCTGCCATTGTTGCTCTGACCGGCAACGAGAATCCGGCCCTTGGAGTCGGTGGTGATGGCCTCGCCGGAATCTATAGGTCCGCCATCATAGGTGACCACGCCATTGGTGCCGAAACTCACATCAAAACTGCCTATGTCGGAACAGACGACCGCCACATCGCTCACATCAGAGCCAGAGACGGTGCCGCTCCCGTTGTTGACCGTACAGGTCTGCCCGTTCGGCTGGGTTTTCACGGTCACCGAATAACCCTCCCCGTCGGCCAGGGCGGTGGCGAAGGTGAAGGCGCCGTTGGTGTCCCTGGTGAGGTCATCACCGCCGTTGTTCTGTAGGACCACGCTCTGGCCGGCAGCCAAGCCGGAGACCGTGCCGCCGATCTTATGGGTAGTGCCACCCGTGCCACCCGTACCACCCGTACCACCCGAACCGCCGGAGCCGCCGGAACCCGCCGCCGGGGAGGTCGTGCCTTCGCCGCCACCGCCGCCGCAGTTCACCACCAGCATGGCGGCGAGGAGCATGGCGGCCAGATTCATCCATGCATTTCTTCCTTTCTTCATTTGACTACCTCCCTGCATCAGATAGGCACTGCAGCCCCGGATGTCGGGCCACCACGGCCCCGGTTCCGGTTCTCTCCATGAAGAAAGGATATGGCAGGCGGGCTTCCGCATAAATTCCCCGATCAGGGACACACGTTTACCCCCCGGCCGGGGGCACCCGGACTACCCCCAGTCCATCAATGTCAATGGGGGTCTGCAATGGGGGTCAGGCTTGACAAGTTGACAGTCGGGAGGCAAGAAGGAGCCGGCGGGAAAAGGCAGACTGGAAAAAGCCGTTGCCGCCTCAGTCCTCGGAGACCAGGCCCATGCGGATGGCCTCGGAAACGGCCTCGGCCCGGGTGGAGACGTTCAACTTGCGGTAGATGCTCTTGGTGTAGCTGGCGATGGTGTTCTTGGTCAGGCCCATGAGCCTTGCGGTTTCCGGGCGGTTGTATCCCTTGGCGATATACACCAGCACCTCCTTCTCACGTTCGGACAGGCTATGGCTGTCCTCCAGGGCCCCGGCCCGTTCCTCGGCGAAATAGCGGAGGATGCGGCGGGCGATCCCGGGCGAGACGGGCGGGATGCCGTTGACCAGGTCGGCGAGCATGGCGAGCTGTTTGTCCCAGGGCTGGTCCTTGATCAAATAACCGCTGGCCCCGGCCCGGAGGGCGGAGAATACATGGTGATCGTCATCGAAGATGGTGGACACCACCACGCAGGTCTCCGGCCGGGTTGCGGCCAGGAAGCGGATGATATCGAGGCCGCTGCCGTCCGGCAGGTTGAGGTCCACCAGGGCAAGGGAATAGATGCGCTTCCTTACGCGCTTCATGGCCTCAGCCATGGTGACGGCGGTGTCAACATCGGCATTGGGAAACACCCGGTTGATGTTGTCCAGCCACCATTGGGCGGTCTTCTCGTGATCCTCGACTATCAGGATGGAACGCATGCCCTGTCCCCGTTTCAGGAGGAAACACCGGCCGCTGAGGGCAACGGCACCCACCAGGAAAGGGAAAACACCCCGTCAGCGCAATCGCTCTCAACATCGCCGCCAAGCTCCCTCACCCGGGAGCGGATGTTTCTCAGCCCGCGGCCGCCAGAGCCATGACCGGCGCATTCCGGCACACGGTTGCTGAACCTGAAGGATATCCGTTCCCGGGTGAGCGATATATCCACCTTCAGCTCTCCTGAACCGTGCCTGACGGCGTTGGCGACACTCTCCTTCACAGCCAGATTCATATTATAGTACATCCTTTTTGTCAGGATAGCCACTCCCACGTCATCGCAGACGGGCCAGTCAAGTTCCATTCCGGCGGCATCGCAGCGTTCCCTGGCAAAGATCCGCCAGCGGGACAAGGCCAGATCGAGGCTCACCGGCTCGGCGTCATCCAGATAATAAATGACCTCCCGCAAGGAACTCATGGCCCCGGAGACGCTGCGGCGCAGTTTGTCGTCGTCACCGCACAGGTGGAGAATGTCGAGGAGCCGGCCGCCAACATCGTCGTGGAGATCGCGCATTATGCGCCTGCGTTCTTCCCGCATGCCCCGGGAGTAACCACGCAGATGGTCTCCCATGCTGCGGCTGAGACGCAGCATGGCCGCGGCCAGGTCCACGTCGACGGCGGTGAAGAGACGGGAACCGCGGTCGGCGTAATAGAGCTCGACCCCGCCGGGGCCGGACGGGAAGGGAACGAACAGGCGCTCCCCGGATTCCCGCAGTTCGGCATCGTTCTCCCCTGGCGACTCCTCCATGTGCACCGGCCGGAATATGTCGGACAGGGTCCGGCCCCACCAGGAACGGTCATCGTCGTCGATATGGCCGGCAACCCGGGAGGCGAGAAGCGGCAGGAACCTTTCCACCCGGAAGTCCCCCCGTTTGAAGACGTAACGCCACAGCCATTGCCGCACCGGGAAGTACCCCCATCCCACCAGGGCGAGCGCCACGCCAAGGGCGTAACTGCCGCTGAAACGGGGCAGGAACATGGAGATGAGAAAGTCGATGGCGATGATGGACACCCCGGCCAGAAACCAGACCCAGACCGTGAACCACCAGCGCTCGATGTCGAAGAGACGGTAGCGGAACACCGCAAAGGCGCAACCGATGTACATGAGCAGCAGCACCATGTACGACCAGCTCATGGGGATGTACGGCGTGCGCCCGTAGAAACTGGGGACGTAAAGGACCGCCATCAGGGTGGTGACGATGAAGAAGATGGAGCACAGCATCCATTTCAGCGCGGCCCGGTCGCCGGGACGGCCGCGGGAGCGGCGCCACTGGACCAGGCCGAAGACGATCGACATGACAAAGAACAGGATGGCGACAAAGGAATAGGTGTGCCAGGGCAGCTCAAACCATCCGAACCACTCGTTCACCCAGAAAAAGGCGATGAGCGCGGCTGCGGCCCGGGCCATGGGAAATGATGAAATCCTGCGGGGATAATGCCAGAGCAGGCCGACCGAGCCGGCGATGAAGGCGTACGCCCCCACGTGGTTTGCCGCGGCGAGCAGCCTGAACTCCGTGACCCCGATGGTGAGTTCCCTGGTGGAATAGACCGCGCTCGCAAACGAGGCTATGGCCGCGCCGATACCGGAGAGCATAAGCAGCCGGACCGGCAGGGAGTCCCGCCGGCGGCACCATATTCCCGAAACTATGACCAGGGCGATGAGGGAGGAAGCGAGGATGACGAAAAAATCATACGGCAGGGAGGAAAACGGCCGGGTTTTCCCTGGCGATATCCGCACGGTACGTCCGTCGGAGACAGTAAAAAAAACCTCGCCCGAGCCAACGATACGGTCCACCACCCGCAACTCCTCGAGCAGCTGTTTCCACGCCGCGATCCGCGGCAACACATCGGGATCGGGCACCGCCATGGCCGGCTCAAGAACAACGGATGTTCCCTCAGGGGACGCGGCCTGGAGCAGCACGTCGCCGGGAAATATCTTCCCGGCCGAAGGGCCGTGCGGATCGACACTCTCGACCCGCAGGCCGACGGCGTCGAGGGAGCGGCAGGTGAACCCGAGCCCGAGCCAGGGCTGGTCCAGGGCCGCCTTCAGTGAAAAAAAGGAACATACCCCCCAGACCGCCACCACCAGAGCCAAAAGGATGTGAGGAGCGGCATAGGCGCGGCTGTGCTGATCGCTTCGGCCGTTCATGAACAGGGCGGCAAGGCTCGGGCTGTTTTCACGCAGCGAACAGGCTCCAGCAGATCCTGATCGCCGCAAGGATAATAAAAAAAGCCAGGACACGGCGCAGGGCCGCGACCGGGAGCCGGTGGCTCACCAGGCCGCCGAGCCAGGCGGCAAGCGGCACGGTCAGGGCCACGGGCAGGGCCAGGGGCCAGTCTATCTGTCCGGTGGCGGCCTTGCCGGCAAAGGCGGCCAGGGTGGACATGAGGACGATGGCCAGGTTCGAGCCGATGGCCACCCGGCTGGGGATCCCGACGAACTTTATCATCAAGGGGATGAGAATGAAAGAGCCGCCCTGCCCCACCATGCCTCCGGCCAATCCCACCCCGGCCGCGGCCAGGAAGGCCCGGCCCCGGCTGAAGACGATCCTTGCGGCGTCCGGGTGTTCCTCTTCCCCTTTCACCGGGCAGCAGATGAGCACGGCCGCGGCAACGGCCAGGAGCGCGAACAGGACGAGGAGCAGCCGGTTGGGGACCAGGGCCGCGGCCGCCCCGCCCGCGGCCGCGGCAACGAAGATGACCCCGCCCATCCACAGGGCAAGATCAAGGGACACCGCCTTGAACCGCTTGTGAACCACGGCGCCGGCCAGGCAGGCGGCCAGGCCCTGGACGATGGTCACCCCGGCCACGGTGTGCATGGACAGGGGGGCGAACCCGAAAAGGGGCGGAACAAAGAGGAGCAGCGGCGCCATGAGGATGCCGCCGCCGATGCCGACCAGACCGGAGACGAACCCCACGAGCAGGCCGAGAACGCAGACCAGGACCGGCACGGCTTCAGACCACCCGGATCCCGCTCTCCCCCGCGGCCACCTCGCCGATCCGGGCCGCGGCGATCCCGGCGGCGCGGAGTTTCTCCTCAAGGGAGGCGGCCTGGTCCGCGGGCAGGGAGATGAGCAGCCCGCCCGAGGTCTGCGGGTCGAAGAGCAGCTCCTCCTCGGCCCGGGAAAGGGAGACCTCGATCCGCAGCCCGCCCCGTTCGACCATGGCCCGGTTGGGTTTGTTGCTGCCGGTGGTCTCGCCCTTTTCGTACATCTCGAGGGCCCCGGGGTAGAAGGGCAGCCGGCGGTACTCCACCACCACACCGCAGCCCGCGCCCTCGGAGACCTCGAGCAGGTGGCCCAGGATGCCGAAACCGGTGATGTCGGTGCAGGCGTGGATATCGAAGCCCAGGGCGATCTCCATGGCCGGGCCGTTCAGGGCCGCGACCTGCGGCAGGGTCTCGCGCTCGAGCTCGGCAAAGGGGTACTTGCCGCTCCTGACCGCGTTGAAGAGCACCCCGCTGCCCAGCGGCTTGGTGAGCACCAGGGCGTCGCCGGGCCTTGATCCCGCGTTGGTTATGACCCGATCGGGATGGACCACGCCGTTGACGCAGAGGCCATACTTGGGCTCCTCGTCGTCCACGGTGTGGCCGCCCACCAGGACCGCGCCCGCCTCCTCGACCTTGTCGTGGCCGCCCTTTAGGATCTCGCGCAGCACCCCCATGTCGAGGTGTTTGGCCGGGAACATCACCACGTTGAGGGCGGTCCTGGGCACCCCGCCCATGGAATAGACGTCGGAGATGGAGTTGGCCGCGGCGATCTGGCCGAACCAGTAGGGATCGTCCACCGGCGGGGTGATGAAATCGACGGTGTTGATCATCGCCTGCTCGCCGTTCAGGCGGTAGACCGCGGCGTCGTCCGCGGTGTCGATCCCGACGATGAGGTCGGGGTCGTCGGGACGGCCGAGCCCGCTTAGCGCGTCCGACAGGTCCGTCGGACCGATCTTGGCCGCTCACCCGCAGGTGCGGGCGAGCCCGGTCAGGGTCTTCTTTTTCAGGAACAGTGCCATGGCCTTGTCCTCAATCAAGATTTTCTATCTTTAAACACGGAACCATATATACACACTATAATACCACAAAGTGACACGGTCAAGCGGCGAGCGTGACCCGGTTGCGTCCTCCTTGCTTGGAGCGGTACAGGGCCTCGTCCGCGGCGGCTATCACCTCGTCGGCGGTGGCGCCGTGGTCGGGGAAAAGGGCCACCCCGATGGACACGGTCACCGCAAGGCGTTCTCCCCGCCACTCGACCCGCATCTCCTCCTCCACCAGCCGGCGCAGCTCCTCGGCCCTGGCCACGGCCATCTCCCGGCCGATGGCGGGGAGGATGATGATGAACTCCTCGCCGCCGTAACGGCAGACCACGTCGGCGCTGCGGACGTGGCCGGTCATGGCCGCGGCCAGGGATGAGAGGACCAGGTCCCCGGCCTCGTGGCCGTGGGTGTCGTTGAATTTCTTGAAAAAGTCCACGTCAAGCATCACCACCCCACAGCAGACCCCGTCGCGCTCGCTCTTGGCGAACTCGCGGGCCAGGGTCTCCTCCATGTAGCGGCGGTTGAACAGCCCGGTCAGGGGATCGCGCACCGACAGTTCCCTGAGCTTGCGGTTGGCCTGGGCCAGTTCCTCCTGGATCTTCTGGCGCATCCTGATCTCCTCGGCCAGGCTGCGGTTCTTTTCGTCAAGTTCGCGGGTCCGCTCCCTGACCTTCAGATCGAGGTCGTGGATGTATTCACGCAGGCGGGCGACCATGGAGTTGAAGGCCGCGGCCAGGCGCGACACCTCGTCATTGCCGCGCACCTCGCATGCCGCGTCCAGATCGCCGCCGGTAATCCTGGCGACCGCGCCGGAAAGGTCACGGATCGGCGCAAGAAAACGGGCCACCATCAGGGAGATCACCACCATCGCCACCAGGGCGAAGACAGTGGCGGTGGCGAGGAGGCGGTTCCTGAGCCGCCGGGCCGATTCGGTCAGCCGGTCTTCCGCCACGCTGAAGACCACGTACCAGTCGAATCCCTTGACGTACCTGACCCAGGCCATGCGGCCGCAGCCGTCATCAGCGGCCGCGCCGGGATGCCAGCGGTATGCGACGGGATGACCGTCCGCGGCCGCCTTGAGGTCGTGAGCCAGGGGCCGCCCGCTCACCTGATTGACGATGCCGCTCAGGGTCGTATTCTCACCGGCCGGATCCGAATGCACAATAACGTTCTCCCAGGAGTCGAACACAAAGATATCGCCCTCGTGCTTGCGGCCCAGTTCGCGGATCACCTTTCTCAGTTCAGCGGTCATCCGCTCCTTGCGCGCCGCGATCTCGCCCTCGATATCCTCAACCGGAATCTCGGTGCCCAGTATCCAGCCGTACTGCGGCAGGAGCCTGGCGTAAAGCAGCCTGCGAACCGGCAGTTCCCCGCTCGATTCCCAGTAGGAATGAAACCCGTCGCCATCCTGCAGGCATTTTTCTATCAGTGGCATGAGCACCGGATTGCCGAGCTCGTCCACCTTTCCGGCGAACGATTTCCCCTCGCGGGCCGGATCCGGATGGGCGAGGAAACGGCCGTCGGTGTCGGCCACCCAGAGATAGCCGCCCCGGTCGTAGACCATGTCACGCAACCGGGCCAGGATCTCCTTTTCAGGAAGGCTCCGGTAATTGTTGACCATGCTCACGGCCAGAGCCACCACGCTCTTCATCCGGGCCTCGTGATTCTCCTGCACCGCCCGGCGGTAATCGGCGAGCGAAAGGTGATCGCCCTTGAGCATCAGGGCCAGGTTGTCGATGACCGTGCCGGCGCCGCGTTCCTCCAGGGCATAGATCCTTTCCCTGATATAGGGGACGCTCAACCAGTAGAGGACAGCTGTGAAACCGACGCTGGAAAGGACGATCAGGACGAGGAAACGCCGGTACAGGGGGGATGACAGCATCAGGAAGCCCCTCCTATGCCGTATTTTTCCATACGGTAAAGAAGTTTGTGCCGCTCGATCCCGAGGAGGCGCGCGGCAGCGGCCCGGTTGCCGCCCGCCCTGGCCAGGGCCCGGCGGATGAGCTCGCGCTCCACTTCCTCGAGGCTTATCCCTTCCTCCGGGATGTCCGGAAGCTCAAAGCCGCACGCACGCCTTTCCCCGCCGATGGCGAGATCCGCCGCATCCATCACATCGCCGCGCCGCATTATGAGGGCCCGTTCCACCACGTTCTGCAGCTCGCGGATATTGCCGGGCCAGTCGTGCTCACGCAGCCGCGCCAGCGCTTCCGGGGAGAAACTCACCCCCACCGGAGCGTTGAAACGGCGGAGAAACATGTCCACCAGAAGGGGGATGTCGTCGAGACGCTCCCGCAAGGGCGGCAGGGAAAGCGGCACCACGGCGAGGCGGTAGTAGAGGTCCTCGCGGAAATCGCCCGCAGCCACCATCTTTTGGAGATCGCGGTTGGTGGCGCAGACGATGCGGACGTCAACCGGTTCCACGGCCTCGCCGCCCACCGGCTCGACCTCGCGTTCCTGCACCGCCCGCAGGAGCTTGGCCTGGGTGGGAAGATCCAGCTCGCCGATCTCGTCGAGAAACAGGGTGCCGTGGCGGGCGAGCTGGAAGCGGCCGCGGCGGTCCTTCACCGCGCCGGTAAAAGCACCTTTCACGTGGCCGAAGAGTTCCGATTCTATCAGCCCGGCAGGGATGGCGGCGCAGTTCACCGTCACCAGGGGGCCCTGGCTGCGGGGGCTGCGCTGGTGGATGAAACGGGCCAGCACCTCCTTGCCGGTGCCGCTCTCGCCGGTTATCAGCACCGTGGCCTCGCTCCCGGCCACCCGGGCCGCGGCGTCTATCAGCTCCCGCATGGCCGGGGTGGCGGTGACTATCTCGCCGCTGCCGGTAAGGCGGCGCACCTCGTAGTCGAGCTGGCTCGAGCGCGCCTTCAGGGTGGATACCTCAACGGCCTTGCGGCACGCGGCCCGCAGGGCTTCGCGGTCGAACGGCTTGGCCAGGAAGTTGAAAGCGCCGCGGCGCATGGCCTCCACCGCCATGTCGATGGAGCCGAAGGCGGTGATGACGATGACCGGCGTGTCCGGGGATTCCTCCTTGATCCGGCCGAGCAGGTCGATGCCGTCCATGTCGCCGAGACGGACATCGGTGATGACCACGTCCGGATGTTTTTTTCTGAAAAGCGCGAGCCCCTCTTCCCCGGAAGCGGCCCCGAGCGCCCGGAACCCCCCGGTCTCGAGGTTGTGAAGGGTGACCAGCCTGAGGCTGTCGTCATCGTCGATGAGAAGAACGGTGGCCTTCATGCCGGACCTGCCTCCTTTCCGCTTTCCCTCCCTGCCGTCCCGGCGCAGCCTGCCTCCGGCATCACGATCCGCAGGGCCGCGCCGCCAAGGTCGCTCTCTCCGGCGACGAGTTCGCCGCCGCAGGCGCTTACCATCCGGGCCGAGATGGCGAGCCCGAGGCCGGTGCCGCCGGGTTTGCCGCTCTTGAACGGCCGGAACATGTCCTTTCTTATCTCCTCCGGGATTCCCGGGCCGTCGTCCGCCACCTCGAGACGCAGGCCGCCCTGCTCAAGCCAGCTCTTGACCCTGATGTAACCGCCCTCGGCCACAGCCTCGCAGGCGTTGAGCAGGAGGTTGAGCAGCACCTGTCCCAGGCGGTCGGCCGGAACCGGCATCGCCGAGGTTTCCGAAGAGACAAAGCTCTCGATCCGGGCCCGCTTCCGTTTGGCCTCGCCCGCGGCCAGGGCCACGGTGCGTTCGACCACGGCGGAGAGCGGTTCCAGCCTTTCCCCGCCTCCCCCGGCGCGGCCGCGGCGGGCGTAGGAAAGCACGTTGCTGACCGCGGCCGCCAGGCGCCCGGTTTCCTTCAACAGGATGTCGGCGAACCGGCGTTTCGGGTGATCCGGGCCGAATTCGTCCGCGATTATCTCCACGGTTCCACGGATGGAGGCGAGCGGATTTTTTATCTCATGGGCGATGGAGGCGGAAAGCTCGCCGAGCGCGCTCATCTTGCGGCTTTGGGCCAGTTGTTCCTCGAGCTCGATGAGCATGGCGCTCTCCCGGTGCAGCCGCTCGTAGGATTTTTCGAGCTTGCGGCTTATCTCCTGGTAACGGCGGCGCAAACGCGCCTCCCGGTCCGCGATCCAGCCCACCAGGAATCCGGCGCCGATATAAAGGGGTATCTCCAGGGCCTCGTTAAGAAACACGGCCGCCGACTGGCCGCTGAAACGCCAGAGATGGGGGATGAAGGCCACCGTGGCCATAAGCGAAAAGGCAAGGCCGCCGCGCAGGCCGAACCAGATCCCGCCGATGACGATGGGCAGGTAGATGACCCGGCGGTAAAGGGTGTGCCAGAAAATGAAGGACGACGGCGTGACCATGTGCAGCACGCCGACCACAAGGACGGTAACGGCAAGCAAGGCGACACGCCATCCCGGGCTTGCGCCGTCCCGCTCCTCGTCAGGTATGCCGCTGCCGGCTTTCCACTCCCCCACAGGCCTTCCTCAGAAAATGTTTCCCTTTAGCGCAAACGGCTTTTATGATGCCCCCCTGAAGCCCCCGCGGCCGGACCCGGTTTTCCGGAAGGAGGGCCGCCAGGGGACGGCTTGAGCAAAAACCGTTTTATAAACCATAAACCGAAAGAGCGTAACCGGAAAGCGCAGGCCGCATCCGGGCCGCCATCCTCCCCGCGGAGAAGAAAATGCTGTCGCTTTCGGCAAAAAGCATCTACGGCCTCAAGGCCATCCTGCTGCTCGCAGAATACCACGGCGAAGAGCTTCTGAGCATCAGGGAGATCGCAAGCCGCAGGAGCATCCCCAGGCAGTACCTGGAACAGATCTTCAACCGCCTCGCCCGGGCCGGCATCATAAAGAGCGTGCGCGGCAAGTTCGGCGGCTACCGTCTGGCCCGCCCGCCGCACACCATCACCGCAAGCGAGGTGATCGCCGCCCTGGAAGGGACCATCGAACTGGCCCCGGACGACAACGATCCCGCCGACGTGATCCACGACCTCCTCAAACAGGCCGAAACCAGCCTGAACGAGGTCTTTTCCCTGTCCATCGCCGAACTGCTTGAAAAGGCGAAGAAGAAGCGGCGGATAATAAATTTTTCGATATGACAGAAGACAGAAGTCAGTAATATCGGTAGATTACATATCGGACATTTTGTCCCTTCGGCAGTTCTTCCGGTTTTTTACGAGACCATCAGAAGAAATAGAACGCATCCTGTCTGACCTGAAAAAAATATAATCCCACTGTCCCCCTGCCCCTGCTCCACATCAGCCCTTCCGGATTCCCCTCAATTTCGCCTTGACTTTTTTTTGCCCGCAATTTAATCTTGATTTGTTTGGTCAATTTAATCAGAATTCAGGAGAGGCAAAAATGGAAGTAACCGTGAACGGAGAAAAGAAAAGGTACGATTGCCGCGCCATGCCGGTGGACGCCCTGCTGGCGGACAACCGGGTCGAGGCCCCGGAGATGGTTTCGGTGCAACTGAACGGCAGGATCATCGACCGGCAGCGCTACCGGGACACCCTGGTGGTGGACCGGGACGAGGTGGAATTTCTCTACTTCATGGGAGGCGGAAGATGAGGCCCGCGGAACCGGCGGCCGCGGGCCTATCCGCCCCGTTCCGGCGTCCGGCCGCAGCCACCCTGGCCGTACACGGCGACACGGCGGGCCGCGACGCGCACGGAGCCCTGCGCACGCCGGTGTACCATTCCGTGGCCTTCGAGCACCCGGACGCCCGCTCCATGTGCCTGACCTTTACAGGCAGAAAGCCGGCCTTTGCCTACAGCCGGATAAGCAATCCCACCGTGACCGGCTTCGAGCAGCGCATGGCCGCGATCTCGGGCGGCATCCCGCTTGCCTTTTCCTCGGGCATGGCCGCGATAAGCGCCACCATCCTGGTCCTGGCAGGGACCGGTACGAATATTGTCACCAGCCGCAACCTGTTCGGCAACACCGCAAGCCTCATGGAGCAGACCCTCCGCCCCTGGGGTCTCGAGACCAGGTACGCCGATATAACAGACCCAAACGCGGTGCGGGAGGCGATCGACTCCAGGACCAGGATGGTGTTTTTCGAAACCATCAGCAACCCCGCTCTCGAGGTGGCCGACTGCGAAAGGATCGCGGCGGTATGCCGCGAGCGGGGGGTTCCGCTGGTGCTCGACAACACGGTGATGACCCCGCTCGGTTTCGATTCCGGCAAGGCCGGGGCCGCGGTGGAGATAATCTCGAGCACCAAGTACATCTCCGGCGGCGGCACAAGCATCGGCGGCCTGGTGATAGACAACCGCAACTTTGACTGGAAAAAGGCCCCGGCCCTGGCCGCTGTCTCGGAACAGTACGGCCCCATGGCCTTCATCGCCAGGCTCAGGCAGGAGGTTCACCGCAACCTGGGCGGCTGCATGAGCCCGGAGAGCGCCTACTTCCATACCCTCGGGCTCGAAACCCTGGAGATGCGGATGCGCAAAAGCTTTGCCAACGCCCTGGCCGTGGCCCGCTTCCTGGAGAACCATCCCACGGTCCGCAAGGTCAACTATCCCGGGCTCGAAAGCTCGAAAGGCCACGGTATTGCCAAAAAACAGTTCCGCCTGGGCGCAGGCGGCGTCCTCACCTTTGACCTGAAGGACGAAGAGGAATGTTTCCGCCTGCTCGACGCCCTGCGGCTCATCCGCCGGGCCACCAACATAAACGACAACAAGACGCTCGCAATCCATCCGGCCACCACCATATTCGCCGAATACAGTCCGGCGCGGCAGGCACTGATGGGGGTGCGGCCGACGATGATCCGCCTGTCGCTGGGCATTGAAGAAACCGGAGACATAATCTCGGACCTTGAAAGGGGGCTTGATTCGTTATGATCGACTTCAGCGAGGAACAACTGCAGCGTTACAGCCGTCACATCCTGCTCGCCGACGTGGGCGTGGAAGGCCAGGCCCGGCTTGCCGAAGCCCGGGTGCTGGTGGTGGGCGCGGGCGGCCTCGGCGCGCCTGTGTGCCTTTATCTCGCCGCGGCCGGGGTCGGCACCATCGGCATCGTTGACGCCGACTGTGTGGAGATAAGCAACCTGCAGCGGCAGATCTGCCACTTCACCCACAACATCGGCGACGCCAAGGCGGACTCGGCCCGGGAGAAGATGCTGGCCATCAACCCGGAAATAACCGTGAACGTCCATTACGAATACCTGAGGGCGGACAACGTCCTCGGCATCATCGGCGGCTACGACTTCGTGGTCGAGGGCACCGACAACTTCCCGGCCAAGTTCCTGGTCAACGACGCCTGCATCATGGCCAAGGTGCCCTTCTGCCACGGCGGCATCCTCCGCTTCCGCGGCCAGGCCATGACCGTGATCCCCGGGGAAAGCGCCTGCTACCGCTGCGTGTTCCGCGAGCCCCCGCCGCCGGACGCGGTGCCGAGCTGCTCCGAGGCCGGGGTGCTGGGCGCCATAGCCGGGATGCTCGGCTCCATCCAGGCGGCCGAAACCCTGAAATTCATCACCGGCGCGGGCCGTCTCCTCACCGACGCGCTCCTCACCTTTGACGCAAAGGACATGGAGTTCAGAAAAATCCCGCTAAGTTGCCAGGAGGACTGCCCGGTGTGCGGGGAGGCCCCGGAAATAGACAGCCTAATCGACTACGAACAGGGCGGCTGCGCCCTGGCCGGGGCCTGAGATGCTGCGGATAAGCAAAAAAACGATCGAGGCCATGATCAGCCACGCGCAAGACGAACTGCCCCTCGAGGCCTGCGGCTACCTGGCCGCGGACAAAAACGGCCTGGTCGTGCGCCACTATCCCATGAGCAACACCGACGCCTCCGGCGAGCACTTCAGCATGGACCCGGCCGAGCAGTTCGCCGCGGTGAAGGACATGCGCGGCCGCGGGCTCGCGCTCCGCGCCGTCTATCACAGCCACCCTGAGACCCCGGCCCGGCCCTCGGCCGAGGACATCAAACTCGCCTTTGACCCGGCGGTGAGCTACGTGATCGTCTCGCTCGCGGGCAAGACCCCGGTGACCAAATCCTTCAGGATAGAAAACGGCCGGGTGAGCCCGGAGGAAATAAAGGAGGAGAGGCCATGAGCACAACGGGCAAGCACAGGATAGACGCCCGCCGCGACTGCCGCGGGGTGGGCTGCCCCATGAACCTGGTCTACACCAAGGTGGAGCTGGCGAGGATCGCCCCGGGAGAGGTCCTCGAGGTGATCCTCGACGACGGGGCCCCCATCGGCAACGTACCCCGCTCGGTGGTCAAGGAAGGCCACGAGGTCGTGGCCAAACACCGCCTCCCGGACGGGGCCTGGCAGGTGCTGATCAGGAAGGCATGACGGAGAGACTCAGCCCACCGAGAAAAAAGCCTTGATCCGGGAGAGCAGATCCCGATGTTCCTCCCTGCCCGATTGGCGGGCCAGATCGGCCCGTTTCTTCTGCCACTGGTGGTCCGCCTCTATCCTGCGGCTCTCTATGGCCCCGGCCAGGAGGTCTGCCAGTTCCGGGTTCCGGGCCATCACGTCACCCATTACCTCGTGGGGAAGTTCGTAAAGGACCGAGTCGGAAGACGCCCGGATGGTGGCGGCCCGTCTCTCTCCGGTCAGAAGCGACATCTCGCCGAAAAATCCTCCGGGCGTAATCCGCGCTACCCGGTGCTCGTCCCCGTCCTTTTCCACATAGACCCCGAGGAGCCCCTCTACCAGGACAAACATCGAGTCGCCCTCCTCTCCCTGCCGGATGATGGTTTCCCCGGCGGACAACGGCAGCCGTTTCATGCCCCGGGCAAGGATACGAAGCTCTTCAGGGGAGAGAGACGCGAACAGCTCGGTCCGGGCAAGCAGACCTGCGAGATCGATCCCGTGCTCGTCGTCGCGGCGGCTCAGATCGGCGGAATAATGTGCCTGCTTGGGGATGGCAAATGCCACCCCGGCCTGACGCATGTGACGGTGAATCTGGCTCAAGACCGCATCGCGAGTGGCGGCAAACGCCCCCCTGTCTGGAGGATAATATCCCACCAGGTAAACCGCCCCGGTGTCGGTAACCTCCTTCAGCCGAACCGACGGCGGCGGCACCCCGAGCCCCTCGCAGGCGGTGGCGGCCGCGGCCAGCAAGACCCGCTTGACCCGTTCCGGGTTCTCCAGATGGTCAACGCAGACCTCGACCCCACACCAGTAATGCCTTTCCGGACGGCTGAAATTCTTGATACGCGAGGAAAAGATCCGGTGATTGGGAACCGCTGCCAGGCACTCGTCCCGCACCGTCCTGATTCGAGTAGAGCGCCAGTTGACGTCCACCACGACCCCGGGATCGTCATCGTCTATCTGGATGTAGTCACCGATACTGAAGGGACGGTCGATATTGAGGATGACCCCGGCAAAGAAATCCTGTATCAGGCTCTGCAGGGCGAAACCGAGGACGATACCGAGGACGCTTGTGGTGGCGAGGATGCCAGCGAGCGACTTCTGAAAGAGGAAGGCGGCTATCACCACGATTGCCAGGAGGTATAAAACGGCGCTGACCACATTGCCCATCAGGTTGGGCAACCGTTTTCCCCCCTCATCCCTGTCCCGGGAAGCCAAACACCCTCCCGCCACCCGGCTCAAAAAGGCGGCCAGGGCCAACACCGTGAGGGATCCGGCAATCCTGCGTATGTAGATGACAGATCCGCCGTCCCCGGGAAGCCCCGCCATCCGGGCCAGGGAAGCGGCGAAAAAAAAGGTTGCGAGGAAAACGGCGAACACCGCCAGCCGCGCAAGTCCCCCCCGGTTCAAAATGCAGTTTCTCATGGCAATCACCCGCAGATTTTGTCCTTTCGCATGCCCCCCTGAGGCGCGGGGAGACCGGAGATGCGGGCAAGCGGCGCGCCGAGGCGTATTACAAATACGCAAGGCGGGCAGATCGCCCGCAGATCCGCCCTTACCGCA
>JALWTY010000119.1 GCA_026993265.1 Desulfobacterales bacterium
CTCCACCCCCCAGAGGTCGTCGAAGGCCTCGGCCATCTCGATGCCTATGGCGCCGCCGCCGATGACCACCGCCTTTTCCACCCGGCCGCGGGCCAGCTCTTCCTTGATGGCGATGGCCTTGTGCAGGTCGCTGACCGTGTATACGCCGGGCAGGTCCGCCCCGGGCACGGGCAGGACGTTGGCCCTGGCGCCGGTGGCCAGCACCAGCTTGTCGTAGCCGAGATCTCTTTCCTCGCCGCTTTCCAGGTCGCGCACCTGGACCGTCTTCGCCTTGCGGTCGATGGCGAGCGCCTCGGTGCGGGTAAGCACCTCGACCCCCTTGGCCCGGCGGAAGAAGTTTTCATCCCTGGTCATGTGGAAACTGGTGTTGCGCAGCTCCTTTTCGTCGGAGACGTCGCCGGAGACGTAGTAGGGGATGCCGCAGCCGCCGTATGATATGAGGCTGTCGCGGTCTATCAGGGTGATCTCGGCCTCTGGCATCAGTCTTTTCAGCCGGCTCGCCGCCTTGGGACCGGCGGCGACCGCGCCGATGATTATGACTTTCATGGTTTCTCTCCTCTTTTTTCCGCGGCCTTGCCGGCCGTTAAGCAACAGGTTAAATGGTGCGACTGCGGAGATTATCTTGAATGAATGCCGATGTCAAACCCCCGCGTTGCCGCATCGCAGCCCCCTTTCACCGCACTCATTTTTTGTTGACAAAGGCTGAGGGTAATAATATTCTCCTGACTCTGAATCGTCATTCATCCGTATCAGACGAATCTTTATTTTGACTACCGGAACGCACGGGGGGATTGTGTGATTCTCCCTGTATTTTATGACGTTTAAGGGCTTCAATCAGGCAATAAATTTTCAAGGAGGAATCTGCTATGCCCAAGCATGACACGCCTATGATGGACGAGCTCGAGAAGGGCCCCTGGCCGAGCTTTGTTTCCGACCTGAAGCGTCAGGCGGAAAAGAGCCCCCAGTGCTGGGACATCCTCGGTCAGATGGAACTGTCCTTCAAGGACAGGATCACCCACTGGAAGCACGGCGGCATCGTCGGTGTCTTCGGTTACGGCGGCGGCATCGTCGGCCGTTACTCCGACGTCCCTGACAAGTTCCCCGGGGTGGCCCATTTCCACACCGTCCGCCTCAACCAGCCCTCCAGCAAGTTCTACTCCACCGAGATGCTCCGCAAGGTCTGCGATCTCTGGGAGAAGCGCGGCTCCGGTATGACCAACATGCACGGTTCCACCGGCGACCTGGTTCTCCTGGGCACCCGCACCGAGGAGCTGGAGCCCCTGTTCTACGACCTCACCCACGATCTCAACTGGGATCTCGGTGGTTCCGGGTCCAACCTCCGGACCCCCTCCTGCTGTCTCGGCAAGGCCCGCTGCGAATGGGCCTGCTACGACACCCAGGCGGCCTGCCACACCATGACCATGCACTATCAGGACGAGATCCACCGTCCCGCCTTTCCCTACAAGTTCAAGTTCAAGTTCTCCGGCTGCGCCAACGACTGCGTCGCGGCCGCGGCCCGCAGCGACCTGGCCACCATCGGCACCTGGCGCGACAAGATCCGCATCAACCAGGACGAGGTCAAGAAGTACATCAGCGGCGAGAACAAGCAGAACGGCGGTGGGGTTGACGACTCCTTCGGCAAGTTCGACATCCAGAAGGACGTCATCGATCTCTGCCCCACCGGCTGCATGTGGATGGAAGACGACGAGCTCAAGATCGACGACGCCGAGTGCACCCGCTGCATGCACTGCATCAACATCATGCCCAAGGCCCTGCGCCCCGGCACCGACACCGGCGCCACCATCATGATGGGTGCCAAGGCCCCGATCCTCGACGGCGCCCAGCTCGGCACCATGATCGTTCCCTTCATCAAGATGGATCCCGAGAACGATTTCGAGGAACTGGTCGATATCATCGAGAAGGTCTGGGACTGGTGGATGGAGAACGGCAAGAACCGCGAGCGCCTCGGTGAGACCATGCAGCGCGTCGGCCTGCCCACCTTCCTCCGGGTCATGGAGATCGAGCCGATTCCGCAGCACGTCAAGGAGCCCCGGACCAACCCCTACGTCTTCTGGCGCGAAGAGGAAGTCGAAGGCGGCTGGGACCGTGACATCAAGGAGTTCCGTAAGCGTCACGCCATGTGATCCTGGCGGGGTAAACTGAAAAACAACTCAATCTTAAGGAGGTTTAGCTATGGGTTACGATCCGGAAAATCCGATGAAAGACAGGATCACAGATATTGGTCCGCCCCATTACGAGCAGTTTTTCCCGCCGGTCATCAAGGAGAACTACGGCAAGTGGCTCTACCATGAGATCGTGCGTCCCGGCGTGCTCAAGCACGTCAGCGAGACCGGGGCCGAGTGCTACACCATCCGCGTGGGCAGCCCCCGTCTGATCAGCGTCGAGCACATCCGCGAGATCTGCGACATCGCCGACAAGCACTGCGACGGCTTTGTCCGCTGGACTACCCGTAACAACATCGAGTTCATGGTCGATTCCGAGGACAAGGTTCAGCCGCTCCTCGACGACCTCGCCAGCCGTGGCAACAAGTTCCCGGTCGGCGGCACCGGCGCGTCCGTGTCCAACATGGTTCACACCCAGGGCTGGATTCACTGCCACACCCCGGCCACCGACGCCTCCGGCGTGGTCAAGGCGGTCATGGACGAGCTGTTCGAGTACTTCGTCGAGATGAAGCTGCCGGCCAAGTGCAAGCTCGCCCTGGCCTGCTGCCTCAACATGTGCGGCGCGGTCCACGCCTCTGACATCGCCATCCTCGGCATTCACCGCAAACCGCCGATGATCGACCACGAGGCCATCACCGGCGTCTGCGAGCTGCCCCTGGCCATCGCCGCCTGTCCGCTCGGCGCGGTCAAGCCGGCCAAGGCCACCCTGGAGAGCGGCGAGGAGATCAAGAGCGTCAAGGTCAACGCCGAGCGCTGCATGTTCTGCGGTAACTGCTACACCATGTGCCCGGCCATGCCGCTTGCCGACCCTGAAGGCGACGGCTGCGCCATCCTGGTCGGTGGCAAGGTCTCCGCCTCCCGCGGCGGCGCCACCTTCTCCAAGCTGGTGATCCCCTTCCTGCCCAACAACCCGCCGCGCTGGCCCGAGGTTGTCCAGGCGGTGAAGAAGATCCTCGAGGCCTGGGCCAAGAACGCCCGCAAGTACGAGCGTCTCGGCGAGTGGGCCGAGCGCATCGGCTGGGAGAAGTTCTTCGAGGTCTGCGACATCCCGTTCACCGAGAAGTCCATCGACGATTACCGTCTGGCTTATGATACTTGGCGCACCACCACTCAGTTCAAGTTCACCAGCCATATCAAGTAAACCCTTGCCAAGGAGATAAAAATGGCTCTGAGTATGGAAGAACTGAAGGCCGCGATTCTTGAGAAGGCGATGAAGTCGCCCAAGCCGCAGCTCTATGTCAAGGATTTCTACGCTTGTGATCCTGACACCAAGCCGCGGATGATCAAGAAGGCCGCCAACGAGCTGGTCACCGAAGGCAAGCTCGTCTTCTGGTCCAGCGGCAGCACCACCATGTATGCCGCCAAGGGCCGCGCCAAGGACGAGGAGGACAGGGGAACCTGATTCTCGTTCCTGTCAAGGGCACAAAAAAACCCGGGGAGTTCGCCTCCCCGGGTTTTTTTGTGCGTGGCGTGGGGCCGGATGCCTGTCCGGCAGCGTCCCTGTTCCGTCCCCGGTTGCTTTGCCACCTTTTTTCAACTGGCTGTTATCCGTCCCAGGATGGCGTCGGCCTCTTCCTCGAGGGCGGCGGCGTGGCGCTTGTGGCCGAAGTTGCGGTGGATCGAGGCCGCGGTCCTTAGCGCGTCTGCCGCCTTTTCCGGCTCATTGTTCTCCACATATGCCTCGGCGAGGAGCTTCAGGGTCCTGACGGTTGCGTCGGGGTTGTTGAAGGAGTGATAGGTGTCGATGAGATCCAGGTAGATGGTGATGGCCCTTCCCGGCTCCCGGTTGCCGCGCAGGGCCAGGGCCTTGCGGTTGCTGATGGAGAGCAGGCTGAACTCGTCGTTTTCGGCCTGGCAGATCTCCTCGGCCCGTTCCAGCATCTCGATGGCGCGGCCGAAGTCCTCCTTTTCCATACAGACGTCGGCCAGCCGGGAGCAGGCGTTGGCGATGCCGTTTTTGTCTGCCGCCTCCTCAAAATCGCGCAGGGCGTTGTGGAATCCGGCCGCGGCCATAGTGACTTCACCCTTTTCCTGCAATTCAACGGCATCGTAATACTCGTCCCATCCCGGGCCCTGGTTTCTCTTTTCTTCTTCCCTGTTCATCTCTCTTTTCCCTTTTGCTCGTTTTGTCTTGGTTTCGGCGTTCAGCGGTCCATCGCCGCCAGGGCGGCGCGGGCCATCTCTCCCACCGTGGTCGCCTCCGGCCGGCCTTCCTCGTGTATCACGATCTCGTTCTCGTCGTCCCGCATCGCCTCGACCCGCCGTCTCACCTCGTCCGCCTTCATCGCGGCAACCAGCCTGAGGCACAGCCCCCGGGTGAGCGGCTCCTTTGAGGCGAGGAAGTTGAATATCTGGTAGTAGGGCATGGAGCGGACCAGGTCCGGCCGCACCCTGGCGATGCTGCCGATGCCCCACAGGGCCTCGTTACGGGTGGACTCGTGACCGAGATAGGGGATGAGGTGACGGCCGAAGGCGCCGAATATGTCGGGCCGGGCCGAGATGATCGCGCCGATGGCCTCGATGAGCCCCCAGCTCGCCGCAGCCGAATCGGCCGAGGCCTCGAACATCCGGTGGAGAAGGTCGCTCACCGGGCCGGGTTTTCTGGTGGAGAGGCGGCGGCAGACAACGGCCATCACATGGGCGGTGTGCCAGCGTCTGTCCGGATCGGGGTCGTAGAGGCAGCGCTGCATGAACCACAGGGTCTTGACGTCGTCAAAGGCCAGGTCCACGAGCGCGTCCACGTCCCCGGCCTCGACCAGTTTTTTCACTTCCGGTTTGCGCGCCTTCCTGCGTTTGCGTTTCGGGTCCCGCTCCGGTTCCGGGATGAAGTCGTCCGGCGGCGGCGCGGCCCCTGACTTTTTCGTCTTCATCCTCTCGGTTATCTCGGCGATGTCCCGGTGCAGCCGCACGAAGTAGAGCACCCCGCGGACATAGCGGCCGTCGATGTGCTTTTCCTCCAGCACCTGATGGGTCATTTCGTCGTAACCCTCGATGCGGCCGGTCAGGTAGTCGTCCTCGGGCATGAGCTCCCAGGCGAGATCCCAGTCGTCGTTGCAGGCGTGGACCAGGGCCTCGATCATGGCCGAGCCGATGTTGTGGCCGGTGGCGTCGCAGGCGTAGACCGCGCCGCACTGGCATTCCCCGACGTTGAACTCCCCGAGTTTCCTCTGTTCGGGCGGCCTGGGACGGGCGACGTCCTGGCCGCAGAAGGGGCACCACGGCCTGGTATTTATCTGTTTTTTCATTTTGACGTTATTTGTTCAGTTCCTGGTTGATGGCCTCGAGGAAACGGGGATCCACCGGGAACCCGAGTTCTTTGGCCCGGTTGGCCTCGTCAAGGGCATCCCGGCAGCGTTTCTGGTAAAAGAGGGCCACGGCGAGGTTATTGTGGGCCATGCCGAAATCGGGGTCGAGCTTGATCGCCTCGCGGGCGTCCTTTTCCGCGTTATCGAAGTCCTCGGCCATGATTCTGACCGTGGCCATGTTGATCCAGGCGGTGATTAGTTTGGGATCGTGGCGCACCGCCTCGGTGTAGGAGGCGATGGCCTTGTCCACCTCGCCCTGCTGCTGGCGGATGAGGCCGATGTTGGCGTGGGCCTGGGCCAGTTTCTCGTTCACCTTGAGGGCCCGCTCGTTCATCTCCAGGGCCTCGTCCAGCCTGCCCCGTTCAAAGAGGATCGCGCCCAGGTTGACCATGGCCTCGACGCATTGCGGATCCTGTTCGATGCAGGCCTCGAGTTCGCGGACGCAGTCGTCAACCCTGCCCGCCTGGCGGTAGACCATGGCCAGGTGGTGCCGGGCCACGATATTGTCCGGGAGTTCCTTGCATTTTTTTTCCAGTTCCTCTATTACACTGCTTAAATCCTTGTTCCC
>JALWTY010000120.1 GCA_026993265.1 Desulfobacterales bacterium
CCGGGTGCGGACCGCGGCCCGCACCCGGTCCTTGCTCTCCCGCACCGCGCCCTCGGGCAGCCCAACGGTGGTGAATGCGGGCAGGCCGGCGGCCAGATCCACCTCTACCTCTATCTCGATTCCATCGACGCCGACAACGGCGCCGCTCGTTATTCTCGCGGTCATGGCTCCTGTTTAAGGTCAGGGTGAGAATGGGGGGATTGTAGCAGGGAGGCGGGAGTCGCGCCAGCGGAAAGGAGGGTGGCCGGGGAAGTTCTCCGGCCGCTCAGGCGGAGAACTCCTCGTCGGCCTCGTCGAAGTCGATGGTGTTGGCCCAGATGAAGTATTCGAGCTGTTCGAGTTGCTTCTTGGTCAGCTCGCCGAACTGGACCCCGCAGCGGCGGGTGATGTTGATGCCGTCGTTGATGGCGCAGTCGGAGATTACCTTGAGGGGAATGTCCTCGAGGCAGAGGTCGCCGTTGCCGAAAAGGATGCCGAGGTCGGAGGGGGGCATGTCGTCCCACTCACCCCGGTCGACATACCTGAAGGCGAGCCCGCCCAGGCTGATGTCGATGATCTCGCCCACGCGCGAGTTGAGCGCGCAGGTGCCGGACTTGGCCCGGTAGCGCTTGTGTTTTCTCCGTTCCCTTCCGGGATGTCTGCCGTCGCCCATGGCCCGGATTTTCAGGCTTCGCCTTCGCAGTTGTTGATGATGAAGGCCTTGAGCCGGGCCTTTTGGGCCTCGTTCATCCCCAGGAATTCGAGGGAGAGCCGCTGCATCCGGATGGCGCTGTTGGGGATATGGTTGGCGCTGTTCTTGCGCGAGCGCAGCCGGAAGGGAATCTGTTCGAGGCAAAGGGAATCATTGCCGAATATGTGGCCCGTGCCCTGGTTCACCGGCTCCCATTCCTCCTGGCCGATGCAGGTGAAGGCGAGCCCGCCCAGGCTGATGTCGATGATCCGGCCGAACCGGGTGGAGTCCATGGCGAAGAAGCCGTTTTTCACCCGGTAGCGCTTGTGCTCCCTGCGTTCTCTGCCGACTTTGCCGTTCATTGCTCCCTCCTTTTAACACTCAGTTCCCCCATTCACCTTCTCTTATTTTAACTTAAAACCGGCTGTGGCTGAACAGGATTTTTGCGGTCAGCCGGGATCTTTATTCAGCATTCAGCGCACCGGCACCGTGAACAGGCGCCCCGACGCCTCAAAAATCACACCGTCAGGGGTTATCCTGCGGACGGTCAGGCCGCCTGCCGCCTGGTCGCCTTCATGGACTATTCTGCCGTTGACGCTGGCCATGCGGGAGCCGGGATCATCGGAGTAGAAATGGGCCGAGATGGTTATCTCCGGCAGGGCGGCGCGCATCGTTTCAGGCAGGGCGGACAGTTCCGGCAGGGCGGTTTCGGCCGGGGCCGCGGGCGGCGGAGAAGGTTCCGGGGCCTGCGCCTGCGGTGCAACGGTGGGGTTGTCTGCGGCGGTTGTGTCGGCCGTGGGCACCGCCGGGCGGCTGAAGCGCATGGCCGTGACCGCCTCTGCCGCCCGCGGCCTGGGCGGGGCCGGGATCTCGGGCGCGTCCTGATCGAGCTTCGTGAACAGCAGCGAGGCAGCAACGGCCGCAGACACAGCGGCCAGGACGAGGAGGAATGCATGGCCGCGCCTGCCGGTGACCGGGGCGGGCTCGTGCAGGACCTCGAGGCCGGGCACCTCTCCCTTGCGCCGTTCTTCTTCCGCTTTTTTCAGGGCGTCGAGGATGTATGACATGGGCTCACCGGGTTTTCAGGAAAGGGCCTTTCCGGGCGATGAAACGGTTTATCACGATCACGGTTTCCGGTCCGACGATGCCGTCCGCCTCAAGGCCGTGCTCCTTCTGGATTTTTCTGACAGCGTTTTCAAGCCTTTTGTCAAACGGCTCCCCTGGCGCGCCCATTGCGAGGGTGCGGCGCAGCCAGGCGGTGGCCGGGCCGGCGTCGCCGCTGGTGAACGGCTTTTTATAGCCTGGCGGCGGCTGCCAGAACATGGTGAAGCGTCCGTCCCATTCCCGCACCGCCCTGGCAAAAGGGATCCTGGTTTCTTCACTTCCCAGTACGATTACGCCCTGGCTGTCCATGCCGGTGACAAGAAAGCGGTTCGTTGCGCCGTCATGGCTGCGGAGTCGGATCAGAGCTGGTCGGCCCAGGCTTGCCAGGGTGCCGAACGAACCCCTGGATTCAAGGCAGGCCAGCCCGGCCGCCCGGGCCGAGGCGCAGACGTCCGCGCCCGTATGCGGCGCAGGAACGCGCCACAGACGGCAGAGTTCCGCTGCCGGGTCATGGCCGGGCGTGCGTGCGGGAGCCTTTTCCGGTAGCGCTGTGGTTTGCCTTGTGTCGGTCCGTTTTTTTGCGCCGGTGGTCGACAGCGGGCTCAGGGGCGATGCCGCCAGGAACAGGATCAGGGCCGCGGTCAGAGCCGCTGCCAGCAGCGCGGTCGCAGGCCGCATGGCGGCATTTTTTCCCATGACCTCGCCCGCCGCTTTTCTGAAGATGGCGCGGCTGACCTTTTTCTTGCCCTCGGCGTAGGCTCCTAGCAGACAGCGGTCGCAGATGACGTTTATCAGCCGCGGAATTCCCCTGCTCCGGCGGTGGACAGCGGCGATGATTGCCGCGGGGAAGGGGCTGCCGGACATTCCTGCCACCTTGAGACGGTGAAGGATATAGGCCCGGGTCTCATCAAGGGATAGGGGCGTCAGGTGATAGCGGGCGGTTATCCGCTGCGACAGCTGCCGCAGTTCGGGGCGCTCGAGGATGAGGTTGAGTTCGGGCTGGCCGATAAGGATTACCTGGAGGAGCTTCCTCCGGCTGGTTTCCAGGTTGGTAAGCAGCCGGATCTGCTCCAGCACGTCCGGGGAGAGATTCTGGGCCTCGTCGATTATCAGGAGCACCCGGCCGCCCCGGCGGTCGGTCGCGAGCAGGTGGCGGTTGATTACGTCGACCAGCTCTTTCACGCTGTCCGTCCGTTGCGGGGCGATGCCGAGCTCGTCGCAGATGCTGGCCAACAGCTCCGCCGCGGTCACCTTCGGATTGATGATGAATGCGACCTCGGTGCCCTCCGGAAGCTGTTCGAGCAGGCAGCGGCACACCGTGGTCTTGCCCGCGCCCACCTCGCCGGTGAGCAGAACGAACCCGCCCTCGCTCCTTATGCCGTAGAGGAGGTGGGCCAGGGCCTCGCGGTGTTTCGCGCTCATGTACAGGTAACGGGGATCAGGAGCGATGGAGAAGGGCGGCTCCTCGAAACCGAAGAATCTTTCGTACATGGGCGTTATGGCTGCGTTGGAGTCAGGGGGTTTTGATGAAGTCCCGGTAATACTTTCCCGCGCATTCCCGGCACAGGCCGTGGGAAAAGTCCACATTGAGGCGGTTTGCGAAATATCGGTCCACCTCCTGCCAGTAGTCCTCGTCGTCGCGGATCTTCTTGCATACCGAGCAGATGGGGATGATCCGCCGCAGGAGGGTCAGTTCGCTTATGTCCTCGATGGAAAGCAGGATCAGTCTTTCGCCGTTGGCGGTGAAAGGGGAAGCTGTCACCAGAAAATAGGTGTCCAGCCGGCGGCCGTCGCGCACCAGGGTCATCCTGGCCTGGCGGCGGTAGACCTTTTCTCCCTGGAAGGCCATGCGCACCGACTCACGCAGCACGCAGTCGCTGCACTCCCCGCTTTTGCCGCAACCGCCAGGCGCGCGGGAGGCGTTGATGCAACCCAGCACCTCGCCGCCGCGGAAATCAAGGATCTCCCTGTCCTCCTTGCAGGATATGTTCCTGGCGCTTCTGTTGAGCAACCTGATTCTCACGTCGTCGTCGACCACGAACATCGCCGCCGGGATCGTGTCTATCAGCTCTTCCCAAAACTCCAGGCTTTCCTTCAGCTCCTTCAATTTTTCCGTTCTCCTGCCAGGATTGTCAGCCCATTTTAACGGCCGCGGTCATGAAGGGCAAAAAAAGTTGGCGAAATCGCGATAGATTGCGGCCCCCTCCCGCGTGATTCAGCCAACCACCCATACGGCCACCTTCTCGGCCATGTACAGAACCCGGTCGCTTACGCCCCGGAAAAGTCCCTTGCCGATGTTGCCGCCCCGGCGTCCCATGACGATGGTGCCGTACTCGTCAATAAGGGCCTGGCGGATGATTTGGCGGCTGGGCTCGATCCCGCGGAAGGTGTGGAGCCATTTTATCCGGTCCCGCGGGAAACCGTGGTCGACCAGGACCTGTCTCGGGCCATGGAACAGACTGTCCGGCCGGCCGAGGTGCTCCTCGCACCACTGGCGGCCGAAGACGCGGTGCAGCTCCACGGGAGCGGGGTCGGGCTCGGATGCGAACATTGACGAGGAATGAAAGAGGGTCACCTCCGCTTTCGGATGGTCGGCGATTATGTGCCCCAGGTGATCCGCGGCCATGAGGGAATGAAAGCTGCCGTCCACCGGCAGGAGAAAGCGGTTGGAGTCCACTTCTCCGTCGATAATCCATATGGGCACGCTGTGACAGCGGTCCAGCAGGCCGGTCGACACGCTTCCGAGCATTATTTCCTCAAGTTTGCCGAGGCCGCGGCGGCCAACGGCCACGGCGTCGTACATGCCTTTTTCGGCGTAGGCGGCAAGGGCCGCCGCAATCTCGCCCGTGCATGGCACCACGGATATGGAAATGCGTTCCGGGGCGATGCCGGCCCGCTGCATGCGGCCCGCGGTCCTTTCAAGGCAGACCCGGGCCTGGTCGCATTCGGACCTGGCCTTTGCGGACAACCGGTCGATTGAGCCTTCCGGCCCCTGCCAGCTGGCCGTGAGTTCGTTCTGACCGCTTTTCACCAGGGTGGCAAGCTCGAAACAGACTCCGGCCATGCCGGCGAAGAGGGAGGAGAGATAGTTGACCGTGTTAACCGTGTGCGGAGAGCAGTCCACTGCGACCAGGATCTTCTTCTGCCCTTCTGCCTCAGTCTGCTTCGGGATCGACATAAGTGTACCTGCGGCCGTTGAAGGAGGTGAAAACGTGCCTGTTGCCGGAAGAGAGTTCCGTGTCCGGCGCGAGCCGCACCTTGCCGCCGCCGCCTGGCAGATCGACGGCAAAGGCGGGCACCGCCATGCCGGACACCTTTCCGCTGAGCGCCGCCATGATCTCGAGGCCGCGCCGCAGGGGTGTGCGCAGGTGGTCGGTGCCGCGGCTCATGTCCGCCTGGAAGATATAATAGGGCTTGACCCGCATCCTGAGCAAGCCCCGCATGAGCGCTGCCATGGTGGCGGCATCGTCGTTCACTCCCCTGAGCAGCACGGTCTGGCACCCCAGGGGAATGCCGGCGTCGGCGAGCATGCCGCAGGCCCCGGCCGCTTCCGGGGTGAGTTCGCGGGGGTGGTTGAAATGGGTGTTGATGAACAGGGGATGATGTCTTTTCAGAATCCCGGTGAGCGCCGGGGTTATCCGCTGGGGCAGGGTGCAGGGGGCCCGGCTGCCGATACGGATGACCTCGATCGAGGATATGGACCGCAGGGAGGCGAGGAGCCAGTCTATCGTTTCGTCGGGAAGCAGCAGGGGGTCGCCGCCCGATATCAGCACCTCCCGGATTCCGGGGGTGGCGCGGAGAAATGCGAACCATTCCTTCATGCCCTTTTCGCCAACGGCCATATCCTTGCGGCCGGTCTTGCGCCTGCGGGTGCAGAAACGGCAGTACATGGCGCAGCGGTGGTTTGCGAGAAGAAGGGCCCGGTCCGGATATTTCCACACCATTCCCGGCACCGGGCTGAGTTTTTCCTCGGCCAGGGGATCGGCGGGGCAGAGGCCGTCTTCCAGCTCCGCTCCGGTTGGAACCGCCTGACGCCATATGGGATCGTTCCTTTCGCGGACGAGGCCCAGGTAATACGGATTTATGAGCATGGGGAACGCGGCGGTGACCGCGGACAGGGGCGAGCCTTGCGGCCGCAGGG
>JALWTY010000121.1 GCA_026993265.1 Desulfobacterales bacterium
GGCCTGCCTGATCCACCAGCTCGCATAAGTGGAGAACTTGTTGCCCTTGGTGTAGTCGAAACGGAACACCGCCCGCATGAGTCCGAGATTGCCTTCCTGGATGAGATCCGCCAGGGTGAGGCCCTGATGCATGTAACGCTTGGCGATGCTCACCACCAGCCTCAGGTTGGCCTTGATCATCGCGTCCTTGGCGGTCTCGATGGAGCGGGTGTACATCTTGACCTTGAAACGCAGTTCCCGGATCTCGTTGTTGTCCGGATACTTCTCGAAGCAGGTCTCGACCACCTTGGTCATGTAGTTGAGGTGCTGTTTCTTGGGCTTGAGAGTGGGGTCGCGTTTTTCCCACAGGTCGAGGCGCTCGCGCATGGCGGCCAGCTCGGGCACCCCGGTGGTGTCGTTCCTGATGCCGCTGATGATGGCGTTGAACCCCTGCCGGATCGCCTTGCTGTAGCGTTCCTCCTCCTCCGGGGTGAGCAGCTCGAACTGCCCCATTTCCCGCAGGTAGGTGGTGGTGGTCTCCTCGATGTCCTGAGCCTCTTCGTCCTTGTCCTGGACGAGGGTGGCAAAGGGATCGTCGTCCGGACACACCTCCGGCTCGGCGGCGGCTTCCTCGCGGGGCTTTGTCTTCTTTTTGTTTACGACCTCGATGCTGTTCTGGTTGAGGAACTCAAAGATCTCGTCGATGAACTCCGGGTTCTTGTCGTCAGGGATGAGATCGTTGAGGGTTGACAGGGTGACGCACCCGTCGTCCCTTGCCATTTCAAGCAGTTTTTCCTTGATCGTTTCGACGCTCACGGCGATTCAACTCCTTGATAGACAGCAGAAGATGCCAAGAAAAGAAGGGAAATTATGAAATAATACCATCAGGTGGATTCCGGGGCAAGATAAATCTCTCGGGGCAGGTATCTTCCATCTGTCAGCCCCTGGCTGACGGTTGCCGTGGCATAACAGCCTGTTGAAAAACGTAGCGAGCGCGGATGAGGCGCGGTAGTTTCCCAGCAGGCTGGTAACGGGTGGGCCGATCCTGTGTCGTGGCCGGGTAATAGGTTGTTTTTGATAAATAAATTCTACCATGAAGATATGACGGGGGCAGAAGAAAAAAATGGGGTCGGGGCGGCCGTTTTCCCGCCCGGATTCCGCCGGGCCGGGATTCTCATCCATGTGTCATCCCTGCCGTCGCCGTACGGGATCGGCCGTATCGGCCGGCCCGCCCGGGAGTTTGTCGATTTTCTCGCCGCCGCCGGGATCGGCTGCTGGCAGTTCCTTCCCCTGGGGCCGGTGGAAGAGGGGCACGGTTTTTCTCCCTACACCTCGATATCGTCACTGGCCGGCAATCCCCTGTTCATAGACCCGGACTGCCTGGTGGAAGAGGGGCTGCTCGGCCGCCGCAGCATTGTTCCTGCGTCTGTCTTTTCTCCCTACAGTGTCGATTACGCCGCGGTCTCTGCCTGGAATGACGCTATTCTCCGGGATGCGTACCGCGGCTTTTCCGGCCCGCAGCCGGAGTTCGACGCCTTCTGCCGCCGGCAGGCGGACTGGCTCGACGACTTCTGCCTGTTTGCGGCCCTGAAAAAGAAGTTTCACGGTCTTCCCTGGTACCGGTGGCCCGGCGGCCTTGCTCACAGGGACAGCGCCGCTGTCTGCGCGGCCAGGGATGAGTTGCGCGGCGAGGTCCGTTTCCAGGCCTTCTGCCAGTTTCTTTTTTTTCGTCAATGGGAACGTCTCCGTGCCCATGCGGCGGAAAGGGGGGTTCTGCTTTTCGGCGACATGCCGTTCTATGTCGCCCTGGACAGTGTTGACGTATGGCGGGGCGGCCGGGAGCTTTTCCTGCTCGCCCCGGACGGGAGGCCCGCAGTGGTGGCCGGGGTGCCGCCCGACTATTTCAGCGCCACAGGGCAGCTTTGGGGCAACCCGGTGTACCGCTGGAGCGTGGACGGAAAAGGGCTGAATCCGGTTCTCCTCGGCTGGTGGGAGAAACGGCTCGCCACAGGAGCCTGCATGGCGGATCTGTGCCGGATCGATCATTTCCGGGGCTTTGCCGCTTCATGGCAGGTGCCGGCCGGGGCGGAAACCGCGGCCGCCGGGCAGTGGCGGCCAGGCCCCGGGGCGGCATTTTTCCGGGAGATGATGGACCGCCTGGGGCGCCTTCCGTTCGTGGCCGAGGATCTGGGGCAGATAACCCCGGATGTCCGTGATCTGCTCGACGGCACAGGGCTGCCCGGCATGAAGGTGCTGCAGTTCGCCTTTGACTTCGACCCGGCCAACCCCCATCTGCCCCACAACTATCAGGACCGCAATTGCGTGGTCTACACCGGCACCCATGACAACGACACCACGGTGGGGTGGTTTCTGAGCAGCCGCTGCGGGGAGGAGGGCCGGAGGCTGGTCAGGCGTTACTGCAACAGCAACGGGGAACGGATCCACGAAGACATGATCCGGCTGGCGTTCGGATCGGTGGCCGCGCTCGCGGTTGCGCCGATGCAGGATTTTCTGGGATACGGGTCGGATTGCCGGATGAATGTCCCCGGAACTGCGCGCGGCAACTGGCGGTGGCGGCTCGTTGATGGTATCCTTGACGAAGACGCGGCCGCATGGATACGGGAGACGGCCGGATTCTACAACCGGCTTCCGGGCCGGTGAGGCATGGGCAGGAGGATGACATGAACGTTCTTGCCATTCAGGCCAGCCCCCGCAAGGGCGGCAACAGCGAGGCGCTGCTTGAGGCGGTTCTTGACGGCGTCAGGGGTGCGGGCGGGGGCGTGGAGCTGGTTAGGCTCGCGGATCTCGACATCGGCCCCTGCGTCAACTGCGGCGGCTGTGAAAAAGACGGCCGCTGCGTGTTCGATGACGGCATGATCCCGCTCTACGAGAAGATAATTGCCGTGGACCGTATCATTTTTGCCTCCCCCATCTATTTTTATGGCATCACCGCCCCGGGAAAGCTCTTCGTAGACCGTACCCAGGCCCTGTGGAACAGGCAGCGGCTTGAATCCGAAAAGGGCGCCCCCTGGCATACCGATCCTGAGCGCAAGGGGTTTCTGGTGTCGGTGGCGGCAACCAGGGGCAAAAGGGTGTTCGAGGGCGCGGTGCTGACCATGAAATACGCCTACGACGCCATGGGACTGCGTTACGGTGGCGAGTTTCTGGTGCGGGGCGTGGACAGGAAGGGGGAGATGGAAAAGGCCGCGGACGAGCTGGCCAGGGCGCGGGAGTTCGGCCGTCTCTGCGTCGGGTGAGTTCGGTATGAAAAAAAATTGACAAAGGTTGGGCGATAATTTAAAAAGGGCTCCTCAACGACGGCCCCTTCGTCTAGCGGTCTAGGACGCCGGCCTCTCACGCCGGTAACACGGGTTCGAGTCCCGTAGGGGTCACCAGGATTTTCAGATGGAGAAACAGCCGCCTTGGAGCTGTTTCTCCATTTTTTTTGCTGTAATGCTCCCGTCAACCTTCTGTTGGTATGATTTTGGCCGCGATTTGTGATACAAGCATTGAACCGTGCCCGTGCATTTGTCGGCGTTTTTCTTGTTAACGGAGGGATTTTGAAAGATGGCGGACAGGAAAGAGTCCTGCAAACGGCAGGAAGGCAAAAAAGGGATTAGCGACGAGACGGTGCTCAAGATCGCAAAAGAGGTGGTGGTAAAGTTCATCGAGGTAGGCAGGCTTTCGCCCGCGAACTTTTCCGAGACCTTTGCCGAGGTTCACCGGGTGGTGAAGGAGGCGGCCGGGGGCTCCGAATGAGCCGTTTCGCTCCCCTCGACCCCGGCCTGAACCGGATGCCGGATGCGGTGCGGCGGGTCCATCTCATGGGGGTCTGCGGCACGGCCATGGGGGCGCTGGCCGCCATGCTGGCGGAGATGGGCATGGATGTGCGGGGCTCGGATTCCGGTGTCTATCCGCCTATGAGCGATTATCTCGCCGCGCGCCGGATCCCGGTGTCCGAAGGCTTCCGGCCGGATAACCTGGCCTGGGGTCCGGATCTGGTGGTGGTCGGCAACGTCATCCGCCGCGGCAATCCCGAGGTCGCGGCCCTGGCCCGGGCAGCGGTTCCCTACCTCTCCATGCCCCAGGCCCTGGCGGGTTTTTTTATAAAAGACGCCCGTTCCCTCGTGGTCTGCGGCACCCACGGCAAGACCACGACCGCCGCCATGCTCGCATCCGCCCTGTTTTCCGCCGGATTCGATCCCGGCTTCGTGATCGGCGGCATCCTTGCGGGCTTTGACGCCAACTTTCGCATCGGCTCAGGCCGCATCTGCGTCCTCGAGGGGGACGAGTATGACACCGCCTTCTTCGACAAGGGCCCCAAATTCCCCCATTACCGGCCCGGGATCGCGATCCTCACCTCGGTCGAGTTCGACCACGCCGATATCTTCGCCGATTTCGGGGCTGTGAAAAAAACCTTTGCCCGTCTGCCTGCCGTGCTTCCGGCCGATGGCCTGCTGGTGGTGAACGGCGACGACCCCGAGGCCGTGCGGATCGCGGCCCTCGCCCGCTGCCGGGTGGAGAGCTACGGCACGGGAAAGGGCTGCGGCTGGCGCATGCTCGATCCGGTTGCGGACGGGGAGGGGATGAGTTTCCTGCTCCGCGGCCCTGACCGTGAGCTGCGCCTGCGGCTGCCCATGTCCGGGCTCCACAACTGCATGAACGCCGCGGCCGCGGCCGTGGCGCTCGTCAATGCGGGCGTGGCCGGGGAAGAGGCGGCCGCGGGGATTGCCGGGTTCGCCGGGGTCAGGCGCCGCCAGGAGGTGCGCGGCGAGGCCTTTGGCGTGACCGTGATCGACGATTTCGCCCACCATCCCACCGCAGTGGCCGTCACCCTCGATGGGCTGCGGAACCGTTACCGCGGCCGCCGGTTGATCGCCGTGTTCGAGGCCAGGAGCAACACCAGCCGCCGCCGCGTGTTCCAGGAACGCTTTGCGCAGGCCTTTGCCGCGGCGGACGCGGTCTTTGTCCGCGAGCCCGAGCCTTTGCTGGGTGTCGAGGCTGATGAGCTGTTTTCCGCCTCCCGTCTCGTGGACGACCTGACGCGTCAGGGAATCCGAGCCGAACTGGGGCCGGACCCGGAGGCAATCGTCGTCCGCCTGGAGGAATTCCTTGCGCCCGGAGACGTGGTCGCGGTGCTCTCCAACGGCGGTTTCGGTAACATTCACGAGCGGCTGCTCGCCATGCTCCGCGGCCGGGAAAAACAGGCCCGTGGATAACAAACAGAAGGAATTTAATTTATCTCTTTAATGTTCCGGAAAACCTTGTCCCTTGTGGCTGCGTGTTTGTGAATGGTGATTCAGTATTTCCTTGACACCGCATGGGCCTTACGCTAAAAGGGAAACGTTTTATCCGTTCCGGAAGTCCCCGCATTCGGGCGGCGGATCAGCCCCGTTCCGGAACATCGAGCCCTTCGGGCCGGCTTCGGTTCGACAACATTTGGGAGGAGTTGTCGTGTCTCAGGAAGCTCTCCTCGATCTTTTCTATGTGGCCGCCTTTTTCGGCGGGGGGTTGCTTTTCGCCCTCGGCCCCTTCATTCTCGCCTATTTCCTCGCTCCGCGAAAAACAAGAAGTCATGTGGGCAAGACCGGCCAGCTCGTCGAGTGCGGCATGGAGCCCATCGGCGAGGCCTGGATACGCTTCGGCATCGTCTATTACCTTTATGCCCTGATGTTTCTCGCCTTTGATGTGGATGTCCTGTTCCTCTTTCCCGTGGCCATGGCCTACAACAAGGGCTATGTGCTGCGCGATTTCGTCGAGCTGGTCATCTTTGTCGGTATCCTTTCACTGGCGGTGGTCTACGCCTGGAAAAAGGGAGTGTTCAAGTGGGGAAAGAAAGCGTACCCGAGGCCATAGTCCGTTTCGCGCCTCTCGACAAGCTTCTCGGCCTGGGCCGGGCCAATTCCCTCTGGCCCATGACCTTCGGGCTCGCCTGCTGCGCCATCGAGATGATGGCCACCGGCGCGGCCAGGTTCGACCTGGCCCGTTTCGGGGCCGAGGTCTTCCGTCCCTCGCCGCGCCAGTGTGACGTGATGATCGTCGCCGGCACCATCAGCAAGAAGATGGCCCCGGCGGTGCAGACCCTTTACGACCAGATGCCCGAGCCCAAGTGGGTAATCGCCATGGGCAACTGCGCCATATCCGGCGGGCCGTTCTCCTTCAAGGGACAGTACGGCATCGTCGAGGGGGCGGACAAGCTCTTCCCGGTGGACATCTACATCCCCGGCTGCCCGCCCCGGCCCGAGGCCCTGATCGAGGGGATCCTCGAGCTTGAGGAAAAGATCACCGGCAAGCGCCGCTGGCCGCGGGTGGAGGCCTGACATGGAAGAACTGGTCGCAAGACTCGAGGAGATCGCGGCGTCGGTGAGCCGCGCCGACTATGACGCCAAGGGATACCATCTCGACGTGACCGTGGCGCCGGATGACGTGGAAAAGGCCGCCCTGGTTCTCGACGAGGCCGGTTACACCCTTGAGGCGATCACCGGGGTGGACTGGCTGGGCGAGGCGGCCCGCAAGGCCGAGGCCGAGGCCAAGGCGGCGTATGCTGCCGCGAAGAAGGCGGCCGAGGAGGCGGGCGAGGAGCCGCCGGAGATGGAGCCGGTGGATACCTCCGGCCTCAAGGACGAGATGGAGATAGTCTACGACTACACCAGTTATTCGCATCTGTTCCGGGTGATGGTCCGCTGCCGGGTGGACCGCGACAACCCGGAGCTGCCGAGCATTCACCAGGTCTTCCCCGGCGCGGACTGGCACGAGAAGGAGACCCACGATTTCTTCGGGATCGTCTTCACCGGCAATCCCGATCTCTCTCCCTTCCTGCTGCCGGAGGACGCCGACTATCATCCCCTACGCAAGGATTTCAGCGCATGAGTGAGCTAGCCCTAAGTCCGAACCAGGAGACCTTCGTCCTCAACCTCGGGCCGCAGCATCCCGCAACCCACGGGGTTCTGCGGGTCAAGCTGGTGATGGACGGCGAGTACATCGTCAGCGCCGAACCGGTGCTCGGCTACATCCACCGCATGCACGAGAAGATGGGGGAGAACCGGACCTGGGCCCAGTTCATGCCCAACACCGGCCGGCTCGACTACCTTGGCGCGCTTTCCTACAACCACGGCTACGTCAAGGCGGTGGAGCGGGCCGCGGGCATCGAGGTGCCGGAGCGGGCCGAGTACATCCGGGTCATCACCGTGGAACTCAACCGGATTGCAAGCCACCTTCTCTGGTTCGGGGCCTTTGTCCTCGATCTCGGCGGTTTTACCCCGCTGCTCTACGCCTTTGACGACCGCGAGATGATCCTCGATCTCCTCGAATCGGTCACCGGCGCGCGGCTCACATTCTGTTACTTCCGTTTCGGCGGGGTCTACAACGACATCGACGACGACTTTGTCACCGGAACCCGCGAATTCATAAAAAGGCTGCGCAAGCGGCTGCCCGACTACCACAACCTGGTCACCAAGAACATCATCATGATCAAGCGGCTCAAGGACGTGGGCGTCATAAGCGCCGAGATGTGCCGCAAGTACGGCGCCACCGGGCCGGTGGCCCGCGGCAGCGGCATCGACTACGACGTCCGCAGGAGCGAGCCCTATTCCGTCTATCCGGAGTTCGATTTCGACATCCCGGTCTACCACGAGGGCGATTCCATGGCCCGTTACATGGTGCGGATGGACGAGATCGAGCAGTCCATGCGCATCGTCGAGCAGGCCCTGGACCGGCTGCCGGACGGGCCGGTGAAGGCGGAGAAGGTGCCCAAGATAATAAAACCCGCGCCCGGCGACTATTACAGCGTGGTCGAGGCGGCCCGGGGAACCTTCGGGGTTCGGCTGGTGAGCGACGGCACCAACACCCCCTACCGGCTGAAACTCAGGTCGCCGACCTTTTCCAACCTGTCGCTCTTCGGCGAGGCGGCCCGCGGCATGCTGCTCGCCGACGCGCTTGCCCTCATGGGCAGCCTGGATCTTGTCATCCCGGAAATCGACCGATAGGGGAGCCCCATGAACGCCTCAACCGAAGTGTACAGACTGATCGCCTTCCTCGTCGGGCTTATCGCTTTTGCGGCCCTGAACGCAGCCTATCTCGTCTGGCTCGAGCGGAAGGTCTGCGGCCATATCCAGCGGCGCATCGGCCCCAAGGAGGTCGGCCCCTACGGTCTGCTCCAGCCGATCGCCGACGGCATCAAGCTGATGACCAAGCAGGTGATGCTGCCTCCGCAGGTGGATCCGGTGCTCTTTCGTATCGCCCCTGCCCTGGTGCTGATTCCGGCGGTCATGAGCTTCGTGGTCATCCCCTTTTCAGAAAACCTGGTGGCCCGCGAGATCAACGTCGGCCTGCTCATGGTTTTCGCCTTTGCATCGGTCAACGTCCTCGGGCTTCTAGTCGGCGGCTGGGGCTCGGCCAACAAGTACGCGGTCATCTCCGCGGCCCGCTGCGTATCCCAGAACGTGGCCTACGAGATCCCCATGCTGATAACGGTCATCACCATGGTCATGATCACCGGCACCATGAACCTGAACGAGATCGTCATGCAGCAGCCGGACATCACCCGGTGGTACGTGTTCCGGTTCACCGCAAGCCCGCTTGCGCCGGTGGCCTTCATCATCTTCTTCATCTGTTCGCTGGCCGAGACCAACCGCGCCCCCTTTGATCTGGGCGAGGCAGAGAGCGAGCTCATCGCCGGGTTCCACACCGAGTACTCCGGCATGGGCTTCGGTCTCTTCTTCATGGGCGAGTACGCCAACATCGTCATCGGAACCAGCCTGGCGACCATCCTGTTCCTCGGTGGCTGGCAGAGCCCGGTGCCATTCATCCCCGGCGGCTGGTGGTGGTTCCTCGCCAAGGTGTATTTCCTCATCTTCTGCGTGATGTGGATAAGGTGGACCTATCCTCGGACCACTCTTTGGGGACTTTTGAATCTGTCCTGGAAGATCCTGATTCCCATTTCGCTGCTTAACCTTCTTCTCACCGGGGGGATGCTCAAGCTCATGCCCCTGGCAGGCGGAGCCGGATGATCATGGGTGCCTATTTCAAAGACCTTTTCGGCGGGTTCTGGAGCCTGATCGTCGGTCTGGCGATCACCATCAAGTACTTTTTCCAGCCGGTGGTGACCCTCCAGTACCCCCATGAAAGCCTTAAGATGACTCCCCGTTTCCGGGGGCACATCGACCTGGTGGCCGATCCCGGGACCGGCGAGCCGCTATGCATCGTCTGCGGCATGTGCCAGCGGAGCTGTCCTTCCGGCTGCATCAGCCTCAAGGGGGAGAAACCCGAGGGCGCGAAGAAAAAGGTCCTCACCGCCTACACCCTTGATTTCACCCGCTGCAGCCTCTGCGGCCTCTGCGTCGAGAGCTGCAACTTCGGGGCCATAGATTTTTCCAAGGAGTACAACCTTGCCGGCCCCAGCCGCGAGGCGTACGTGTTCGATCTCTTGAAGCGACTCAAGGATAGGAGGAGCAATGCCGATGCTGACGCCTGATGGTCTTGCCGGCCTCATATTCATCTTTCTCGCCGTGGTGACCCTGGCCGGAGCCTTCATTGCCGCGACCGCGCTGAGGTTGCCGCGGGCGGTGGCCGGTCTGGCTCTCGGCTTCTGCGGGCTTGCCGGTATCTTCTATTTCCTGAACAGCCCGTTCGTGGCCCTGATGGAGCTGCTGATCTACGTAGGCGCGGTCTGCGTGGCCATAGTGTTCGCGATCATGCTGGCCGATCCCGGGGTAGAAAAGGCCCGCACCGCCCGTTCCACCGCGATTCCGGCGGCGCTGTCCCTTCCTGTGGGCGCGCTCTTTGCCTGGGGCCTCATCATTCTTGCAAGGAACACCATGTGGCCCGCGCCGGCCGCCAAGCTCAACCCGGGCGACACCGTCGACATCGGCCACAGCCTTTTGACCACCTATTCGATGGTCTTTGAACTCATTTCCATCGTCCTGCTCATGGCGATAATCGGGGCGCTGGTTCTGGCGCGCAAGGGGAGGGACTGAAATGGAGCTGATCGCTGGCCTGGCCGACCGGATGGAGGTTTATCTGGCGCTCGCCGCCATGCTTTTCGGCATCGGCATCTACGGGGTGCTCCTGCGGCGCACCCTCATCGGCATGATGATCGCGGGCGAACTCATCCTCGCGGCCGCGGCCCTGAACTTCATGACCTTCAGCCGCTTCCTTTCCCCGGATCCGTCCACCGGCAGGATATTCACCCTGTTCATCATGGGCATCGCGGCGGCCGAGGCGGCCATCGGCATGAGCATCATCATCGCGGTCTACCGCAACTACAAGAGCGTCGAGACCGACCGGGTGGCGGATCTTAAGGGATAGCTCCTTCACCTAACAGAAAAGTCTCAGGGGAAACATAGTCATGGAGATAGAAAGCGCAAAACTGCTGACCGCGGTGCTGACTCCGCTGGTCGGTTCCATCCTGGTGATGAACACAGGCAGGAAGCCGAACCTGCGCGAGACCTGGTCTTTTCTCGCCGCGCTCTTCCTCTTCGGCACCGTGCTGTCCATGGCGCCGGCCATCTGGCGGGGCGACCGCCTCATATTCCATATCTTCAAGATACTGCCCGGCATAAGCGTCACCCTGAGGGCGGACGCCTTTTCCATGGTGTTCGCGATGGTGGCCTCGTCGCTGTGGTGCGTGGCGGTGTTCTACTCGATGGGGTACATGCGCGGGCTCGAGGAGCACGCCCAGACCAGGTTCAACGCCTGTTTCGCCCTCGCCATCTTCGGGGCCGTGGGCGTGGCCTTTTCCGACAACCTTTTCACCATGTACCTTTTCTACGAGATCGTCTCGGTCTGCACCTATCCCCTGGTCGCCCACCACCAGGACGAGGAGGGCTACTTCGGGGCACGCAAGTACATCGTCTACCTCACCGGCACGGCCAAGGGGCTGGTGCTGCCGGCCATGATCCTCATATACGTGCTCACCGGCACCCTGGACTTCGCCGACAACATCCGCACCGGTATCTTCCCGGCCGACGTCAACTCGACCATGGTGGTGATTCTCTACGTCCTCTGCCTGCTCGGTTTTGCCAAGAACGGCGTGATGCCGGTGCACAACTGGCTGCCGAGCGCCATGGTGGCCCCGACCCCGGTCTCGGCCCTCCTGCACGCGGTGGCCGTGGTCAAGGTCGGCGTCTTCTCCACCACCAGGGTGATGCTCTACGTATTCGGCGTCGACACCATGAGCGCGCTCAACCTGGGCACCGCGACCGCCTTTTTCGTCTCCTTCACCATCATCGTCGCCTCGGTGATCGCCCTTTCAAAGGACAACCTCAAGGCGCGGCTGGCCTATTCCACCGTCAGCCAGCTCTCCTACATCATCCTCGGCGTGGCCCTGCTCACCCCGGACGGGATCCAGGGCGGCCTCATCCATATCGTCAACCACGCCTTTTCCAAGATCACTCTCTTCTTCTGCGCCGGCGCCATCTACGTCGCCTGCCACAAGAAGGATATCAGCGAGATGTGCGGGCTGGGCCGGGCCATGCCCTTCACCTTTGCCGCCTTTGCCATCGCCTCGCTTTCGATGATAGGCGCGCCGCCGGTGGCCGGGTTCGTCACCAAGTGGAAGCTGCTCGTCGGCGCGATGGAGATGAACAGCCACACCCTGGCCATCATCTGCGTGCTGCTCGCAAGCACCCTTCTGAACGTGGCCTATTTCGCGCCGGTGACCTTCAAGGCCTTTTTCGGCAAGCCGCCTGAGGGAGTGAAGTACGACTCCATCCAGGAGGCGCCTCTGTCCATGGTGGTTCCGCTGATGATAACCGCGGTGATCTCGGTGATCATCGGCATCTATCCCGATTTCATGATGACCTTTGTCAAGGCGGTGACCGGATGATTGTCAAACTGATAGATTTCTTCAGGGACAGGCTGAAGACCGTGATCCGGGCGGGCTACTGCCTGCTTGCGCTCCTGGTGGTGCTGGACGCCTTTGTGGACAAGCACCACGCCCACACCTGGATCGAGCACTATCCCGGCTTCTGGGCCGCATTCGGCTTCGGGGCCTGCGTGGTGATAATACTGGTGTCCAAGTGGTACGGTCATGTGAAGTGGTTCGGCCGTTTCAGCATCATGACCCGGGAGGACTACTATGATCGGTAACGTCTGGATACACCCGGGGCTCATCATGATCCTCGGGGCCATGGGCCTTCCCTTTGTCAAGCGGGGGCCGGTGCGCTCCCTCTACCTGGTCCTGGTGCCGCTGCTGGCCTTTTTCGACGTCTCCGTGCTGATGGAGCACGGCACCTTCGGCCAGACGACCTTCATGGACTGGCAGCTCACCTTCGGCCGGGTGGACCGGCTGAGCATGGTCTTCGGCTACATCATGACCCTGATGGCGGTGATCGGCACCATCTACGGCATGCACGAGGAGGAAAACGGCCAGCACATCGCCGCCTGGCTTTACGTGGCCGGTTCGCTCGGCACCATTTTCGCGGGCGACTACATCGTGGTCTTCCTCTTCTGGGAGCTGATGGCCTTCGCCTCGGTCTTTTTGGTCTGGTTCCGCCGCAGGGCCGGTTCTCTCGCCTGCGGTTACCGTTACCTCCTGGTTCACACCTTCGGCGGGCTCCTGCTCCTTGCCGGCATCATCCTCCACTACAAGGAGACCGGCAGCCTCGCCTTCGTGATGCTCAACGTCCACGATCCCTCCGCGGCCGACTACCTGATAATGCTCGGCTTCATCCTCAACGCCGCGGTGCCGCCGCTGCACGCCTGGCTGCCCGACGCCTACGCCGAGGCCACGGTGGGCGGCGCGGTGTTCATGTGCGCCTTCACCACCAAGACCGCGATCTACGCCCTGGCCCGGGCCTGCGCCGGCATGGAGATCCTGGTGCCGCTCGGGGTGATCATGGCCCTCTACGGCGTGGTCTACGCGGTGCTCGAAAACGACGCAAGACGTCTGCTCGCCTACCACATCATCAGCCAGGTGGGATACATGGTCGCGGGCTGCGGCCTGGGCACCAAAATGGCCATCAACGGCGCGGTGGCCCACGCCTTCGCTCACATTCTCTACAAGGGGCTGCTATTCATGGGCACCGGCTCGGTTCTCTACATGACCGGCAAGAGCAAGTTCACCGAGCTCGGCGGACTGTACAGGAAGATGCCGCTTGCCTTTGTCTTCACCATGATCGGCGGCCTTTCCATCTCCGCCTTTCCGCTCTTTTCCGGCTTTGTCTCGAAATCGATGGTCATTGCGGCCGGTTTCGAGGAGCACGTCTACTGGGCCGGCTTCCTGCTCACCATGGCCAGCGCCGGTACCTTTCTCCACACCGGTCTGAAGGTGCCCTACTATATCTGGTTCGGCAAGAACAACTGTTCCGAGGAAACCTGGGAGAAGGCGGCTGATCCGCCGATGAACATGAGGATCGGCATGGGCATCGCCGCCTTTCTGTGCATCTTCATCGGCTGCTACACCCCGTACCTCTACCGGATGCTGCCCTATCCCGAGGTGGCGGCGGAGTTCCATCCCTACAGCGCCTACCATCTCTCCGAGACCATGCAAATCCTGATGTTCACCGCGCTCGGTTTCTTCCTCCTGCTCGACAAGCTCACCCCCGAGCCGACCATCAGCATCGACATGGACTGGTTCTACCGTTTCGGCGGCCGCGGCTTCTTCTGGCTGGCCAGAAAGCCCATCCAGACCGCGGACAACGAGATCAGCGAGGCCTACAACTACATGGGCCTGCGGCCGCTGATGATAATCTCCCGGTTCTGGTCATGGTTCGATTGGCACGGGATCGACGGGGTGGTGGACGGCATCGCCCGCTTCTTCGTGCGTCTCGGATCGCTCATGCGCCATGTCCAGGCCGGCAGGGTGCAGGTCGGCATGTTCTACGCCGCGGGCGTGGTCGCCCTGATACTCATCGCCTACGTGGTGCAATAAGCGGAGGGCCTGACAAAAGGTTTTACGACTATGGACTTTCTCGTTATAAACAACGGCTTCCCCTTTCTGAGCGCCATCATCTTCCTGCCGCTCGCCGGGGCGTTGGTGCAGATGCTCATCCGGGACGACAACCTCGCCCGCATCTGGGCTCTCCTGGTCACGGTGGTGGTGGCGGTGGTCTCCCTGCCGCTCTACATCGGCTTTGACACCTCCTCGCCCATGTACCAGTTCGGCGAGAGCCATCAGTGGATCCCGGCCCTGAACATCACCTACACCGTGGGGGTGGACGGCATAAGCCTGCTTCTCGTGCTCATGACCACCCTGATCATGCCGCTGTGCGTGCTCGGCTCCTGGAGCTACATCCAGAAACGGGTGCGGTCCTTCATGGTCTGCCTGCTGATCATGGAAAGCAGCATGCTCGGGGTCTTCTGCGCCCTTGACTTCGTCTTCTTCTACATCATGTGGGAGGCGATGCTCATTCCCATGTACCTGCTCATCGCCATCTGGGGCGGGCCGCGCAAGACCTACGCCTCGATCAAGTTCTTCCTCTATACCCTGGCGGGTTCGGTGCTGCTGCTCGTGGCCATCATCGCCCTCTACGTCAAGAACGGCACTTTCTACATTCCGGCGGCAATGGGGCAGGACTACTCCGCCGCCTTTCAGACGTGGGTTTTCCTTGCCTTCTTTCTCGCCTTTGCCATCAAGGTGCCCATGTTCCCGTTCCACACCTGGCTTCCTGCGGCCCATGTGGAAGCGCCCACCGCGGGCAGCGTGATCCTTGCCAGCATCCTGCTCAAGATGGGCACCTACGGTTTCCTGCGTTTCTGCCTGCCCATCACCCCGGCCGCGACCTTCCAGTTCATGCCGGCCATCCTCTGGCTCTCGGTGGCGGGCATCCTGTACGGCGGTTTCACCGCCCTGGCCCAGCATGACATGAAGAAGCTCATCGCCTATTCCAGCGTGGGGCACATGGGGTTCGTCACCCTCGGCATCTTTGTCCTGAACAGCCGGGGCATCGAGGGGGCCATGCTGCAGATGATCAACCACGGCATCACCACCGGGGCGCTGTTCTTCTGCGTTGGCATGATCTACGAGCGCACCCACAGCCGCGAGATCCGCGACGCCACCGGCATCGGCAAGCTCATGCCCTGGTATGTCACCTTTCTCGCCTTCTTTTCGCTCTCGTCGCTGGCCTTTCCCGGAACCAATTCCTTCGTGGGCGAGTTTCTGGTCCTGGCCGGGAGTTTTGCCGAGAACAAGGTGGTCGCGGCCTGCGCCATCCCCGGCGCGGTCCTGGCTGCGGCCTACATGCTGAGGCTTTTGCAGAAAGTGGTCTGGGGCGGGCCGGACAACCCGCAGATCCCCGGACTTTTCGACCTTAGGATGCGGGAGATCGTCACCCTGGCGCCGCTTCTGGTCTTCGTGTTCTGGATCGGGTTTTCACCCGCTCCCTTTCTCGAGGTCATGCATACGAGCGTGAACCACCTGGTGGCCCAGGTCGCGGACCATGCCCCCGCGGCCGGCAGCCTTGCCCTGAACATGCTGCCATAGCCTGAAGCTTGAGACGGCTGAGGCCGGTAACGGAACCCAAGGAAAAAGAAATGCTTATCGCACCGGAAATAATCCTTCTCGCTGGCTCGACGATACTCTTTTTCGTCTCCCTGGCCCGGGACAACAGCCGCATCGCCCAGGCCGCGGCCATGCTGACAACCTTTGCGCTCATGGCCGCGAGCGTGGTCTGTCTCGGCCAGCACGGCGAACTGTTCTTCAAAAGCTATCGCATCGACCTCTTTTCCCAGATCTTCAAGCTGCTCATAAGTTTCGGCCTGCTCGCGGTGATGCTTTTCGGCGCAAGGCTCAAGGGCATATCGGACGATGTCCGGGCCGAGTACTACCTGTTTCTCTTCCTCGCCACGCTCGGTCTGATGATGGTGGTGTCCAGCGTCGAGCTTCTCACCCTGTTCGTCTCGCTCGAGCTTTCATCCTTCGCCCTCTATCTGCTCGTTCCCCTGCGGGACGACTCCGGCGGCATAAGGGCCCAGATGGAGGCGTCGGCCAAGTATCTTCTCTTCGGCGTGATGGTCACCGGGATCATGCTTTTCGGCATGAGTTATCTCTTCGGCCTGACGGGCTCCACCTACCTTGCCGACATTATGGCCAGGCTGTCCGGCATCGGCGCCGAGCCCGCGGTCATCGTTGCGGTGGCCATGGTGCTCTGCGCCTTCTGTTTCAAGCTCGGCATGTTTCCGTTCCACTTCTGGCTGCCCGACGTCTACCAGGGCGCTTCCAACGAGACCGCAGCCTATATCGCGGCGGTGCCCAAGGTGGCGGCCATCGCCCTGGTGCTGCGGGCGGCGGCGCTCTTTTCGCCCGACGCCGCCAGCGTAGGCAAGATTATCGGGGTGCTGGCCGTCTGCTCGATGTTCTACGGCAACATCCTTGCCCTGGTGCAGAAGGACATAAAACGGATGCTCGGTTTTTCCGGCATCGCCCACGCCGGTTACGTGATGCTCGGCGTCATCATCCTGAAAGAGAGCGGCTACGCCGCCGCGGTTTACTACATCACCGGTTACCTGGTGATGAACCTGGCCTGCTTCCTGGTCATCTGCGCGGTCTCCCGCGAGGGCGAGAACCCGGCCATCGAGGATTTCAGCGGCCTTTACCAGCGCTCGCCCCTTCTGGCCCTGACCCTGGCCTGCGCCATGTTCGCCCTGGCCGGGATTCCTCCCTTTGTCGGCTTCATGGGCAAGTTCTTTCTCCTGGCCGGAGCGCTTGAGAACGGATTCCTCTTTCTCGTCATCCTGGCCGCGGTCAACACCGCCATTTCCATCTATTACTACCTCTCCGTGGTCCGGGTGGCCTACACCGCCGATCCCGGAGACCGGGAACCGGTGCGCGCCGGTTTCGTTCCCCAGGCGATCGGCCTTGTGCTCATCATGGCCATCATCGTCATGGGCGTGCTGCCCGGCCGTTTTCTCGAGATCGCCGGCGAGGCGGTGAAGCTGGTCTCAGGGGCATAGCCGCTCCATACGGGCGGCAGCAAACCCTTTGCGCGGTCTCCCGCCTTGACCTGACGTCCTTTATCCCGAAACCGTCAGCTCTTCTTGACTTTCTCCTGCAAGTAATTTAAAAATGTGCTCGAAGTCCGGCGGCGGCGTTTTGGCGGCTGCCGCTTGCGGACGCGGGCGGGTATAGCTCAGTTGGTAGAGTACAAGCTTCCCAAGCTTGGGGTCGCGGGTTCGATCCCCGTTGCCCGCTCCAGAATCCGGCCTGCCGGTTCTGGCCGCCGTGTCAGCCCCGGCAGTTGATACTTTCTGTTTTTTTACCGGAAAGTGGGCAGCTTCAAGGCCCGCTTTTTTTATTTGGTGAATCGCGGCGGCGTTGCGGAAAACCGGATCTGCTTCGCCGCAGCGGCGGCACCGCCGTTTCCTGTACGCCGGTTTCTTGCCTGGTCGTCGGGAAGGTCTTTAACAGGGCATCAGTCATGGGCGCAGGTGAAGAGCAGGGCGATCTCGCCGGCCGGGTCGCGGATATTGTCAGGCCCGTGGTCGAGGACCTCGGATTCGAGCTGGTCGAGACCACCTTCCGCCGGGAACGGCAGGGCTGGGTGCTGAGGCTGGTCATCTTCAGCCCGGACGGCGTCACCCTGGACGACTGTGTCCGGGTCAGCCGCGAGGCCGGCTACCTCCTCGAGGTGGAAGATCCTCTGCCCGGCAGCTACAACCTGGAGGTCTCCTCGCCCGGGCTCGACCGGCCCCTGACCTGTGCGGCCGATTTCCGGCGTTATCCCGGCCATCCGGTCAGGATTATCCTGGAAGGCGAGCCGGAACCGCTTGTCGGGCGAATAGGCGCGGCCGGGGATGAGGCGGTCGAGATCGAGCTTGACGGCGGCGGCGCGGTGGAGGTCGCCTACGGCCGGCTGATAAAGGCCAGGCTCGAGATCGAGTTCTGATTCGCGGCCCTGGAGATGAATGAAGGTGAGGCGTTGCCGCCTCTTTGTCCTTAAAAAAGAAAATTTGGTGAACCCGGATGTTTTCGGACCTGAAGAGAATCATAGACCAGATCAGCAGGGACAAGGGAATCGACCGTTCCCTGCTGATCGAGGCCATCGAGGAGGCGGTGCTCAGCGCCGCCCGCAAGCATTACGGCAACCGCCGCGACCTCGAGGTGAGGTACAACGACGAGCTCGGCGAGGTGGAGGTCTTCCAGTTCCAGACCGTGGTGGAAGAGGTCGAGGACGAGGACAACGAGATCTCGCTCGAGGAGGCCCAGGCCCTTGATCCCGAGGCCCAGCTCGGCGACGACATCGGCATCAAGCTGGACAACATCGCCGACCTCGGCCGGATCGCGGCCCAGTCGGCCAAGCAGGTCATCATCCAGAAGATGAAGGAGGCCGAGAGCGAGGTCATCTACGAGATGTACCGCGACCGCGAGGGCGAGATCGTCAACGGCATTGTCCAGCGCTTCGAACGCGGCAACATGATCGTGAACCTCGGCCGCACCGACGCCATCCTGCCGGCGAGCCAGCAGATGCCGCGGCGCAGTTTCCGCCAGGGCGACCGCATCCGCGCCTACCTGCTCGAGGTGAGGAACTCGAGCCGCGAGCCCCAGCTCGTCCTTTCCCGCACCGACGACCGGTTCCTGGCCGAGCTTTTCGCCCTCGAGGTGCCGGAGATCGCCGAAGGCGTGGTCAAGATCATGGGCGTGGCCCGCGAGCCCGGCTACCGGGCCAAGATCGCGGTCAACTCCATCGACAGCGATGTCGATCCGGTGGGCGCCTGCGTGGGCATGAAGGGTTCCAGGGTCCAGAACGTGGTCCAGGAGCTCCAGGGCGAGAAGATAGACATCGTCCCCTGGAGCCCGGACCCGGCCAAGTTCGTTTCCAACGCCCTGGCTCCGGCCCAGATCTCCATGGTGGTGGTGGACGAGGATAACAAGACCCTGCTGGTGGTCACCCCGGACGACCAGCTTTCCTTGGCCATCGGCCGGCAGGGACAGAACGTCAGGCTGGCCTCCAGCCTGCTCGGCTGGAAGATAGACGTGAAGAGCGAGAGCCGTTACGCCCTCTACGACGATCCCGAGTTCCTCACCCTGCTCGAGGTCGAGGGCATGGAGGAACGGATGGCCGAGCGGCTGCACGAGCATGGCATAAAGAGCGCGGCCGAACTGGCCGCCGCCGACGCCGCCGACGTGGCCGCGGCTCTCAAGATAGAAGAGGATGCGGCCGCCGCCCTGGTGGCTGCCGCGGCCTCGGTCCCGGCTGCGGGTGACGGCGGCGAGGAGGCCGGTTCCGGATCTGCCGCGGCAGAGGGGGACGGGAGCGCCGGTCAGGAAGCCGCTCAGGAAGACGAGGGCGGCGCTGAGGAGGCCGGGGCGGAGGATGCTCCGGCCGGAGAGGACAGTCCCGGAGAGCCTGCCGGGGATGGGGAGTAGCGGAAAGGCGGTTTCCGGCCCTGTCCGGATGTGTCTGGTCTGCAGGCGGCGCTTTCGCAAGCGGGAGCTTCTTCGTTTTACCGCCGGTGAAGACGGTCGCCTCGCAGCCGATCCGGATCAGACCCTTCCCGGCCGCGGGGTGTACTGCTGCCACGGCCGCGGGTGTCTGGAGGGTTTTTTCCGCCGGCCGGGCCGGATAGCAAGGGCCCTGCGGCTTGGGGCGGTGGATGTGTCCGGATGTTCAGGGCTTGAAAAATACCAGGTGGTTCCGTAATTTTGATCCTGTGTTGATCCTTTTCAGGAGAGGTCATGGCGAAGGTTAGAGTGTACGAGCTGGCCAAGGAGGCCGGTGTTGAAAGCAAGGAGATGGTCGAACGTCTCCGCGAAATGGGTTACGAGATCAAGAGCCACAGCTCGAGTCTCGACGAGGCTGACGCCGACGCGGTCCGGGTCAGGCTGGGCCTTGTCGAGACCAGGACCGAGCGTAAAAGGATCCAGGTGAAAGGCAAGACCACCATCCTGCGCAGACGGCGCAAGGTGGTGCACGAGGAACCGCCCGGTGATGAGGAAAAGGCGGCGGCCGGGGAGGGCGCCGCGGCGGAGCCGTCCGGGGAAAAGGCCGGCGCCGCGGCTGATGCCGGAGCTGAAACCGCTGCGGCTGCGGCAGGGGATAAGCCTGATGCCACCGAGCCGGCCGCTGAAGAGTCCCCGGCCGTGGAAGAGGAGCCTGTCGAGGCGGACCGCGGGGAAGCTGATGTTGAAACCGGCGCTCCCGTGAGGGAACAGGCCGTGGAACCGGCTGCGCCTCCTGCGGCCGAAGAGGCCGGCAAGGAAGAGGCAAAAGGGAAAAAGGAGGAGAAACCCGCGCCGCCGCGCCGCAGCGGCTATGCCCGGGTCATAAAGCGCGCCGCCATCGAGATCCCGGTGGAGGAGCCCAGGCGGCCGGAACGGCCGGCGCGGCCATCGAGACCGCGGCCGCCTGCCGGCGGCATGCCTCCGGGGCCGGCCGACGTCGTTCCCAGAAAGGGAAAGAAGGGCAAGCGTTTTGTGAAGATCCTCCAGGACGATATGCCCCGCGGCAAGAAGGGCATGAAGCAGCGCCGCGGCCGCGGCATCGACATCGAGGAGGTTGACGAGGTAGCCGGCCGCATTCCCGGCAGCTTCCTCCGGGGCAAGGCCCGCAAGGGCGGCAAGAAGGCCAAGGATCAGGGGCCGGTCGCGGCCGCGGCCGAGACCAGGGCGATCAAGAAGCGCATCACGGTCTATGAGACCATCACGGTCGGTGATCTCGCCCACCGCATGGGGCTGAAGGCCAATCTGCTGATCGCCAAGCTCATGGAGCTCGGGGTCATGGCCAACCTCAACCAGGCCCTTGACGTGGACACCGCCACCCTGGTCGCGGCCGATTTCGGCTACGAGGTGGAGCAGGGCATCACCGAGGAGCAGGAGGTGCTCAATCTCGAGGAGGAGGAGACCGGCGGCGAGGAGCTGCCCCGTCCCCCGGTGGTCACGGTCATGGGCCATGTGGACCACGGCAAGACCAGCATACTCGACGCCATCCGCAAGACCGACGTGGCCGGCGGCGAGGCCGGCGGCATCACCCAGCACATCGGCGCCCATTACGTCCGTTCCTCCATGGGCGATATCGTCTTTCTCGACACGCCGGGCCACGAGGCCTTCACCGAGATGCGCTCCCGCGGGGCCAAGGTCACCGATGTGGTCGTGCTGGTGGTGGCGGCCGACGACGGGGTCATGGAGCAGACCAAGGAGGCCATCAACCACGCCAAGGCCGCGGGCGTGCCCATCGTGGTGGCGATAAACAAGATAGACAAGGACAACGCCGATCCCATGCGGATCAAGAGCGAGCTGGCCGAATACGATCTCACACCTGAGGAGTGGGGCGGAGATACCATCTTCTGCGAGACCAGCGCCAAGAAGAATATCGGTATCGACGAGCTGGTGGAGCAGATCCTGCTCCACC
>JALWTY010000122.1 GCA_026993265.1 Desulfobacterales bacterium
CCTGCTCGAGGCCAGGGACGCCTGGGAGTACGTCGAGTTCGGCCGCGGCCGCAGGGAAGAGAAGCGTTCCGGCGGCAACGTCGTGGTCCCCTTCCTGGTGCCGGGCCGCCCGGCCATGGCCGCCGGGCCGGTGGCAGCGGTCGGCCGCCAGTTGTGAGCGCCGGCCGAAAACCGCCAATACACCAGGGACCCCGGCCACATGCGGCCGGGGTCCCTGGTTTTCAGGGCTGGAGACAATAAAACCTTGTAAAGCCCGGATGATGGCAATATCTTGGGCCGTGGCCGGTTTCGGCTGCGGCTTTTTTTGTTTCCCCCGGACCCGTCACGGGGTCAGGGACAACCTGCTCCAATGGAGAATCATCATGGCTGACAACACCAAGATCGGTTTCATCGGCGGCGGCCGGATGGCCGAGGCCTTGATAAAGGGGATAACCGCCGCCGGGGTGGCTGCGGGGGCGGATATCCTGGTCAGCGAACCGGTGGCGGAGCGGCGGGAGTTCCTTGCCGGCGGGTACGGGGTCACGGCCGTGGCCGACCCGGCCCCCCTATGGGACTGCGGGATGATCATCGCCGCGGTCAAGCCGCAGGTCCTGCCCCGGCTCTTGCGCGAGTACTCGGGCAATCTCACATCCGGCCACCTGCTCGTCTCCATCGCCGCGGGCATCGGTATCGGGCTCATGCGGGAATGCCTCGGGGATTCCGGGGTCAGGATCGTCCGGGTGATGCCCAACACTCCGGCCCTGGTCCTCGAGGGGGCTGCGGCCATCAGTCCTGCGCCAGGAGTAGCCGGAGAGGACGTGGACCGGGTGGTCGAGATCTTTTCCGCCGTGGGCCGGGCCGTGGTGGTGGACGAGTCCTGGATGGACGCGGTCACCGGGCTTTCCGGCAGCGGCCCGGCATACGTGTTCTCCTTCATGGAGGCCTTGGCCGACGGCGGGGTGAAGATGGGCCTTTCCCGCGAGGTGGCGGCCGAGCTCGCGGTCCAGACCGTGCTCGGAGCCGCCGTGCTCGCCCGGGAAAGCGGCATGGACTTCTACCGGCTCAAATCCATGGTCACCTCGCCGGGCGGCACCACCATCGCCGGGCTTTCCGAGATGAACCGGGCCGGGTTCGCGGGCATCGTCATGGACGCGGTGGAGGCCGCAACCCTGCGCTCACAGGAACTCGGCGGATCGTGATGCGGATCAGGAAGGCGGGGATAATCCTGCGGCACGACCGGGACGAGGCCCGGGAGATGGCCCGGGAGATGGCCGGGTGGCTCGCCGGCCGCGGGGTCGAGGCCCTGGTGGACCGGATCGAGCCGGACATGGATCTTCTGGTCATCCTCGGTGGCGACGGCACCCTGCTGCACGTGGCCGACCGGGCCAGCCGCTTCGACATCCCGGTCCTGGGCGTGAATCTCGGCGACCTTGGCTTCCTTGCCGAAGTCGAGGCCGAGGACCGGGTTACCGCGCTCGAGAATCTCCTGGCAGGCTCCCTGGTTGTCGAGGAACGGATGATGCTCGCGGCCCGGGTCTGTTCGGCTGACGGCTGCGGCGAGTGGCGTCCGGCCCTCAACGACGTGGTCATCAGCCGCGGCAGTCTCGACCGGCTGCCGCGGCTTTCCGTATGGGCCGACGATGAGCTGATAACCGCCTACCGCGCCGACGGCCTGATCGTGGCCACGCCCACCGGCTCCACCGCCTACAACCTCTCGGCCGGCGGCCCCATCGTCAGGCCCGACCTCGACACCATCCTGGTCACTCCCATCTGCCCCTTCATGCTCGAAACCAGGCCGGTGCTGCTGCCGCCTGGCGTCAGGCTCAGGATCGGGATAAGCGGCAGATGGCAAGGAGAGGTCGGAGTGATCGTCGATGGCCAGGCCGCGGAACCATGTCTTGCGCCGGGACGGGTGCTGGAGGTGCGGGCTGCGGAAAAGCGGCTGAAGCTGGTTAGCTCGCCCAGGCGGGGGTATTTCGAGATACTGCGCTCCAAGCTCAACTGGGGCGGCAGCAACGGCTGCGGCGGCCCCGGAGACGAACGGGGCGATGGCAGCGGAGAGTAACCGTCCGGAACTGCTTCGTTCCTGCTCGATGCGCCCTGCCCGGGGTGTCAGTCTTCGAGCATGTCAGGGTCGAGGACGCGTTCGAGCTCCTTTTTTTCCTTTTCCATCGCCTCGCGTCCGGCCCTTATCGCCTCGTTCAGTTCCTTCCTCTTTTCAGCCAGGTACTCGCGGCCCTGCTCCAGGGTTTCCTTGCCCTTTTTCTTGATGTCTTCCCTGTCCACGTCGTATCTGTCCTGGAGCTCGTCGAGGAATTTTTCCCCAAGCTCGCCAAGGATGCGGCGGTTTTCCCGGCCGCTCTTAGGGCTGAGGAGAAAGGCCGCCGCCGCCCCGGCCAGGGCGCCTGCGACAAAGGCGGTTAATTTTCCCGAGCTGCAGTTTCCGCTGGCCATTTCATTGCTCCTCCTCTTTTTTTCTCCTGCTGCAGGATCTCCCCAGAAAATCGACAAAGGCGCGGACTCCGGCGCCAACGCCCGCCGCCTGAACCGCCCACGGAGCAATGGCCCGCTTGATCAGTTCTCCCGTATCGGCCAGATGCCTGCCTGCGTCGCGGACGCTCGCTGCCGTCTGGCCCAGGTCGTCGACCCGGCTGCCGAGTTTTGCTGCGAGCCGGCCGAGTTCCGCGCTGCTTTCTCCCAGTTTGCCCACCGCTTCCGGCAGCTCTTTCTCCAGCTTCTCGATGAGTTTTTCCGCCCGCATCAGGGTGCGGCGCAGTTGCACGGCCAGGGGGACCAGGGCCGCGGTCAGGACGACGACCATGATCGTCAGGGCGGCGGTGAGTATGTCTTCTGCCTGCATCTAAGCGCTCTTTTTGGCTATGCGGTATTTTTTCATCTTGTACTGGAGGAGGCTCTTGGTTATGCCCAGCTTCTCCGCGGCGTGGGCCTGGATGTTGTTTGCTTCCTTCAGGGCCGCCTCGATGAGTTTCTTTTCAATGGTGTCGAGGATGTCGGGCAGGCGGCCGGAGAAGGAGCCCAGGATATCGTCGCTCACCACTGCGGTCTCTTCCCGCTCACGGCCGCGCTCCTCCCCGCCGGTTACGTCTTCGACCTCGATGCTGTTATTGTTGCAGAGGATGGCCGCCCTTTCAATGGTGTTCTCCAGTTCGCGGATGTTGCCTTCCCAGTCGCGGCTGGTCAGTTCCCGCAGGGCCTCGTGGGTTATCTTCAGTTCCGGCATGTTGAGCCGTTCGGCGAACTTGCCGATGAAGTGGTCCACGAGCAACGGGATGTCGTCGCGCCGCTCCCTCAGCGGCGGCAGGTGGATGTTGAGGACGTTCAAGCGGTAGAAGAGGTCCTCGCGGAAGTTGCCCCGGCTCACCTCTTCCTTGAGGTTGCGGTTGGTGGCGGCGACGATCCTGACGTCGGCCCTGAGGGTCTGGCTGCCGCCGACCCGCTCGAAGGTCTTCTCCTGCAGGACCCGCAGGAGCTTGGGCTGCAGGGTCATGGGCATCTCGCCGATCTCGTCCAGGAAGATGGTGCCGCCGTCGGCCAGCTCGAAGCGTCCCTTGCGCAGGGCGTTGGCCCCGGTGAAGGCCCCTTTCTCATGGCCGAAGAGCTCTGATTCGAGGAGCTGCTCCGGCAGGCCGGCGCAGTTTATCGAGATTATCGGGCCGTCGCGGCGGGGGCTGTTGAAGTGGATGGCCCTGGCCACGAGCTCCTTGCCGGTGCCGCTCTCGCCGGTGATGAGGACTGAGGTGTCGGTGGGCGCGACCTTTTCGATCAGGTTGTATATCTCCTGCATGCGGCGGTTCTTGCCGATCATGTTGGCGAAACTGTACCGGCCGCTGACCTCTTTTTTCAGGCGGTAGTTCTCTTTCAGGAGCTGGTAGTGCTCCACCGCCTTGCCGATGTTGACCAGGAGCTCGTCGTTGTTGAAGGGTTTGGTCAGGTAGCTGTAGGCCCCGGCCTGCATGGCCGTCACCGCCTTGTCCACGTCGCCGAAGGCGGTGACCATGATCACGGGCAGGTCTGGATTGAGTTTCTTGATGTCGCGCAGGAGGTCCATGCCGTCCCGTCCCGGCATGCGCATGTCGGTTATGACCAGGTCGAGATCGCTTTCCCGGATGATGTTCATCGCCTGGTCCGCGCCTTCTGCGGTAAGCACTCTGTAGCCTTCGTCGCCGATGAGCTCGGAGAGGATCAGGCGGTAATTGGGTTCGTCGTCAACAACGAGGATGGTGTGCATTTGCTACCGTACCGTCTGCCAGGGTGTTGCCGATGCCTGAATCCGTCAGTGTCCGGACGGGCCGGATGCGTATCGGCAACAGATCCGTCCCCTGTGCGCCTGTGTGACCTGTTTTCCTGATCATGGTCTCGCAGCGGCTCGATACGAGCCGGTAGGCGCTGATCATATGATCCGCAATAACCTGCCGGAACGAGACACCCGCAAGGCCGTCACGGGTTCAGGAGCCGAAAAGCCAGCCGCCATTATAGCTCCGGCTTGCGGCTTTGACATGGTTTTATTGCCGGGAGTGCCGCGTCGTCGTTTCCACCGTTTGAACACCGCCGGCTTGCGGTTTGCCGCAGGGGAGTCTGACGATGAAGGTGCTGCCCTCGCCCGGGGTGGATATGACGTCGATGCTCCCGCCTGCCTGCTCCACTGTCCGCTGGCACATGTAAAGCCCGAGGCCCGTGCCTGTGGGCGGACCGTTGTCGTGACGGAATACGTCGCCGCCGCTGATGCGCGGTTTGGTGGTGAAAAGGGGGTCGAAGATCCTTTTCATGTTCTCCGGATCTATGCCGCAGCCGTTGTCGGTGATGATGAACTCGGCGCCGCCGTCCACCGCCCTGGTTTCTATCGTGATCCTCGGCGAATTGCAGTCGTGCATGGCGTCGATGGCGTTGCCGACCAGGTTGGCGATCACCTGGGATATCTCTCCGGGAACCACCAGCACGGGCAGGGGAGAGTCGGACAGCTTTATCTCTTTCTTTACCCGGTGCTTGAAGGTGAGGTTGGATTCGAGGAAATTGAGTTCGTCCCTGACGATGTCGTTCAGGTCCACTTCCTGGGGCTTCTCGTTGTGTTCCTGATGGCTTCTTGCCATCATCTGGTTTATCATCTCGGTCAGCCTTTTGCTGCCGGTTTCGACTATTTCCAGGGAGCGGATTATGCACTCCAGCGGCGCACTGACATCGCCGGGGATGGAGTCTTTATCGCTCACCAGGTGGCGCACCGTTGCCAGCGCGGTCTGGGCCCCGGCCCGGATGGCGGTCAGCGGGCTCTTCATGTTGTGCACTATGCCCTGGATCAGGTGGCCGAAGGCGGCCTGGCGTTCCGCCTTTATCAGCTCCCTTGATTCCTCGGTGATGATCTGCTCGAGGTTTTCGTTGTACATCCGCAGTTGGTCCTGGGCCTTTTTCAGCTCGAGGTGGTTGTTCACCCTGGCCAGAACCTCGGCCTCGTGGAACGGCTTTGTAAGGTAGTCGACCGCGCCGCACCTGAAACCTTCGACCATGTTCTCCGGATTGTTGAGAGCGGTGATGAAGATTACCGGCACCCTGGCGGTTTCCTCCTTCTGCTTGAGACGGCGGCATATCTCGTATCCATTGATGCCGGGCATTATGATATCGAGAAGGATCAGATCAGGCAGAAGCGTTTCGACAAAGCGCAGCGCCTCGAATCCGTCTCCGGCCTCGTGGAATACGCAGCCGGTCTCCTCGAGAATGGCGGTGAGCACCAGCCGGTTGGTGGCTTCGTCATCGACAATCAGTATCTG
>JALWTY010000123.1 GCA_026993265.1 Desulfobacterales bacterium
GTCACCAGGCTCGCCATGGCGAACCTGGTGACCGAGTCCATCATCAGGACCACGTCGCGGCCCTGGTCGCGGAAATATTCGGCCACGGCCATGGCGTGATAGGCCCCGCGCATGCGGATGAGCGGCGGCTGATCGCTGGTGGCCACCACCACCACCGAACGTTTCAGCCCTTCGGGGCCGAGATCGCGCTCGATGAAGTCGCGCAGTTCCCGACCGCGTTCGCCGATCAGGGCGATGACGCTGACATCGGCCGCGGTGTGGCGGGCTATCATGCCGAGCAGGGTGGACTTGCCCACCCCGCTGCCGGCCATGATCGCGATCCGCTGCCCCTTGCCCAGGGTGAGGAGGCCGTTTATCGCCCGCACGCCCACGTCCACCGGCTCGATGATCCGCTCCCGTTCCATGGGGTTGAGCGGCTCGGCGTAAAGTGGATAGGTGCGCTCCGCCTCCACCGGCCCCTTGCCGTCCATGGGATTACCCAGGCCGTCAACCACCCGGCCGAGCAGCCCCGGCCCCACCGGAACCCTGGTTTCCTCGCCGCGCATGCGGATCATGGCCCCGGGCTCGACCCCGCGCATCTCGCCCAAAGGCATGAGCAGGATGCGGTCGCGGCGGAATCCCACCACCTCGGCCGGAACCGGCGGCCTGTCCGAACGGCCGCTTATCTCACATATGCTGCCCACGGCAATGGCCGGGCCCTCACCCTCGATGACCATGCCGATGACCTGGCTCACCCGGCCACAGACATTGACCACCGGCGCCTTGCGGGCAAGGGCCGTGGCGCGGGACAGGTCAATGGCCGCGGTCATCCCCTTCCTCCTCTCCTCCGGCCACCCGGGACACGGCATCGACAAAGGCGGCGTCAACCGCCTGGAAGAGATTGTTCCTGCGGGTCTCGAAGGTGGCGTCAATCTCGCCGAACCCGCTCTTTATCCGGCATCCGCCCCGGCTTATCTCCGGATCAGGCTCGAACCTGACCCGGCCCGCGGCGGCCTCTGATATCGCCCCGCCTCCCTCTTCGACCAGGGCGTGATCCTCGGGATTCAGAAAGACCACCACCTCGCTGCCGTTGACCACGCGGTCGAGCCCGGCCCGGATCACCGCCATGACCACATGCTCGTCAACCGTCATCTCGGCCAGGCAGATGCGCTCCACCATCACCCGCACAAGTTCGAACAGATCCCTGGCCTGCCGCTTGAGCACCTCGCCGCGGTGCCTGGCCAGCCTGGAGACGAGCGCCGCCATCTCCTCCACCCTGGCGGTGAACTCGGCCCGGCCCTCGTCCCGGCCTTCGGCCAGCCCCTGCTCGCGGCCCTCTTTCCTTGCCGCCTTCCTGATGGCGTCGGCCTCGGCCCTGGCCGCGGCCACGATCCTTTCAGCCTCTTCCCGGGCCGCATCGAGGGCGGCCTCGGCCGGATCGACACGGGTATCGTCGCCGTCGAGACGGACGAATCCCGCCTCCTGCATGGAGGATGCGCCGGAGACGCTGTTTCCGTCAACCGCCTTGATGACCTTAGACAAACTCGTCCTCGCCGCCGCCGGCCATGAGCTGGATCTTGCCCTCCTGCTCCAGCCGCTTGGCCACCTTGAGTATCGACTGCTGGGCCGCTTCCACGTCCTTTATCCGCACCGGGCCCATGATCTCCATGTCTTCCTTGAGCATCTCCACCGCCCGGGAGCTCATGTTCTTGAATATCTTCTCCTTCAGCTCCTCGGAGGCGGTGCGCAGGGCCAGCTTGAGGTCGTCGGTGCTGACCTCCTTGAGGATCGCCATGATGCCGCGGTCGTCCACGCCGATGAGATCCTCGAACACGAACATCAGCTTTCTTATCTCGTCGGCCAGGCTCTCCCGCTGCTCCTCGACCCCCTCGAGAATCGCCGCTTCCAGGGCCCGGTCGGCGTTGTTGAGGATCTCGGCCACGGTCTCGACCCCGCCGAGGCGCTGGCCTTCCATGCCCTCGACGCTCAAAAGCTCCTCCTGCAGCACCCGGTCCACCTCCACCAGGATATCCGGGCTGACCTTGTCCAGCTCGGCCATGCGCATGACCACCTCGATCTGGGTCTCCTCCTTGAGTTCGGCCAGGATCTCGGCCGACTGGGCGTGGTCGAGGACCGACAGCAGCAGGGCGATGGTCTGGGGGTGCTCGTTGCGAAGAAAATTGACCAGAACCTTGGGCTCGAGCTTGCGGGCCTTCTGGAACAGGGTCAGCTTCCAGTCGGACCGGATCTCGTCGAGGATCTCGTTGGCCTTGTCGCTGGCGATGGCCTTTTTCAGGGCCGCCTCCAGCATGTCGTCACCGGAAAGGAAGATGTCGTGGTCGCCGGAATCACTCTTGAACTCACGCAACAGGGCGGAGATGTCCTCGCGGTCCACCTTGTCTATCTTGGCCATGTAGCGGCCGACGGTCTTGATCTCGTCCTCGTCGAGGCGCTTGAACACCTCGGCGGTGAACTCCTCGCCCATGGTGAGGAGGAAAATCGCCGCCTTCTCAGGGCCGGTCAGGTTGTCGGACGAGCCTTCCTTGCGGGCGCGCGCCATGACCTACGCCTCCTCTTCCCGCAGCCATCGCCTGACCAGATCAGCGGCCCTGTCCGGGTCGCTCTGGGCCAGACGGAATATGCGCTCCTTGTCGGTCAGCCCCTTGGGGGCGAACCCGATCTCCTCCTCTTCCTCCCCACCCTCGCCACCGGGCAGCATGCCCTCGGCCGCGGCCCCCTCGGGCAGGGCCCCGGCCGGGGCCAGCGCGGGACGCTCAGCCAGGTAACGGAAGAACGGCCGGATGACGAACAGCATGATCCCGAATCCCAGAAGCAGGTACACCACCGGCATGATCAGCCGTTCGGCCCAGTCGCGCCACACCGCCATCTTGTCGATCCCCTGGTCCGCGGCCGCGGAGGCGGCAAAGGCCATGGACAGAACCTCGACCTGGTCGCCGCGTTCCTCGTTGTACCCCACCGCCTTCTTGACAAGGCTGTCGAACCAGCGCAGCTCCTCGGCGCTCCTCGGCACGTACTCCCGTTTGCCGTCCTTGCCCTCGCGGTAGGTGCCGTCCACCATCACCGCCACCGAAAGCCGTCTTATCCGGCCGAAGGCCTCCTGGACCTGCCTGGTGGTGCGGGATATCTCATAGTTGCGGGTGGCGCTCTCCTTGCTGTAGCCGGCCTGGGACGCGCCCTTGCCGGTCTCGGCCGCGGTGGCCAGCTCGCCCTTGACTCCGGGTATTCCCTGAGGATTGGCGGCGGATGCGGGTTCGCTTTCGCGGTTCACCTGTTCGCTGCGCAGCACCTGGCCGTCGGGATCGAAACTCTCCTCGGTCACCCGCACGCGGTTGAAATCGATATCCGCCGTGACCCTGGCCCGCACCCTGCCCACGCCCACTACCTCCTCGAGCATGCTCTCGATCTTGCGGGTCATGGTCTTTTCCAGATTCTGCTGGTACTCGAGCTGGGTGGCGGTCATCACCACCTCGTCGTCGCCGCCGCCGCGGTAAAGGAGGTGGCCCGCGGTATCCACCAGGGTGATGTGGTCAGGCGTGAGCCCCGGCACCGCGCTGGCCACCAGGTTGACGATGCTCTGGATCTCGCTCTTGGAAAGGCCGCTCCTGCCCCTAAGCCTGACACTGATGGAGGCGGTGACCGGTTTCTTGTCCTCGATGAAGACCGATTCCCTGGGGGTGGCGATATGAACCCTGGCCTCGACAACCTGGCTGAACTGCCTGATGGTGCGGGCCAGCTCGCCCTGCAGGGCCCGCTGGTAGTTGAGGCGCTGGACGAAATCGGTGGTGGAGTAGGAGTTCTTGTCAAAGATCTCGAAACCTACTCCGCCGCCCCTGGGCAGCCCGGCCCCGGCAAGACGCAGTCTGGTTTCGTATACCTTTACCGCCGGAACCAGGATGGCCGAACCGCCCGCCGATATCTTGTAGGGGATCCGGTCGGTCTTGAGCTGCTCCACCACCGCGGCGGCGTCTTCCTGGCTCAGGCCGGAGAAAAGGACCTTGTAATCCACCCCGGCGCTGCGAAACACCGTGAACAGCAGCAGGGAAACCAGCAAGGTCAGCGCCGCCGCGCCCAACGCCTTCTGCCAGACGGGAAGATCCCGCACGGCCGAACCGGCCCTGGTCAGCATTTCCTTAAGCGAAGCCATACGCCCTCACCCGTAGATTTTCTCCGCGGAAAACCGCATCACAGCTGCATCCGCATTATTTCCTGATAGGCGGCAACCGCCTTGCCCTGCACCCTGGTGAGCAGCCGGAAGGAGACATTGGCCTTCTCGAGCGCTATCATGGTCTCGTGGATGTTGCCGCCCCGGCCGGAAACCAGTTCGGCAACGGCCCGGTCCGCGGCTACCAGCCGCGAGTTCACCTCCTCCACCGCGCCCTTCAGGGCCTCGGCAAACCCCGGGGCCGCCTTCTTCTCTGCCTCCGCGCCGGCAGCCACGGCTGTCCTGCCGTATATCCCGCCCGTTATCTCGACCATGTCTTCACCCGTATCTATTCAGAACTACCTGCTTATCTGATGGACTCGTAAAAACCCGAAACAGCTCCGAAGGTACAAAACATCCGATTCGTAACCTACCGATACTTTTGACTTTTTACTTTTGACTTTTGCCTTCCGTCTCGTAAAAAGTCCGCGATGCGGATTTTTTACGAGACGGTCTTACCTGCTTATGTCCAGCGCCTTCAAAGCCATGCTCTTTGCCGCCTCGATGGCGGTGACGTTGGCCTCGTAGGCGCGCCGCGCGCTCATTATGTCCACTATCTGCTCCACCGGATTGACGTTGGGCAGCCTGACGATGCCGTTCGCGTCCGCGTCCGGGTGCGAGGGATCGTAGACCTCGCGGAATGGTGTCCCGTCTTCCACCACCTGAACGACCTCAACCTTACGCAGCTTGGCCCGCATGCGGTCGAGGTGTTCGGCAAAGGAGCCGCCGTCGAGCGGCCGGGCCGCGAACACCACCGACTTTGCCCGGTAGGGGCCGCCCTCGATGGTGCGGGTGGTGTCCACGTTGGCGAGGTTCATGGACGCGATGTTGATCCTGGCCCGCTGGGCTTTGAGGGCGGAACCGCTTATCTCCATGGCGGTGAAGAAATCCATTACTTGCCTCCCTCGTCGATGGCGAACTTGAGCCCTTCAAACTTCCTGGCCGCAAGCCGCGCCGCGATCTCGTACATGAGCTGGTTTTCGGAGATGGCGAGCATCTCCTCGTCAAGGTCCACCGGCCGGTTTTCCCGCTTCACCGACGACGCGGGATCAGCCGGATCGTCCGGCGGCGGCAGATGCATGGGGTTTGTGCGCACGAGATGCCCGGCCCCTCCCAGGCTTTTTTCCAGTGCCGCCTCGAAGTCAAGATCATGACGCATGTACCCCGGCGTCTCCATGTTGGCGACATTGCTCTGCAGCACCGCCTGCCTGGACTGCCGCAGGTCGAGAACCCTTTCTATCAAAGGAAGAGCGCCGCCGAATATACGGTTGCTCATGGCTTGCCCCCTGAACGGAAATTTTGTTCTGGCAACTCTGCCCTGCAAGAATTCATGCAAAAGAGATACCAGCAGAAAGAAAAACAGAATCCGCATTGCGGAATCCGATCCGGCCCGGCTGCGGCACAGCGGCCCCGGCGCGGGCAACCATACGTTTTTTCGTGTAATATCAAAAGGATGACAACAGAAGACCAGCAGACATCCCACTTTCAGATGATCACACCGTGCTGACGGTACTCCTGCAGCTTGTTCCTGAGGGTTCTGACGCTGACGCCAAGGATCTTGGCCGCCTGGGTGCGGTTGTTGTCAGTTTTTTGAAGGGCCTGAAGGATCATTTGACGCTCCATCTCCTTCAGGGTGGTGACGTCGGGCGGAAGGGAAAATGACGCCGGAGCCGCTCCTGCGCCGCCTGCCGCGGCCACGGCCGGAACCTGTTCATCCACCCAGAAGTCGTGGACCTCGAGCTTCTCGCCGCTGCTCAGAAGCACGGCCCGCTCGACCAGGTTCTCCATCTCGCGGACGTTTCCCGGCCAGTCATAGGCGAGGAAGCGCTCCCTGGCCTCGTCGCTCATCCGCTTGACCACCCGGTTGTACTGCTTCGAGTATTTTTTTATGAAGTGCCCGGCGAGCAGCATGATATCGCCGGGGCGTTCCCGCAGGGGCGGCAGCCGCAGGGGAATGACGTTGAGGCGGTAATAGAGGTCTTCCCGGAAATCGCCATCCTTGACCGCGGCCTCGAGCGAACGGTTGGTGGTGGCGATGACGTGCACGTCCACCTTTACCGGGGCCCTTCCGCCAAGCCGGTCCACTTCCTCTTCCTGAAGCACCCTGAGCAGCTTGGCCTGGAGATGCAGGGGAATCTCGCCGATCTCGTCAAGCAGCAGGGTGCCGCCGTCGGCCAGCTCGAACTTGCCCTTCTTGCTCGCCACCGCGCCGGTGAAGGCCCCCTTCTCGTGGCCGAAGAGCTCGCTTTCGAGCAGGGTCTCGGGCAGGGCCGCGCAGTTCAGGGCCACGAACGGCCCCGCCGCCCGGTCGCTGTGTTCGTGGATGTAACGGGCAAAGACCTCCTTGCCGGTGCCGCTCTCGCCAAGTATTAGCACCGTGGCCTTGCTCGAGGCCACGGTGCGGGCCCGTTCCATCAAAAGCTTAAGCTTGGGGTCTTCGCCGACCAGCGGACGTTTCTTTCCTGTTTCCCGCCGTCCCGGCCGGGCAGGGCCGCCGCCGTTGCCCGGCAGAGCCGGATCGCTCCGGCAGCCGTTTAAAAGGGCGCGCTTCACCGAGTCCTCGATCACGTCCAGGGGAAAAGGTTTGACGAGATAATCGCAGGCGCCGCACTTCATCGCTTCCACCGCGGTCTCTATGGATGCATGTCCGGTTATGAGCATCACCGGAACGTGCGGCCATTCTTCCCGGATTTTTTTCAAAAGTGCGATGCCGTCCATATCCGGCATGCCGATATCGCTTATCACCAGGTCGGGGAGGCTGCGGGACATCATCTCCAGGGCCATGCGGCCGCTCTCGGCGACGCTGGCCTCGTAGCCGCCCCGGCTCAGGGTCTCGAACAGGGCGATCCGCATGTTCTGGTCGTCGTCGACTATGAGTATCTTTCTGGCGCGTTCCATATTACTGCCGTCAGGTTTCCTGCATTGATGTTACATCCTGCATCAGGTGGCCTCGACCGGAATGACAACGGTGAACACCGCCCCCCCGCCGCCGCAGTTCTCCCAGCTGACGCAACCGCCGTGCGCCTCTGCCACGGCGTGACAGACGGGCAGGCCAAGCCCCATCGCCCCCTCCCGGGTGGAAAAGAATGGATCGAACATCCTGTCTCCCACCTCCGGGGAGACACCAGGCCCGTGATCGCGCACCCGGATCTCCGCAAAACCTTGCTCCGGAGCGCGCAGCATACGGTATTCCAGCAGCAGAGGCAGGGATGACGCGCCGTGTTCAAGACCGTTTGCGCCGAGATTGAAAAGAAGCTGGCCGATCATGGCCCGGTCGGCGAATATCCGGCACTCCCCTTCGCCGCGCACCACAATCTCCGCCCCGCCGCCGGCAACGAGGCGCAGCCGGGCCGCGGTCTCGCCGCACAGTTCCGCGAGATCGAACCACACAGGACGCGGCGGCCGCAGCTCGGCGAAGCTCGAGAAGTTCTCGAGCGACGGGACAACGGCTCCGGCAACATCGATAATGCGGGCGGCCATCTGTTCGCTCTCCGGATCGTCGGCGAGCGAACGGCGGAGAAGGGATGCGTACAGCTCGATCGAGCCAAGCCCCTCCCGCACCGTCCGAGACATCCGTGTGGCCATGCCGCGCAGGGCCTCGTACCGGCTGCTGCGGTCCTTCTGATGACGGAAGAGCTGGTCGAGCCCCACCTCCACCATCTGCAGCAGGAAACCGTCCACCCCGGCGAACGGGCTCTTAAGCTCGTTGCGCACGATGAGAAGACGGCCGTCCACGCCTGCGGCCGGACCGGCGAGCAGCCTTCCGCCGGGTCTGGACAGCGGCGCAAGGGACTCGTGGTCCATGGAGAAGGCTTCCTTCAGAAGCTGCCAGACATCGCGGCCGCGGACGCTTCTGCCCACAAGGCCGCACATCGAGGATGCCGCGCGGTTGACGGCAAAGACCTCGCCGGAGCCGTCCACCAGAATCACGCCGCCTGGCAGACTCTCGAGCAGGGAAAAAAAGAGTTCCTGATGATTGTCAAGACTGGCTGATGTTTCCAGGGCATCCCCCCCTGATGCGGTTCAGGCCGTAAAAATGCGCCGCCCTGCCCGGCCCGCGTAACGGCCCCGGGGCACAAACACAAAAAAAGTCTATCACCAGAGAGGAACGAGATGGAAGGGGGAGAATGAATTTTTCCCGGAAACAGAGGCAACCGGCCCCTTTCCTGTCATCTTCGGGCGTTCTCTTTTTGCCCGGCGAGTTTCCTTATCTTCCGGTCCGCGGCCTCGACCCTTGCCAGCTCGGCCCAGAGGTCGTCGCCGGAGAGCTTTTCCAGGAGCGCTTCGTCTCCGGACGCGCCGAGCAGAAAAGCGGCCTTGCGGCCCGGTTTCGTATCCGCAGGCCCGGCGGTCAGGGCAACGCGGTAGATTTTGCGGGCCCTGCCGGAAAGCCCCTTGCCGCGCAGGGCGTCTCCGAGCGTGACGTAATACTCCTGAAGCTCCTCCGGCGGCATGCAGGCGCTTTTGCGGCAGCGGTCGAGCTGTTTCTCAAGCATGTCCAGACTGCCGGACGACAGGATAAGAGGCGCGGCTTCCCGGATGAGCAAGGCCAGGGCGCCGTTGCCGGTTTCCTTGGTGGAAAAGGCCTCGGCTGTCATCCTGACCGCCTCATCCTTCCTGCCCTTCAGCATCAGGAAACGGCCGTACAAGACCCTGACCTCGGCCGCCATGTCACCCTTGCGGTACATGCGGCGCAGATAGGAGAGCAGTCTCCCGGCCGCGGGCATGTCGCCGCCGGCGAGGTAGGTGCGGACCCTGTGCAGGTAGAGATCGTCCCGCTCGGCCGGAGTGAGCTCCAGCCCCAGGGCGCGGTAATATACAACCGAGGCCTGGCTGTAGAGCCCCATGGCCTCGAGGGCCCGCCCCACCTTGAACAGCAGCCTGCCGTTGCGGTACCTCTTTATGACCGGATATTCCTTGCGGTAGGTCTCGTATACCCTCGCGTGCCTGCCTTCCTTCAACCATTCCGCGAACATGCGGTCGAGGATGCCGGCGGCCGTGGCCAGAACCTCTGTCTCCCACTCGCCGCCGCCCGCGTCAAGATAATCCCTGGCCTGGGAATAGGCGCCATCCTCGTCCCCGCGGACAAGCATGCGGCGCATGAGAAGGTAACGGGCCGACTGGGCCGCCTCCCTGCCGGAAAGACGGCGGACGGCCTGATGATAGACCTCGTCCTCCCCGCTTTTCCAGGTGGGGCTATCCCCCGGCGGCGGTGGGGATACGAGCCCCAGATCACGGATCATGGCCAGCCGGAAACGGGCCCTGACCCCGGCCAGGCTGGCGGGATCGGCCGACCGGGCCACCAGATCGAAGAACCGCTTCGCCGCCCTATAGTTCTTCTCCTTGAACAGGGAGTCGGCCAGCAGCAGACGGACTGCGGCGGCCTCGCCATTGTCAGGGGCCACGTTCAGATAGTAGAAAAGATCCTCACGCCCCTTTTCCCTGGCGCGGGCGTCGGACATAAGCAACCTGGCCCGGCCGGAAATCCTGAACGAATCCACATACTCGGGCGAACCGGGCGGGAATTTTTTCCCAGCCCTGCGGGCAAGGGCCACCGCCCGGCTGAGCCTCCCTCTTGCGGCCAGGATGTCGGCCCTGAGCAACGCGGCCCGGTTACGCATCACCTCGTCTCTGGAGGCCATGAGGACGCGCACCGCCTCCTCGGCCTGGTCCACCCGGCCGAGTTTTATCTCAACCCGGGCGAGAAGGTAACGGGCCGTGTCCGCCAGGGGAGAGGCGGGAAACCTCTTCATCACCATCCGCAGATAGCTGCGGGCTTCCGGGTAAAGACGCAGCCGCAGGTTGATCCGCGCGATTTCCATGTAGGCCTCGGCAAGCCTGGGATCCTTTGGAGCGGTTACGGCAAAGTCCCGGTAAAGGGAACGGACCCTTTCCCAGTCAGCGCCGCGGCCCTGTTCCCCGGCCATCCTGCGGGCAAGACCGGCCGCGCGCCAGAGCGCGTCCGGAACCGCAGGATCGTCGGGGAAGAGGCGGTAGACCGAGGCGTACAGGTCCACGGCCCGGTCGAGGTCGCCCCCTTCCGCCGCGGCCGCGGCCCTGGCGACGATGGCGGAGGCGTCCGGCGGCGCGGGCGCAGGCGCATCCGCCGCCAGCGCCGCCCCTCCCCACAAGAGCGCAACCACAAGCGCGGCCGATACTCTCCTCTTCAGCATCACGGGCTCCCCGCCTTTCCCGGCTGGTTCATGCCGTAACGTTTCATCTTTTCAAGAAGCGTGGTCCGGTTGAGGTTCAGGAGGACGGCCGCGCGGTTCTTCACCCAGCCGGTGCGTTCAAGGGCCATGCGGATCAGCTCCTGCTCGAACGCGGCCACCTCCTGGTTGAGCGATATACCCTCCTCGGGGATGGACACAATGCGGGAGACCCAGCCGCCGGACGACCGGGCCTCGGAAATCCTGGCCGGGAGATCGCCGGCCGTGATGGTCCTGCCGGTAGAAAGTATGACCATGCGCTCGATGACGTTCTCGAGCTCCCTGACGTTTCCGGGCCAGTGATAGGCGGTCATCATCTCCATCGCCGCAGGATCGATGCCTTTGATGTTTCTCTTCTTCGTCCGGTTGAAACGCTCGAGGAAATGGGCCGCGAGAAGCGGGATGTCTCCGGGCCGGTCCCGCAGGGGGGGAGCCTCCAGGGTGATGACGTTGAGGCGGTAGAAGAGATCCTCGCGGAAACGTCCCTCCTCCACCTCTTTTTCCAGGTCGCGGTTGGTGGCCGCGATCACCCGGAAATCGGAACTCACCGTCCTTGTGCCGCCGACCCTTTCGAAGACCCGTTCCTGCAGAACCCGCAAAAGCTTCACCTGCAGGTGGGGCGGCATCTCGGATATCTCGTCGAGAAATATGGTGCCGCGGTCGGCAAGCTCGAAGCGGCCTATCCGGGTGCGCACCGCGTTGGTGAACGCGCCTTTCTCGTGGCCGAACAGCTCGCTCTCGAGCAGCTCGCCGGGGATGGCGCCGCAGTTGACCGCCACGAACGAGCCGGGCCGGCCGCTTTTCTCGTGCAGGGCCCGGGCGATGAGTTCCTTGCCGGTGCCGCTCTCCCCCTGGACCAGGACAGTGGTGTCGGTGTCGGCCACCCGGTCTATGAGCGAAAGAAGGTTGCGGATGGGGGGGCTTTCTCCGATGATGCCGGCGGCGGGAGGAGTCGGAGGAACGGGTGCGCCGAGCGCGGCCAGGATCTCCTCGCCGGTCGCCTCCACATCGAGGACCGCGGCGAACCCGGCCCGGCCCGCGGCAAAGGCGTCGGCAAGGCAACGACGGGTAAGAACCAGAAGCGGCGGCCGCGCCAGGGCCGGACGCCCGCCGGACCATTCCGACAGTTTCGCCACCGCTGCGGTCACGCTTTCCGCCACTACCACGACCGGGACGGAACCGTTGCTACCTTCCCGGCCGCCAACCACCTCCACGCCGCAGGCGGAAAGCCTTTTTTCAAACCCGTCCCCACCGGAGCCGGAAGACCTCAGCAACACCACTGCCGCCATCGTTCACCCCTGCTCTATCATGACAATTATTTGACATGATACAGCCGCCCCATCACCATGGCAAGAAAATGACGGCCACAATCCCAGCCATGGCGCGAATACCCCAAAGGCCTTAACCGGATTGGACAGTTATAACAGCCCGTTGAAAAACTACTGCGCTCGAGGATACTGCGTCATAATCCGGCTCAAAATGCTCATTTACCACCAAGCAAACTGCGCTTTTGCGCCGGATTATTCCTTGTCTCATCTTCGCTCGCTACGTTTTTTCAACGGGCTGACAAACGAACTCATCAGCGTCATCGTTGCCGGAATGCGGAGTGGAGAACGGCTGTCAGCTCCGGGTCAAACGCCACCACGGCCATGATCCGCTCCGCATACGGCCTGAGTATGACAAGTTCCCAGGGCGGAACCATAACCGCAGGCATTACTGCGCAGCGGCATGACGGGCCGCCGCCCACTCCCGCCTCCTCCCGCATCAGGTCAACGAAACGGCCCCAGCCGCGTCCCCTGGAAAGGTGTTCAATGACCTGCTGGACCATGAGGTTGAGGCTGACGAACCATGGCTCCACCTCCGCCGCGCCCGCTTTCCCGCACGGGACGCGGGAAAAAAAGGCGCGGCAGCCAAAGGGGCGGACCGGATAGATGGAACATCTGCCCTGCCCGAGAAAAGGACATGGGGAAAAATCGTGTTCCGGGCAGTGGTCTTCCCAGCGGCCCTCCAGGCAGGCGGCGGCAATGGCGTTGGCGCTCTCGAGCCCGTCCGCGGCCGGGAGCCGCACCCCTTCCATGAGCCGACGCAGCCGTTTCACGCCAATGAACTCCGCCGCAATTCCGGCCTCGACAGCGGTTGCGGTCACGCTCACCGTACAACAGGTGTGGCAGCCGGGAACGCAGGCGAAATAATTTTCCCTTTCTTCCAGCCAAAGGCCGTATTCCCGGTATATCTCCAGAACCGCCTCCGCCGCCCTGCCGCCGTATCCATTTTCCGTACACCCGCGCACCATATAAATTCTCCTTGCATTTTGTCATCCGCGCAGTAATTAAGCAGATTCAGGGCATTGCAGCCACATCTGCGGCCCGCTCCACACAGGGCAAAGGGATGGACGCGGAGGCCTGTCCCTCCTCCCCGCCATGGATGCAGCCGTACGCGACCGCCTTTTACGACGATTCACCTTTTACCGGCCGGGCAAGTCTGGTAGAATCGATGAGCTGCATTCCTTCATGAAAAATCAGAAAAGGACAAAATGGCCTCGGACATAGAAAAAAAAATCGACCTCCTCATCGCATCCGAAATCCACGATCCCTTTGAGGTTCTTGGATTTCATCCCGTCAGCAGCGACCCTCCCAAAGCCGTGATCCGCGCTTTCCATCCCCATGCCGAGTCAATGCGGCTGGTGGTGGACGGAGAAAATCATGACATGTACAAGATGCGGGAGGAAGGGCTTTTCGAAATCGAGGTCAAACGGGCAGAACCGTTCGACTACCGTTTCGAGGCGACCTTCTACAACGGCGCGAGCCACGCCTTCCGCGACCCCTACCGCACCCTGCCGTTACTCGGCGAGGAAGACCGCTACCTCTTCAACAAGGGCGAAAACCGCGAGGCCTACAACCATCTCGGCGCTCACGAAATAACGGTGGACGGCGTATCCGGGGTGGTGTTCCGGGTCTGGGCGCCGGAGGCCATCAGGGTCAGCGTCATCGGCGACTTCAACGCCTGGGACGGCCGGGTGCACCAGATGCGGGTGCTGGGGCCGTCCGGCATCTGGGAACTGTTCATCCCCGGCATTGCCGCGGGCGAGATATACAAGTACGAGATCAAGACAAAAGACCGCCGGATACTGGAAAAGGCCGACCCCTTCCAGTTCCGGGCCGAACTCAGGCCCCGCACCGCCTCCATTGTCCATTCGCTCGAGTACGAATGGAACGACAAGGTATGGATGGAAGGCCGCAGGAATCGTTCCACCTACCGCGGTCCCGTATCCATCTACGAGGTGCATCTCGGCTCCTGGCAGCGCGATCCGGCCGACACCTCCCGTTTTCTCTCCTACCGGGAACTGGCCGACACCCTGGTGCCCTATGTGAAGAACATGGGCTTCACCCATGTGGAGCTTCTGCCGGTGATGGAACATCCCCTGGACGAGTCCTGGGGATACCAGTGCACCGGATACTTCGCCGCCACCAGCCGTTACGGCACCCCGGAAGACCTGATGTTCCTGATCGATCGTTTCCACCAGAACGACATCGGCGTCATCCTCGACTGGGTGCCATCCCACTTCCCGGCCGACGGCCACGGTCTGGAAAACTTCGACGGCACCGCTCTTTACGAGCACCAGGATCCCCGCCAGGGTTCCCACCCCGAATGGGGCACCAAGATCTTCAACTACGGCCGTGACGAGGTCCGCGGATTTCTCATCGCCAACGCCCTTTTCTGGATAGAGAAATTCCACGCCGACGGCCTGCGGGCCGATGCGGTGGCCTCCATGCTCTATCTCGACTACGGCCGCAAGGAGGGCGAGTGGGTTCCCAACCGCTACGGCAACCGGGAAAACATCGAGGCCATCGAGTTCATCCGCGAACTCAACCGGGCCGTGGGGGAGAGATTCCCCGAGGTGATGATGATCGCAGAGGAATCCACCAGCTTTTACGGAGTATCAAAACCGGTGGACGCCGGCGGCCTGGGATTCGGCTACAAGTGGAATATGGGCTGGATGAACGACATGCTCCACTACTTCAGCCGCGATCCGGTTCACCGCAAGTACCACCACAACTCGCTGACCTTCTCGCTCCTCTACGCCTTTACCGAGAACTTCATCCTTCCCCTCTCCCACGACGAGGTGGTCCACGGCAAACGCTCCCTGCTTTCCAAGATGCCCGGGGACAAATGGCAGCAGTTCGCAAACCTCAGGCTGCTCTACACCCTGATGTGGACCCATCCGGGAAAGAAGCTGCTCTTCATGGGCGGCGAGTTCGGCCAGATATCGGAATGGTTCTGCAAGGTCAGCCTGGACTGGCATCTTATCGGCGCGGATGAGCTGCACCAGAAGCTGCAGGAATTCGTCCGCAGCCTGAACCTCTTCTACCGCGATCACCCCGCCCTGTTCGAGGTCGATTTCTCCGAACAGGGCTTCCAGTGGATGGACTTCCATGACGTTGACAACTCGATCATCGCCTTTGCCCGTTTCAGTGAGAACCGCGACGATCACCTGGTGTGCCTGCTAAACTTCACCCCCAACGTAATCCATGACTACCGCCTGGGAGTGCCGGAACTGACCGACTACGAAGAGGTGTTCAACTCCGACGCGGCCGAATTCGGCGGCAGCGGCGTGGGCAACCCCGGAACCAAGGTGGTCTTTGCCGAACCCTACGGTAATGCGGCGCAGCACATCATGGTCTCTGTCCCGCCGCTTGCGGGCATTATCTTCAGACCGGCAAGAAAGGGATAGGAAATGGCCGATACCGACAGCGTGATGCCGGAAGGAGAGAGAATCCGCAGGGCCGTGACCTGGATGGCTGACGCGCTCCGGGAAAACCCTGAGCGCGACCGGAAAGACGTGGTACGGGAAGCTGCGATCCGTTTCGATCTCACCCCGAAGGAATGCCGTTTCCTCGAATCGGAAGTCAGAAGTATGGTTGATAGCTGACGGCTGCGAACGGCCCTACCCACTAACAGACCGTTGAAAACGAGCGCGAGCGCAGACGAGGCAAGAAAAAATACTGCGAAAAGCGCAGCAGTTTTTCAACGGGCTGCCAAGCTCCTAATTCGCCTCGTCCTCCCTGGGCATGGGTATGGTGAGAAGCTCGCCCCCCTCCTCTCTCAGCATCTTTTTCTCCTCCTCACTCGCAAAACCGCGGATGTTCCTCGGCTCCTCGAGGCCGTAGCGCATCCGCAGGCTCGTCTCGGCAAGTTTCGCGCCCACGTCCTCGAAGTTGCGGCGGACGAACTCCTGCACCATCCTGAGCGCGGCGGCAAGCTCCGCCTCTGCCGGTTGTCCGCTCCCGCCTTCGGGGTGTCCGCTCCCGCTCCCGGTGGCGGTGGAGCCGGCGCAGCGGTTGTAGGCCACGGGCGACAGAATCTTCCGCACCTCGACGCCGCCGCAGCCGGGGCAGCGGACAAGCCCGTCCGCCTGCTGGCGCTCAAAGTCGGCGCGGTCGCCGAACCAGCCCTCAAACTCCAAACCACATGCGCACTTGAGATCAAAAACTATCATTCCCCTCAACCATGATGGTCTCGTAACAACTGTTCCTGGAGGCGTCTTCGGCAGTTTCCGGAAAAAGGAGTTTTCGCGCCTGATGCGTTAAAAAACTCGTCTGTCCGAGGGGTTTACCCCGAGTTTACGAGTTTTAGCTTCAGGCGCGAAAACTCCCCGGAAATGCCGTTTTCAGCCGGAAAGAACAGTTGTTACGAGTTCGTCAACCATCAACCATTCACAAAATTCCTGCAAAACATTATTCCAGCCGAACCGCTGCGTCAACTTCCAGGCCTCGTCATCTCCCAGAGGGCCACGCCGCAGCGCATCCCTCAGGGCCGCGGTCAGCTCGCCGGGACGGTACAGGAACCTGCCGCCGAACAGTTCAGGGTAGGAAAGAGCGTCCGGCAGCACCGGCCGCAGACCGCAGCGCACCGCCTCTATCACCGCGATGCCGTAGAACTCGTGCCTGGCAGTGGATACGACAACGTCGCCGCGGCGCAGGAGCCGCAGATACTCGCCCCGGTCCGCGGCATGGCCGAAATGCGCGATGCGGCCGGCAAAACGTTTCTCCGCGCGGTCGAAACAATCCGGCCGCACGGAAAACTCGCGGCCCAGAACCACCAGCCGGAACGGAACCCCTTCCCTGTCCAGTTCCTCCAGGGCAGAGAAAAAAAGCTCCGGCCCCTTGTCGTGTTCCCAACGGTGGTTCCAGACCACCACCGGAGCGCCGCCATCCTTGTCGGCCCGCCGGGAAGCTACCGCGCTCGTCTTCAGCGGCTTGCTCTGCCGCGCAACCATGTCGATCTCATCAAGATCTATCCCGGGATGGATCACGCGGCATTTTTTTCTCAGCTCCTCCGGCAGCCGCGGCGGAAAACGCATGTCAGGGGCGAGTTTCAGCAGGCCGCTTGCGCCGTCCATGAAGGTTTCGAGGTTGTGGACGGAGTTGAAGGCGGCCCCGTCTGCGGCCAGAACGCTTGTAAGGTTGGTTATGCCGAAATGGATATCCCGCTCGTCCTCGATCCGCACCGGATAGGCGAACTGGTTTTCGTGAAAATATACGAGGATGCGCGCGGCGGCGAGTTCCGGCGGCAGAAGGCTCTTCAACAGGGCCACGTCCACGAAGGCGGAGCACAGGATGGTTCTGACGCGGCCGAGACCGGGATCGGCGCGGATGATATCGGCGAAGAACGGCGCGGCAAGACGCATGCGCCATTTCCACCCGCGCGCAGGCAGGGTGAGAAGACGGCTGGCAACCGGCAGGCGGGCGAGCAGGCCGTCGATAAACTGCCGGTGGGAGCCGCCGTAATAGGGTTCGAGCGCCAGCAGCTCCGGCCCGTCAGCGCCCCTGCCTGCGGATGAGCCGGTCATAGGCCTCGTTTATCTCCTTCATCTTCTCTTCCGCGTCCCGGCGGAACTCCTCTCCCAGGGAGGTGACCATGTCGGGATGATACTTCTTGCTCAGGTTGCGGTAGGCCTTTTTTATCTCTTCCGGCGAAGCGCCGGGCTCAAGGCCGAGCACCCGGTAATAACGCTCGTCCCCCCCGGCCCCGGCGGCCGCGCCGGAACGGTAGTAACCGGAAAAGGCGTAACGGCCGCGCACCGCCATGTGGTCGTACTCGGCAATACCCAGAGCCGCGGCGATGCTTCCGGCCACATCCAGCTCCGCCTGCGGCGGCGGGCTTTTTGTATATATCACCTGATATACAAGATCGAGCAGGACCAGGCGGATCTCATAAGAGAAACCGGAAAATTCCCGCAGGAGGACATCAAGCGCCAGCGGCGCAGCCATGGCCTCGCGCACCAGCTCCTTGACCCAGAGCATCTGGCTGTGGCCGTACCCGAGCCTGGTGCGGAAAAAACGGTAGATGGTCTCGGTCTCTGCCCGGCTGACCTCGCCGTCCATGGCCGAGATGTTTACGAGAATATGGACGAGCAGGAAGACGAAACGGTTATGGGCCTCGGTCTGCGACGCCTCATAATCGGCGATCTGTTTGCGGAACCACCAGGAAAGGCCGAACATCCCGGCAATCCCGAGAACGACCAGGAAGAGGAAACCGAAAAGGAAAAAACCGAGTATGTCGAAAAGCAGCGGCGCCCCGCCGGTGGCGAGAACTATGAGAAGAGCGACGAAAAGACAGCCGCCGCACCCCGGTTGCTGGCGCTGACGGTATTCCATCATTCACGGTCGCCTTCATCGAACAGGGCGCGGACGAATTCCTCGGGTTCGAACTCGCGCAGGTCCTCGAGCCCCTCGCCAACGCCGATGAAACGGATGGGGATAGCCATCTCCCTGCAGATGTTGACCGCGATTCCGCCCCTGGCGGTACCGTCGAGCTTGCTGAGGATTATACCGGTCAGCCCGACCGCGTCGTTGAACATCCGCGCCTGGGATATGCCGTTCTGGCCGGTGGTGGCGTCGAGCACCATGAGTACCTCGTGGGGCGCGCCTTCCATCTTCCGGCCCATGACCCTTTTTATCTTCTTGAGTTCTTCCATGAGATTGACCTGGGTATGCATGCGGCCGGCGGTATCGACTATGACCACATCGCATTCCCTGGCCGCTTTTGAATCAAGGGCGTCATAGACCACAGACGACGGATCGGTGCCGTCGGGCCGGGCCACGACTTCGCAGCCCACCCGCTCTCCCCATATTTTGAGCTGCTCCACGGCCGCAGCCCTGAAGGTATCAGCCGCGACCAGCATCACCTTTTCGCCCGCGGCGGTGAACTTGTGGGCCAGCTTGCCGATGCTGGTGGTCTTGCCCACTCCGTTGACCCCAAGGACCATGACCACCACCGGTCCGTTGTCCGGCGCGGTCACAGCCCTGTCCTCCACCTTCAGATAGGTCAGAACGCGCTCCCGGATGATGGCCCGTACCCTGGCCGGATCCACCTCGCCGCTGCCGCGCAGTTCGCGGTCCACATGATCGATGATCTCGGCAGTGGTGGCGACTCCGAGGTCGGCAGTGATGAGGAGCTCCTCGAGGTCGTCGAGCAATTCCTGATCCAGCCTGCGTCCGCCCGAGAATATCCTGTCGAGCCCGGCCGCAAGAGAGTCCCTGGTGCGGGCGAGGCGTTCACGCAGCCGCTGCCGCAGCCCTTTTTTTTCTTCATCACGGGCCGGGATATCTTTCTTCTTTTTTTTGAACCATCCGAACATTTTCTGTTTTCACTCCTGAAGATCATCAAGAAAGCGCCGCGCTGACAGCGAACAGGAACGGGAACACCGAATCGACCGCCAGATCGACCCCGAAGCCGCCTTTCAGCCTGCCGCGGCGGAAAAGCCGGTAAACCACGCCAAGGAACAGCCAGCCCGGCAAGAGGAAAGCGCCGCCCCGGCCGGGCGTGACCAGGGGAAGGGCCGCGGCCGCAACGATTCCCGCGGCCAGCACGCCCCAAAGCAGCCGCGCCGCCCCCTGCTCTCCCAGAAAAACGGGTATGGTCTCCCCGCCCATTATCCTGTCGCTCTGCATCTCCATGAGGTCGTAGATGCCGTTTCTGAAAAATATCATCAGGAAAAGGGCGGCCATCAGCGCTGTCCCGCTTTCTGACAGTCCGTGGGGCACCACGACCAGAACAGCCACCCACGCCAGGGCCGAAAAAATGGTCTTGGAGCCTGGAATCTCCCGCAGCCTGGCGAAACGCAGCATGCGGGAAAACGGCCGGGGCAGAAGACGCAGATTGTAGACCGCCCCGCCTGCGGTTATCAGGGCGAGGATGAGCGCGCCTTCCCGGTTCGCGCGCCAGGCCACGGCCAATGCCGTCACCGTGGCGGCCAGGGCGGCCGCCCACAGGAAACCGCGGCGGCGGCTCAGGTAATGGTGCCGCAGGGGATCGACGAACTGCGGCCGGGGCCGGGCCATGAGCCGGTTCAGGTTGTACATGGAAAAAATGTAGGCAAAGGCGATGACAAAATGGGCCATGTCCGGCCCGCCGCCAAGGGCCATGTCCACGGCAAGGGCCGCGAATCCGGCGCCGAGGGCCGCGTAGATCGAAAGGGAAACCATGGATGCGGCCAGACTGCGCATACGGCATTTCCAGGGGTTCTCGTCCACGCCGGGCAGCATCTCGAGATAGCGGATGACCCGTTCGATGATCCACGATGGCGTCGAGGCCCCGGCCGTGACCCCGATGGTGGAAAAACCGGCCAGGGCCTTGCGGTCAAGCTCTTCTTCGCTCTCGATAACAAAAACCGGCTTTCCCCGTCCGGCCACGATCTCTCCCAGCCTTTTGGTGTTGGCGCTGGTGCGGCCGCCCACCACCACCATCGCGTCCACCCGGTCGCACAGCTCAAGGACCGCGCTCTGCCTCTTGTGGGTAGAGTCGCATATGGTGGAAAAGACCCTGCCGCCGGGAAAACGCGCAAGGATCATATCGCTTAGACGGGAAAAGGTGGCCTCGTCCTGGGTGGTCTGACTGACGATGATGTAACTGCCGGGCAGATCAAGGCCGGCGACGTCGTCTTCATTGCTCACCACCACGCCACGGTCGCCCGCATACCCCATGAGACCGTCAACCTCGGCGTGGTTGCGGTCGCCGATTATAACCACCGCCCCTGCCCCGTCGGCAAGCTGCCTGCGGATGATGGCCTGAACCTTCTGAACCCTCGGGCAGGTGGCGTCGCGGACTTCGGCTCCACTCGCGCTGATGGCGTCCTTTTCCTCAGGCGTGACGCCGTGCGCCCTTATGATGACCGTTCCGCCGCCAACGCTTTCCCGAGGCAACTGCTTAAGCACCCTGACCCCGCGCTCGGCGAGGAGATCGAGCACCTGGGGGTTATGAATAAGGGGGCCATAAGTGGCAATGGGACCGTCGCTCTCCCGCACGGTCTCAAGGGTAGCCTCAACCGCCCGCCGCACCCCCATGCAGAACCCGGCGTTACGGGCAAGATAAACCTTCATCATAA
>JALWTY010000124.1 GCA_026993265.1 Desulfobacterales bacterium
TGCCAGGGCCTACGGCCTGCCGGTGAAGGTGGTGATCCGGCCCGAAAAGGGGAAGCTCGACCCCGCGGACATGACCGAAGCCTACACCGCGCCGGGGATTCTTTGCAACTCCGGGAAATTCGACGGCATGGCCTCGGAAGAGGCGAAGAAGGCGATCACCGCCCAGGCAGAAAAGGATGGATTCGGCCGCGGCCAGGTAAGCTTTCGCCTCAAGGACTGGGGCATATCGCGGCAGCGGTACTGGGGCGCGCCGATCCCGGTGGTGCACTGCGAAAAATGCGGCCCGGTCGGGGTCCGGGAAGAGGATCTGCCGGTGATGCTGCCCGAGGACGCGATGCTGCTCGAGGGCGGGCGCTCGCCCCTGCCGGAGCTCGAGGAATTCGTCAACACCACCTGCCCCCGCTGCAACGGCCCGGCCCGGCGCGAGACCGACACCATGGACACCTTTGTCGAATCCTCGTGGTACTTTGCCCGCTACTGCTCGCCCCGGAACGAAAACGCGCCCTTTGACCCGGAAGAGACCTCCTACTGGCTGCCGGTGGACCAGTACATCGGCGGGGTCGAGCACGCCATCCTCCACCTGCTTTACGCCCGTTTCTTCACCCGGGTGCTGCGCGACCTCGGCTACCTCGACATCGACGAGCCCTTCACCAGCCTGCTCACCCAGGGAATGGTAACCCTGTACGGCTCCAAGATGAGCAAGTCCAAGGGCAACGTGGTCGACCCGGACGATATGATAGAACGGTACGGCGCGGACACGGTCCGCCTCTTCATCCTGTTCGCCTCGCCGCCGGACCGCGACCTCGAATGGAAGGCGAGCGGCGTCGAGGGCTGTTACCGTTTCATCAACAGATTTTTCCGCTTCTTCAACGATCACCTCGAAACCATCAGGAAGGCGGACCCGGTTCCGGCCGAACCCGACCAGGCAAGCCGCGAACTTATGCGCGCCACCCACCAGACCATCGCCAGGGTCGAGGCGGAGATGGAACGGGGCTTCCACTTCAACACCGCCATCAGCCGGATCATGGAGCTGGCCAACCTGCTCTACGCCGCCCACGGCGAGGAGGCGAAGACCCCGCCGCATCCCGGCGTGGTCCGCGAAGCGGTGCGCACCATCGTCCTGCTGCTCTCGCCGATGATCCCGCACGTCTGCGAGGAGATGTGGGAAGAGCTGGGAGAGTCCGGCAGCGTCAGCCTCGCCCCCTGGCCGGAATACGACCGGGAGGCGGCAAAGGACGAAGAGATCACCGTGGTCGTCCAGGTCAACGGCAAGCTCAGGAGCAGACTGAGCGTGGCGCCGGACACGGATGAGGGCGTGCTGGAGGAGATGGCCCTGGCCGACGGGACCGTGCAGAAATTCATCGCCGGAAAGACCGTCCGCAAGGTTATCGTGGTCAAGAACCGGCTGGTTAACGTGGTGGCCAATTAGGAGTTGTAACAATCCCGTTTTCCGGGATTTTTAAACTCCGAAGGGGGATGAGGGTTGAAAAAACTGCTGATCGCGTTCGCGGCCGTTCTCATCCTCGCCGCCTGCGGATACCAGCGCCAGGGGCTTGTGGCGCGGGGCGCTGATGGTGAACGGCCCGGCGTCTACGTGGAGATGTTCGACAACCGCACCAGGGAGTTCGGACTTGAAGGGGCCTTTCACCAGGCCATGACCGACTGGCTTCAGGAAGGACGCGCGTTCCGGGTGGTGTTCGACCGGGCCGCCGCCGCCTACCTGGTATCAGGCAGCCTGGACCGGATCGAGTTCACCGGCGCAAGCTACGGCCCGGACGACACCCCGACCGGGCTCAAGGCGGTGCTCCATCTCTCATGGCAGATAAGGGAGCGGGCCAGCGGCCGGGTGCTCCGCCGGCGGAGAGAACGCCGGGAAACATCATACGGCGCGGCCGAACAGGCGGTGATGATCCGCTCGCGCCGGACCGCGGCCCTGCGCAGACTCGCCTCCGAGGTGGCGGAACAGGTTTATGTGCAGCTTGCCGGAATCCTGGCCAAAGGCCGCGCCGCAGCATCGAGTCCATAATCACAAGAATGAAAGAGGAAAAAAAATGCCGAGCCGCAGAGATCTTGCAAACGCCATCAGGGCGCTGAGCATGGACGCCATCCAGAAAGCCAGGTCCGGCCACCCGGGCGCGCCTCTGGGTATGGCCGACATCGCCACCGTCCTCTGGCGCGAGTTTCTCCGTCACAACCCGAACAACCCTGACTGGCCCGACCGCGACCGCTTCGTGCTCTCCAACGGCCACGGTTCAATGCTGCTCTACTCCCTGCTCCACCTGAGCGGCTACGACCTGCCCATGAGCGAGATAGAAAGGTTCCGCCAGCTCCATTCCAAAACGCCGGGGCACCCGGAACACGGTTACGCCCCGGGAGTGGAGACCACCACCGGCCCGCTGGGCCAGGGGATCGCCAACGCGGTGGGCATGGCCATTGCCGAGCGCACCCTGGCGGCGCAGTTCAACCGCCCCGGCCACGAGATCATCGATCACCACACCTACGTCTTCCTCGGCGACGGCTGCATGATGGAAGGTATCAGCCACGAGGCCTGCTCGCTCGCGGGCACCCTGGGGCTCGGCAAACTTATCGCCATTTACGACGACAACAACATCTCCATCGACGGCGAGGTGGGCGGCTGGTTCACCGAGGACATCCCGGGCCGCTTCCGGGCCTACGGCTGGCACGTGATCCCGGACGTGGACGGCCACGACCACGACGCCGTGACCCGGGCCCTTGCCGAGGCCAGGGAGGAAAAGGAAAGACCCACCCTGATCTGCTGCAAGACCATCATCGGTTACGGTTCGCCCAACAAACAGGGCAAGGAGATCTGCCACGGCGCGCCGCTGGGCGAGGATGAGATCGCCCTCACCCGCGAGGCCCTGGGCTGGCCCCATCCGCCCTTCACCATCCCGGACGACATCCGTGCGGCATGGGACTTCCGGGACAAGGGAGCCGAACTCGAGGCCGCCTGGCAGGAACGGATGGCCGCCTACGGGAAGGAGTATCCCGAGCCGGCCGCCGAACTCAAGCGCCGCCTTGCGGGCGAGCTGCCCGCGGACTGGCGGGATGCGGCCGACGCCTTCATCGCCGAAACCAACGGCAAGGCGGAAAAACTCGCCACCCGCAAGGCCAGCCAGGTATGCCTCAACGGCTACGGCCCCCATCTTCCGGAGCTGATCGGCGGCTCCGCCGACCTGGCCGGCTCCAACCTCACCATCTGGAGCGGCAGCCGGGGCATCAACGAGGACCCGGCCGGCAACTACATATACTTCGGGGTCAGGGAGTTCGGCATGGCCGCCATCGGCAACGGCATCGCCCTGCACGGCGGTTTCATCCCCTACACCGCGACCTTTCTCATCTTTTCCGAGTACGCGCGCAACGCCATCCGCATGGCCGCGCTGATGAAACAGCGGCAGATATTCGTGTTCACCCACGACTCCATCGGCCTGGGCGAGGACGGCCCCACCCACCAGCCGGTGGAACAGGCCGCCACCCTGCGCCTCATCCCCAACATGAGCGTCTGGCGTCCCTGCGACGCAGTGGAGACCGCAGTGGCCTGGCGGATGGCCATCGAGAGGACCGACGGCCCCACCTGCCTGCTGCTCTCCCGCCAGGGCCTGCCCCACCAGGAACGCGATCCCGATACCATCGCCGCCATCGCCCGCGGCGGATACGTGCTCGCCGACTGCGACGGCGATCCGGACGGGATCATCATCGCCACCGGCAGCGAGGTGGAATGCGCCATGGCCGCGGCCCGGAAACTTGCGGCCGGCGGCAGGAAGGCCCGGGTGGTCTCCATGCCCTCCTGCGACCTCTTCGACGCCCAGGACGAAACCTACAGAAAAAGCGTGCTGCCGCCGGGGGTGCCGGTGCTGGCGGTGGAGGCCGGGGTGAGCGACTACTGGCGCAAGTACGCGGACGCGGTGGTGGGCATCGACCGGTTCGGCGAGTCGGCCCCGGCCGCCGACCTGTTCGAGTTCTTCGGCATCACCCCCCAGAAGGTGGCGGAAGCGTTCGAGAGGCTGGCGGCCTCATAAGCCCGCTCCCCGCGCCGCGCCTTCCAACCGGGCACGAACCGTGGCCAGGATCGCCGACATCGAGCTGTCCTCCCCGCTGGTGGCCGCGCCGCTTGCAGGATACAGCGATCTTGCCTATCGCCTCTTTTGCCGCAGGTACGGGGCCGGGCTGGTCTTCTCGGAGATGATAAGCTGCCACGGGCTCGTCCGGCGGCAGCGGGCCACCCTCGACCTCTGCCGCAGCACGGATGCGGAACGGCCGGTGGCCATGCAGCTTTTCGGCGCCGAGCCGGAGGCGATGGGTGAGGCAGCGGCCATCCTCTCCGGTCTCGGCTGCGACATCATCGACATCAACATGGGCTGTCCGGTCCGCAAGGTGGTGAAAAAAGGCGCGGGCGCGGCCCTGATGCGCGACCCGCTTCTTGCGGCCAGGATCATCCGGGCGGTGGTGAAAAACTCATCCCGGCCGGTGACGGTCAAAATACGAAGCGGCTGGAGCCATCAGGAGAAGAACGCTGTCGAGATCGCGCGGATGGCCGAGGCCGAGGGCTGCGCCGCGGTCACGGTCCACGGCCGCACCGCAAGCGACGGGTTCCGCGGCCGGGCCGATCACGGCGATATCGCCGCGGTCAGGCAGGCAGTCAGAAAAATCCCGGTGATCGCCAACGGTGACGTCATCGCCCCGGAAGACATAAAAAAAATGCAGGAGGAGACCGGTTGCGACCTGGTCATGATCGGCCGGGGCGCGCTGGGCAACCCGTGGATATTCTCGGGAAGGCCCAGGCCCACCGGCCGCGCCGCGCTTATGCGGGCCGCGCTCGAACTCCTCGAACTCATGGAGGAGATATCCCCCACCGGAATCGGACGCTGCCGCAACATGGTCAGCCGGTTCGCCCGCGGGTTTCCGGGCGCATCCAGACTGAGGCAGGAGATCTTCGCGGCCCCGGACCTGGCATCCCTCAAAAAACTGCTCACCTGAACCCCGGGTCCGCGCCCGTCCCGGTCAGCCATCCGGCGCAGGCAAGCAAAAATAAAAAATTGACTTGACACTATTCCCTTCATGCCATATTTGAAGATGACCGTAAGGTAACTGGCCAACAACCCTTTTATCCTTTTATAAACCAATGGAGGTTTGATCATGTGGGAAGTTATTGTTGACAAGGACAAGTGCAACGGCGACGAGGAATGCGTGAACGCCTGCCCGGCCCAGGTCTACGAGATGGTGGACGGCAAGAGCGAGCCGGTCAACGCTGACGAGTGCCTGGGCTGCGAGACCTGCGTCGAGGTCTGCCCCGAGGGTGCGATCACCGTCACCGAGATCTGATTCTTTTTCACAGGTATCAGAGCAAGAAAAAACCCGGTCCGGAAGATTCCGGACCGGGTTTTTTTGCGCCCTCCCTTGCCTGCCCGCCCCGCCTGCCCCTAAGATAATATTGACGGGGGACAGGCGGAACTCTGCCAGCGGACAAAAACCGGCAGCCTCGTATGCTTCCGGCGGCGTCTTCAGCCGACTTGTTTTCTGCAAGGCGCACAGCCCCGTGAGTGCTTACGGGGATGCAGGTACCCATAGGGAGGCAACCATGAAGTTTTTTACGGCCACTCTGGCCGTGTTGCTGGCTGCGGCAGCCACCGCAGCCGGCGCCGCCACGGTCACCATCTCCGCCAACGGCTCCA
>JALWTY010000125.1 GCA_026993265.1 Desulfobacterales bacterium
CTTTGATGGCCTCGTAAAAACGGCAGGACGCCGTTTTTACGAACCCCTGAGCCCCTAACTGCTGTCTGTCTCCTGTCTCCTGTCTCCTGTCTCCTGGCAATAGGGGCAGAAGAAACTGGCCCGGCCGCCGATGACGGTTTTTTCTATCCCCGCGCCGCAGGCCGGGCAGGTTTCGCGGCCGTAAACCTTGAGCCTGTTCTGGAAATATCCCGGGGTGCCGTCGCTCTTGCGGTAGTCGGAGATGGTGGTGCCGCCCTGGGATATCGCCTCTTCGAGCACCCGGCGGCAGGCGGCTGTCAGCCGCTCCCATTCCTCCGCGCTCACCTCTCCGGCCGCTTTTGCCGGATGAATCCCGGCGGCGAACAGGGCCTCGCAGGCGTAGATGTTGCCGATTCCCACCACCACCCGGTTGTCCATGAGCATGTTTTTCACCGCCCGCTTAGAGCCTGCGGCCCGTTTCCGCATGGCCCCGGCCGAGAAGCCACGGGAGAAGGGCTCGGGGCCGAGAGGGGCTAAGAGACGGGCCAGCCCGTCCGCGTCCTCCACCCAGATGCCGCCGAAACGGCGGGCGTCGTTCAGGCGGAGCTCGTCGCCGTTGTCGAGGGTTAGAAACAGGTGGTCGTGGCGGGCGGCCGGGCTTGCGGCCGGGACCATGCCGATCCTGCCGGTCATACCCAGGTGGAGGACCAGGTTGAGCCCGCCTTCCAGTTCGACGACCATGTACTTGGCCCGGCGCCGCACCCCGGAGATGCGCCTGCCCTCAACCTCGGCGAGTTCGCCGGGTTCGGGACGGTGGCGCATGGCCGGCGCGCTCTGGCGGGCGGCGGTGATGAGTCTTCCGGTGATCCGGGGCGCTATCCCGCGGCAGATGACCTCTACTTCAGGAAGTTCCGGCATGGTTTGCTTTCCTTTTGCTTTAAGGCAGAAAAAAAACATGAAAGAAGTTGAAAACGTGCTATTTTTACGCAGTCCGCTGCGTCTGCCGGCGATATTAAGGCAGAGCGGGGCGGAAGTCCACGTTTATGGCATTGCCGCGGGGGAGGGGCGGTGACGATGGGAGGAACGGATGCAGGTTGTATGTCCTCACTGCCGGGGCAAGGGGAAGATCGATGACCGTTACGAAGGCCGCAAGGTAAGGTGTTCTTCCTGCTCAAAGGCGTTTGTCGCCCGGCCGGAGCCGGAGAAGCCGCTCAAGTGGTACCTGGCCGAGAATCGGGAAAAGAAGGGCCCCTTCAGCGAAAAGGAGATGCGGGACAAGGTCGCTGCCGGAGAGGTGGACGGCGAGACCCTGGTATGGCACCGCCGTTTGCCGAAGTGGCTGCCGGCTGCGATGGTCTTTCCCGCCCTTGCCGGTCCGGACGTGGAAGAGGCGGTGTGCGCGTCCTGTTTCAAGGTCGTCAGCCGCTCCGGAATGATCGAGCATGGAGAGGGGCTGGTATGCGAACCGTGTAAGCTCGCCCTGCTCCGGAAGAAACACGAAAGCGAAGAGGTTCCACCCGAGATGGAGACCGCCGGAATGGGGGCGAGAATCGTAGCCAAGGTTCTCGATATCGTTATCATGACCGTCATCGCCGTGGCCGTGGAGATGACGAGCCGCCACTTCTTTCCCTTTCACTCCGGGGACGGGCTTGGGGTGGTGTTCATCGTCACCCTGCTCGTGAACATGTTCATAGGCATGGTGTACATGGCCGGGCTCACCGGCCGCTTCGGCGCGACCCCCGGCAAGATGATAATGGGCATGAAGGTGGTGGACAGCGACGGCGGCGATATTGGCTACTGGCGGGCTTTTCTGCGTTATGTGGGCGAGTTCGTCGTGGTTCCGGTCACCATCTTGGTCGGATACTTTGTCGCCTTTTTCGACTCCAACCGCCGCACCCTCTACGACCGCATCGCCGGAACCCTGGTGGTGAAGGCCTGAGCGCTGCGGGCTATCCCTTCACGAGCCCCTTTATCCCCTTTGCCGGAAAAAGGCTGCATCCGGCGCCGATACATTCCCGGTTGTCCCGGTACTGGTTGCAGACCAGAGCCTCCCCGGCTTCCAGCCTTGTTCCAAGGATTTCTTCCGAAAGCTCCGCCGTTTCCCTGAGCGCGGTCCAGCTCTCCCGCTGGCAGCAGCGGCCTGCCGGTATCTCGGCTATTTTCGCCAGGATCCTCGCCGTTGCCGCCTGGGCCTTCTGCCGGGCCGCGGCCGCGACCGGCGTGGCCTCGAGCAGGACCGCGAAAGCTATTCCCGCTCCGGTTGCGGCCCCGCAGATGCCGCGGAAACCGCAGGCCCCGCCGGGCACCTCGCTGCCCCGGCTTATGGCGGCGTCCACCGCATCGCCGGGGATTTTCATTCCGCTGTTTCTCGCCGCTGCCACGATGATCCCCGGCACCATGGCGTGGTGTTCCGGTCCATGCATGGGGATAGCCGGATGGCTCCGCAGGACCTTGAGCATGGCGATCATGTCGCTTTCCCTGGTGGTTGCGCAGAAGGCGCGGATGACTTCGACCGCGTCGCGGCGGTGGCAGGCGTCGCAGACGAAGTGCCCCGCCTCGCAGACCGCGTTGCTCATCTCCTCCTTGCCGCAGTAATGGCACACGGCCGGCCTGGCCGACGCGGCGTAGCGCAGTTCGCCGCCGCAGGCCATGCAGCCCTTCTTCAGCCGCGGCGCGGCCGGGGCAATGGGCGCTATGGTCACCGGCTCCGGCGCCGGGCGGCAGGACGGGGCGGGCTCTTCATGCCCGCCGCAGCATAGGGGCTGCTGCGCAACCGGCAGGATCTGCGGCTCCGGAGAGATGCCGCAGCATCCTCCGCCCATTTCCACGTTTTCCACCCGGCCGCCCGGACCGAGAACGAATATGGAATCGTCCACCGGCGCTGCGGCGGAAAAAACGGTTGAGAGACCGTTGAACATCATTGTGCCGTCGTCGAGCATCACCGCCGCGTACGGTCCCCGGTAGATGCCGGTCCTTTCCTCTCTTTCCGCCGGTTTGAACGCTTCGTAGGTGAGGGAGAAGAACTCGGTATCCATCACCTTGCGGTAGGGAAAGCGCTTGAGCAGGCGCACCGCCGTGAACCCGGTGTCCTTCAGCATGGCCACGAGGTGGAACTGCTGCAGGGCTCCGCCCAGGCATTCGCCGCGGAACCGTTCGTCGTTCTTGATCGCCACATCCACCGGGGAGTCGCTGACCACGTCAGAGACCACCAGCCTGCCGCCGGGCTTGAGGATACGGATTATCTCGTGAAAGGTGGCCCGTTTGTCCGGCGAGAGGTTTATGACGCAGTTGGAGATGACCACGTCGGCGAACGCGTCCGGCAGGGGGATGTCCTCGAGAAATCCCCTGACGAACTCGACGTTGTCGTAGCCGAGCCGGGTTGTCACCTCTTTCTTCGATTCCCGGGCCAGGGCCAGCATGTCATCGGTCATGTCCACCCCCACCACCCGGCCTTCCGGCCCCACTGCGCGTGCGGCCATGAAACATTCCACCCCGCTGCCGCTGCCGAGATCCACCACGGTCTCGCCCGGTTTGGGCGCGGCCGCCTCCACCGGGCTGCCGCAGCCGTAGGAGCGTTTCTTGGCGCTCTCCGGGATGAAACCGGTTCCGTCCGCGGCCGGGGCAAAGGGGTTGACGATATCCTCGTTGGGGTTTCTTGCGGCCCGGCCGTAGAACTCCCTGATCTCGGCCCGGCCCTGGTCCGCAGCCAGCGACACCACGCAGTTGCAGTGGGTCAGCGACACGCTGCGGCCGCCGTCCGGGCAGTTTGCCCGCAGCTCGCCCATTCGCAGGAGCACCTCGGCGTCTTCCGGCGCCCTCCGCGCCGCCCTTGCCGCAGCCCGGCCGATGAGCCACAGGGCAAGACCGCGGTACAGGGGCAGGTATGGATCCGCCCCCACGAGCCGGCCGCCCGCGACATAGCTGTGGTCGATGTCGCCGCCGCCGATGAGGAAACGCCACGGGTCTTCCGCGGTTTCCGGATCGTCGGCCAGGGATGCGGCCCGCACCTTTTCCAGCACCGGGCTGCGGCGCCAGACCTCTTCCATGCCGTCGGCAATGTTGCCGCAGGCCAGTTCAGGGACGTCCACCAGGGCCGGAGAGGGATACACGGTGCCCTCCGGCCCCACGGCCAGGGATTCCCAGCCGCTGTTGGCCAGGTCGTAGCGGGTTCCGGCCGGGCTGAACACCTGGGCCCGCAGGCTTTCGACGTTGTCTATGCTCACCCCGGTCTCTTCCGCCTTCTCCTGGGCCCGGACGAGTTCCGGCATGATCTCCTCCGGCGGCACGAACTGGGCGTCGCTGCCGTTGCCGCGGACAAAGTGCCAGAGCAGGTGGACGTTGGCGCAGCCAAGTCCGGCGGCCAGTTCCACCAGGTGGGAGAGATCGCGGAAGTTTTCCCGGTTGACCGCAACCGACATGGTGGCCGCGATTTTTGCCTCGGCCAGTCTTTTCATGCCTTCCACGGCGCGGGCGAAACCGCCTTTTCCGCGGATGCGGTCGTGGTTTTCCTCCCGGCCGTCCATGCTTATCTGGAAATGGATGCGGCCGGGATCGAGGCCTTCTGCGTGGTCGAGGAATTCCGGAATCAGGATACCGTTGGTGAGCACCACCGCGTGGGCTTCTTCCTTTTCGAGAACCTTGGCGATGATTCCGGGAAAATCTTCGTAGAGCAGGGGCTCTCCGCCGGTGAAGTAGAAGACGTTGCAGCCGAGACCGGCCGCCTCGCCGATGGCGCGGGCGAGCAGGTCCCGGTCAATGCTCTCCTTCCGGGCCGGAGAGGAACGGAACAGGCAGTGGCCGCAGGCGAGGTTGCAGCGGTTGGTGAGGTGGAACCAGCACTCCCGCAGCCCTTCCAGGGCGAGTTCACGGCTGCGGCCGCGGTAGGGGGGCGTCTCCCCTCCGTCCATGAGAAGGCGGAGACGCTCTCCTTCCGGGCCGGGATGTTCGAGCTTTTCCGCGGCCCGGCGGGAAAACACTATCCAGTCCGGCTGGCCGGGCCGGATAAACAGTTTGCCGGCGCCGGCGTCAAAGGCCTGCCAGCCCTGGGGAATATTCCGGTTGTCTTTCATCCTTTCCTGCTGCCTGCTGGTTGTTTATGCGGTAAAAAAATAAAAAAACTATTGCGCTCGAAGGTGCGGCGTCGTAGTCCGACCGGATACTTGATCCGCCCCGGGGGGTGAAAATAGCAGAGGGGTATTGTAAAGATTGCGACGTTGCCGGTCAATCCCCGGGCATGGCCTTCCCTCCCCCGTAAACCGCCGGAAAGGGGCTGCGCCGGTTTCCATGGAGCCGCAGCGAGCCGTGGACGGTTGCATGGTTCCGCATGCGGATTCGTTGGGAACGGTCAGCCAATTTCATGAGGCCATCTTGCATGACACAGTCCAAGTCCGGAGAACTGAGAACAATGATCCTCGCCCGGCGCGACGCTGCTGCCGGGGCGGACCGCGGCCGCTGGTCGCGTCTGGCCGCAGCCGCAGCCGCGGACTTTGCCCCGCTCGCCGCCGCCCGTACGGTGATGCTGTTCGCTTCCTTCAGGAGCGAGATCGACACCTCTCCCCTGGCCGCGATCCTCGTGGCCAGGGGCCAGCGGCTGGCCTATCCCCTGAGCCTCGTACGGAGGCGGGATATGGCCCTGTACCTTGTCCGTGATCCGGACAGGGATCTGCGGCCGGGCTACTGCGGCATTCCCGAA
>JALWTY010000126.1 GCA_026993265.1 Desulfobacterales bacterium
CTAAACCCCTTACTGACTTCCGGCTTCTGACTCCCGGCTCTGCCAGGCGGCGAGAAGCGACGGGCCGTCGGCGACCTCGGCGGCAAGACCCAGGAAGCGGGCCGCATGTCCCCAGACCACGGCCGGGGCCGCGCCGGCCGCCCGCATCGCCGCCAGGGTGAGGGACCCCTTGCTCTTTGCCAGTTTCTCCCCGTCGCGGCCGCGGACGAGCGGGTGGTGAACGAAACGGGCCGCCGCAAACCCCGCGCCCTCCCCCCCGAGCAAGGAGGCGAGATAGAGCTGGGCCGCGCTCGATTCGACGAGGTCTTCGCCGCGGACGATCAGGTTGATCCCCCCGTCGATGTCGTCGGCCAGGCTTGCGAGCTGGTAGGCGGGCAGGTCGTCCTTGCGCCAGAGGACAAAATCGCCCATCCGCCGGGCCAGGGGGACGGCAACGCCGTCCACCTTTACCGCGGCGTTGTCCGCAACCCGCAGCCGCAGGGCAAAAGGGCCGCCGCGGCGTACGCCGCTGCGGCAGGTTCCGGGATAGAGGCCGTTTGCGGCCGCAGCCCTTATCTCCCTGCGGGAACAGGAGCAGGGGTAAACCGCCCCGGCCCGGCGCAGGGCGGAGAGGAATTCGAGATAACGGCCGCGCCGCAGGAGCTGGGAATGGTTGCGGAAAAAGTCGTCAACCCCGGACGGCCCCTCGTCCCAGTCGATTCCGAGCCAGTCGAGCTGACGAAAAACATCCTCGACGAACTCCGGCCGGGTGCGGCCGGAATCGGCGTCGTCTATGCGGAGCCTGAGGATGCCGCCCGCGGCCCGGACCAGGGTCCAGGTGACGGCGAAGTTCACCCCGTTGCCGAGATGGAGCAGGCCGCTCGGGGTGGGGGCGATGCGGGAACGTATGCTTCCGGGGCCGTTCATGTCTGACCGGCTCGTAAAAAGCCCGCTTTTGCGGCCTTTTTACGAGCCGGAAGGCAAAAGTCAAAAGTCAAAAGTCCAAAAGTACGGTGTTCTGCCGTTTTACCAAGCTGACCAAACTTACCGCCACCTCACCGGGGATACAAGCGTAAAAGCCTGGTCTTCGCCCCGGCGGCCCGCAGCCTTTGGCCGCGAAACGACATTAAGGTCTCCCCGGAGGCGGAGAGAAGGGCCTCGAGGAACCCCGCGTCCACCCACCACACCCGGGTCCGGGGCAGCCGGGCCCGGGCCAGGGCGCGGCCGCAGGCCTCTTTCCGGCCGTAGCAGAGAAAGACGACCTCCGCGGCAAGGCTCGCGGCCCGGCGCAGGCGGGCGGGGTCCGGCACCCGGCCCACCCCGGCCCACAGCACGCACCCATCCTCCGCCTGACAAGAAAACACCGGTTCCCGGCCCCGGCAGAGCCCGGCGGAGAACGAGGGCTCATAACCCTCGAGCCGTTTCATGACAAAGAGGAGAACCCGGGCGGCAAGGTAGGGGCCGGACTCGGAGGGATGCCGCCGGACGCGGACCACGAGGCCGGAAGGAAAAACGATCCGCGCCCCGTCTCCCGCAAAAGCAAGCCTCACCTCGGACGGATCAGACAACTCAAACAAAGGACTCGTTACGAGGCTGTCAATCAAGATGGACTCGTAAAAACGGCATCCTGCCGTTTTTACTCGACGGAAAGCCAAAGCATAGCTTCGGCTTTCCTCACGGAATTACGCCGTTTTTCAAACGGCGCAATTCCGGCGCCGCGTCCTGCGGCGCATGATGGCCTCGTTTTTACGAGGCCATCAAAAATCGCGGAACTCGGCCCGTTGCTGCTGGCGGTCGCGGCGTTCGAGGAGCACGGTCCGGAAGGCCTTGACCACCTCGGGGTCGAACTGCGAGCCCACGCAGCGCTCGAGCTCGGCTATCCCCTCCTCCATGCTCATGTTGACCCGGTAGCTGCGGCGGGAGGTCATGGCGTCGTAGCTGTCGGCGGCGATGATGATCCGGGTGAGCAGGTCGATCTCGCCGCCGCCGATGCCGTCGGGGTAGCCCTTGCCGTCGAGGCGTTCGTGGTGGTGGCGGACGATCATCCCCTCGCGCTCGAGGAAGTCGAGCGGTTTCAGGATGTTGTAGCCGACCTCGGGGTGTTTCTTTATCAAGGCCCACTCCTCGTCGTTCAGGGGCCCGGCCTTCTGGATGCAGGATAGGTCGATGACCAGCTTGCCGATGTCGTGCAGCCGGCAGGCCCGGTCGAGGACCCCGAGTTCCTCGCGGCCGAGCCCCATCTTCTCGCCGATCATGCGGGAGTACTCGGTCACCCGGGTGGAGTGGCCGGCGGTGTACTGGTCCTTCTCTTCCATGGCCACCTGCAGGGTGACGATGGTGTTGACCGCGGTGGCCTCGAGCTTCTCGCTGTACTCCTCGAGAAGCTGGTTCTTCTCCTCGAGCTCGCGGGTCTTGGCCCGGACCTCGCGCTCGAGGTTGTCCTTGTAGGCCTTCTCCTGGAGGACGTACATCCGTTTCTCCAGGGCCCGGCGGATCTTGACGTTGAACATGTCGAGATCCTCGATGGGCTTGGAGATGAAGTCGTAGGCCCCGAGGTTGATGGCCCGGACCACATATTCCATGCTGCCCGCGCCGGTGAGGAACAGGACCGGAACCCCGAGCTTGCGCTGGTTCAGCCTCTCCATCACCTCGAAACCGTCCATGTCCGGCATGTTTATGTCGAGAATGATGATGTCAAAACTGTCGTCGGCAGCGTCAAGGGCCTCACGGCCGTCGGCCACGGCGAGCACCTCGTGGCCGAACATGTCAAGGATCTTCACCACCGCCTCGCGAACGAGGGCGTCGTCATCGGCTAACAGTATCTTGGCGTTCTGCTTCATCCCGCACCAGGTTCAGAAGTAAATCAAATATCCCACCAGGACCGCAATATGTCGGCCAGCCCCTCGAGCTCGGGCGGCAGCGGGCAGGGTTCCACCGCCGGGTCGTCCGCCGCGGCCAGCTCAGCCACGGTGGCAACCACCCCGTCGCGCAGCCCTTCCAGGCTGTAGCCGCCCTCCAGGCTTAAGAGCAGCCTGCCCTCGCACAGCTCCGCGGCCAGCCCCTTCAGGACGCGGACGATGCCCCTGAACCCGTCCGGAGTAACCGCCATGCCGCCAAGCGGATCCTGGTAGCAGATATCGTAGCCGGCCGAGACCAGGATGATGTCGGGGCGGAAAGCCCGGGCCACCGGAACCAGAACCGAACGGAATATGGCCTCGTAGGCCGCGTCTCCCTGGCCTCCGCCAAGGGGCACGTTGACGGTGTACCCCTCGCCGGCGCCGCGGCCGGTCTCGCCCGCGGCGCCGGTGCCGGGGTAATGGGGATACTGATGGGTGGAAAAGTAGAGGACCGTGTCGTCCTCGTAGAAGGCGTGCTGGGTGCCGTTGCCGTGGTGGAGGTCGAAGTCGACCACCATGACCCGGCCGCAGCCGGCGGCACGGGCGTGGGCCGCGCCCATGGCCACGTTGTTGAACAGGCAGAACCCCATGGCCCGGCCGGCCTCGGCGTGGTGGCCGGGCGGCCTGACCAGGGCGAAGACGTTGCGCGCCCGGCCGGCCAGAAGCTCGTCAACGCCTGAAACAACCGCGCCGGCGGCGAGAAGGGCGGCGTCGTACGAACGGGCCGAGGTGCGGGTGTCGGGATCAAGGATCTCGAAAGGGCTTCCCGCTGTGGCCGCTATCCTGTCGACATGCTCCCTCGTGTGGACGCGGACCAGATCCTCAAACCCGGCCGGAGCAAAGTCCTCCACCCGCCGCACCCCGGAAATATCCGCTGCTTCAAGCCCTTTCAGGATCGAACGCAACCGCTCCGGACTTTCCACGTGATCGCTGCCCGGATCGTGTTCCAGGAAAAGGGAATTGGTAAGAACAAGTGTTTCCCGCATTTCTCTCCCCTGCTGGATGCAATGCTATCAGCATAGAACAGAGGTTTTTTTCCGGTCAAATAATTTTCCCCCGGCCGGGCGTAGTGATATAATAATTGTTATCAAAAATATCCAAGGCCCATGAGATGAACAAATCCGCCGCGGAAACCCATCGCTCCAGCGCAAGCTTTACCCGCAAGTACATTCTTTTCACAACCGCCATCAGTTCAGCCCTAGTAATCCTTGTATTCTGGGGGTTCAACCAGCGGGCCACCCGCCTCATCGAAGACCAGCTCCTCCACGAGGCCCGCGCCTTCTTCCAGGAGATAGTCCAGACCCGCCACTGGATCATCCGCAACCAGGGGGTTTACCTGCGGCAGCAGCCTTCCCCGGAAAAAAGCGCGATCATGGCGGAAATCCCCGGGATAAAGCTGTCTATCACCGATGACGACGGGGTCACCTATTTCTTTCACAACCATGCGATCGTCACCGACGAGATCTCGGCCTTGGGGCAGCAGAAACGGCTTTTCAGCATCAGGCTGCTGAGCGCCCGGCCGCTCAATCCGGTCAACGCGGCCAGGGACGATTTCGAGGCCGGAGCGCTCACCGCCTTTGCCGCGGGCCGGCGTGAAGCCTACCGTTTCGAGGACGACGGCAAGGGCCACACCCTGCGATACCTGGCTCCCCTGTTCGTCACCGGCGAATGCCTCGACTGTCATGGAGTCCAGGGCTACCGGGTCGGCGACGTCCGCGGCGCAATCGAGGTAATGATTCCGGCCGACGACATCAGGCTGGAGATGATTCAGAACCGTATCTACACCATCATCACCGCCGGAAGCATACTCTTTCTCCTGCTCGTGGGCGTGGTGCTGGTTTCCCGCCACTATCTTCGCGATCTCGCGGAGTCGGAGAAAAAACTGCTGCTCCTCGCCACCACCGATCCCCTTACCGGCCTGATGAACCGCCGGGAGGGGCTGCACCGCTTCCAGCAGGAGATGGTCAGACATGAGCGGGAAGGAAAAAGCCTGGGCGCGATGATCCTCGATATCGACCGCTTCAAGGCGATAAACGACAAACACGGCCACGCGGCCGGCGACCTGGCCCTGAAGGTCGTGGCCCACACCATCATGCAGGGAATCAGGGACTACGACATCGTCTGCCGCTACGGCGGGGAGGAGTTCCTCATAGTCCTGCCTGGCAGCGATCTCGCCAACGCAAGCGAGACCGGAGAGAGGATGCTTGAGATGATCCGTTCCCGGACAGTGCGGCTGGAAAACGGCGGCATCCTGCGCTTGACCGCCAGCGCCGGGATCACCGCCCTTAAGGAGGGCGACAGCATAGACAGCATCATCAACCGGGCCGACGACGCCATGTACCAGGCCAAGGCCGAGGGACGGGACCGGGTTTTCGTTGCGGCCTGAATCTCCTCAGCCCGGCTTCCCGCACTCCTCCACCCCCCTCTCGGTAATCAGCCAGTCCATCCTCTGGTCGTGCGGTTCCTGGGGAACCGTATCCACCACCTGCAGGGCGAAGGCGAAGCCGATCCGCAGGGCCTGCGGCGCTCTCGCCGCGAGAAAACGGTCGTAGAAACCGCCGCCGTAGCCGATGCGGCCGCCGTCCCGGCCGAAGACCGATCCTGGGGCCAGCACCACATCCACCTCTTCCGGCGCCACCTCCGGGCACCGCTGCGGATCAGGCTCTGGAATGCCGCAGTAGCCCGGCCGCAGATCCCTGTCCGGATCACGGACAAGGTACAGGGCCATATCCCGCCTCCGTACGAGGCTCAGGGGATAGGCCAGCCGCTGGCCCCTGGCCACGAGGATCGCG
>JALWTY010000127.1 GCA_026993265.1 Desulfobacterales bacterium
CTCTTTCGCCCGGGTGTGGACCTCGCGCGCCTTTTCCTTCAACTCGGCTATCTCGGCGATGCGGCGTCCGACCTCCGACCGTGGCGGCCGGGGAACGATTTTCTTTGTTTCCTTTTCCCTGGCGTCCTCTCCCCTTTCCTCGATCAGGTTCAGCGGCCGGCCGGAAGAGTCCCAGATACCGCCTTCGCCTTCCAGCTTCACCGGAATGGCGTTCACGCCGGAACGTTTGATGAGCAGCAGGGTCTGAACCCGGTTGACGAGAACATCCTTCTCGATGACGAGAAGGCCGCGGTCGTTGAACACATCAACGCCGGTGCGGAAAGCGCCGCCCTCTCTGACGATGTTTATCAGGGTGTCGATGTCGAGGTATTTCATTATTTACCCCCCTGACAGCCCGTTGAAAAACGTAGCGAGCGCGGATGAGGCAAGGAAAAATCCGGCGACCCGGAGCGAAGCGGATAGAACGGCAGCAGCATGCTGCCGGCCCGAAGGGCGAGGCGCCGTGCGCCGAGTAAAAAGCATGGTTTACCGGAGTAACTGAGCATTTTGAGCCGGATTTTGACGCCGCATCGTCAAGCGCAGTAGTTTTTCAGCGGGCTGCCAGCCCTTTTCTCAACGGAACACCCCGTCCGGGGAGCCGGGGCCGCTCACCGCCGGGATCGCGACCTTGAAGCTCGCGCCCTTGCCCGGCTCGCTCTCCACCCTTATGGTGCCGCCGTGCAGGGCTACTATCTCCCGGCACAGGGCGAGGCCGAGCCCGCTGCCTTCGTGCTTCCTGGCCGCGGACGAGTCCACTTGCTCAAAGGGAAGGAAAATGCGTTCGAAATCCCGCGGAGCGATGCCGATGCCGGTGTCGGTCACGGTCAGCTCGGTGACCTTTATCCGGTTGCCTCGAATGGTGTCGAAATCCCGGGAAAAATTGCTGTTGACGCTGACCGTGACCATGCCGCCGGGATCGGTGAACTTGACCGCGTTTTCCAGCAGGTTGAAGATCACCTGGCTGAACTTCAGCTCATCCACCCTGATCCAGTGGGTATCGCCGTCAAGCTCCAGGTTGAGGGTAATTCCCTTGCGGATGGCCCGTTCCCTGATGATATCCACACAGCGTTCCACCAGGCCGGGGAAATCCACGTTTTTCAGCTCCAGATGGAGATGGCCGGATTCTATTTTTGAAAGGTCGAGAATGTTGTCTATAAGGCTAAGGAGCTGGATGCCGCTCTCAAATATGGAGGAGAGGGCCTGTTTCTGTTCCGGTTTGATCTCTCCCATGTAGCCGTCGCGCATCATCTCGGAAAAACCGATGATGGAGTTGAGCGGGGTGCGCAGCTCGTGGCTCATGTTGGCCAGGAACATGTTCTTGCTGTGGCTAGCCCTGGTGGAGTCGGCCACCGCCTTCACCAGCCTTACCTCCATCCTCTTGCGCTCCACCTCGCGGCCAATGTGACGGCCGAGAACGGCTGCGGCCCGGGTCATCCCCTCCGGATCGTCCGGTTGAGAATAAAAGGCGGCGAACATGGCGCCAAGGTTCCTGCCGCGGCCTGTGAGGGGAGCTGCGAGGATCGCCTCGTATCCCATGCGCCGCCATATCCCCGGACATTCGCACTCTCCGGGGTTGCCGCCTAACCATCCCGGCCCATCGCCGGGCATGACCTTCATCGCCACCGCCTCGGCCGCCATCAGCCTCGCGTACGGAGTGGGCAGGCTGTCCATGCCAACGGCCCCGTGCAGGACAACGTCTTCGCCGCTTTCGTCGAACACGCACACCCCGGCGCAGGGCAGGGACAAGGCGTCCGCGAGCATGGCCGGAATCTCATCGACGATCTGGTCGAGATCATTTTCCTCGAAGAACAGGCGGGAAATGTCCACGGCCAGCGCCAGGGCCGCATGCTCCCTGTTGTCCGGCTTCCGGACACGGTGCAGGAAAGAGTTTTTTTCTGCAGCCGGATTTTTCCTTGCCTCATCCGCGCTCGCTTCATTTTTCAGCGTGCTGCTATGGTTTTTTGTCTTCTGGCGGGAGTTCATTCTCCAAGCAGCGCTCTGATCTTGGCTATGAGTTCCCGGTAACGTATGGGCTTTGCGAGATAATCGTCGCAACCGCCCGCTATCATCCTTTCCCGGTCTCCGTTCATGGCATAGGCGGTCAGGGCGACTATCTTCACATCCCTGGTCTCGGGAGCCTGCCGCAGCATCCTGACCGCGGCCAGGCCGTCGAGCCCTGGGAGCTGGATGTCCATGAGCACGAGATCGGGACGCCTTTTTTTCACCTCATCAATGCCGCTTTCAGCGTCAGGGGCACAGAAAGTCTCGAACCCGCCAAGTTCGAGCATCCTTGAAACCACCTCCCGGTTCTGCTCATTGTCCTCGACCACAAGAATACGTTTCCGTCCTTTCTCTTCCATAGGCCTCCTGCCGGCTTGGGGACAACGCAATAAAATGTCAGGTAATCATCCTGAATCCTTGAGCCTGGATGAGCTGGCCGTTACGAATTCAGGATTATAGCAGGAAGGGCGAGGAAGGGTAAGGGGAGAATCCTTGTCCGGCGGGGTGGTTGGCGAAGGCGCATCAAGCGCCGGCTGGACGGGGAACAGCCTGACACGTCATTATTTCTGGCTTTTTCCGGCGCGGCCGTTAGTCTTATCAAACCGTTGGGAGACTGCTGCGCTTGACGATGCGGCGTCAAGATCAGGCTCAAATGAAATGCACGTTCACCCTATGTAGACCGCGTTTTATTGTTTTTTCGCCGGATTCCCCCTTGCCTCGTCTGCGCTCGCGTTCGTTTTTCAACGGACGGATAACCGGAAAAACCCCGAATTCGCCATCACATGCCTTCTGTTTCCGAACCCATGAAAGAACTCAGCGCCGCGGCCCGGCTCGCGCGGGACGGGATAGGCGTGGTCATGATCGCCGGCCCCACCGCGGTGGGCAAGACCGCGGTGGCCGTCGAGGTGTGCCGCTGTTTCGGCGGTGAGGTGGTGAGCGTAGATTCCATGCAGGTGTACCGCGGCATGGACATCGGCACGGCCAAGCCCTCGCCGGAAGAGCTGCGTCTGGCCCCCCACCACCTGATCGACATCGCCGACCCGGACGAGGACTACAACCTGGCCCGTTTCATCGAGGATGCGGAAAGGGCCTGCCGGGATATCGCGGCCCGGGGCATGTTGCCGGTGCTGGCGGGTGGCACCGGCCTTTACATGCGCGGCTTCACCGAGGGTATCTTCGAGATGGACCCCTCCCTTGCCCCGGCCGTTCTCGAGTCGAGGAGGCGGCTGAAGGCCGAACTGGCCGAGAAGGGAGCGGAGTTCCTTTACCGCAGGCTGCGCGAAAAAGATCCCCAATCCGCGGCCAGGCTTCACCCGAACGATTCCGTCCGGGTTATCCGGGCGCTTGAGATCCTTGAGGCCGCCGGGATCACCTGGTCGGAGATGATCGCGGACTCGCGCGGAAGGGCAGGGGATAACCCGGGAAATGTCTTGAAAGTGGGGCTTGCCTGCGATAGAGAAAGACTCTACCAGCGGATAGACTCCAGAACCCGGCAGATGATCGCCCAGGGCTTCAGGGAAGAGGTTAAAAGGCTGCTCGCCGCCGGGTATTCCCGTGAACTCAAGAACATGCAGTCAATCGGCTACCGCCACATGACCGCCCACATCCTCGACGGCGTAGGCATTGAAGAGGCAGCCGACCTCATGGCCCGCGACACCAGGCGTTACGCCAAGCGCCAGCTAACCTGGTTCGGCCGGGAGAAGGGGCTCATATGGCGCGACCGCGGCGACATGGACGGCATATGCAGGCTGGTGGAAGATTTTCTCGAAAATTACAGGAGCGGTACAGGGCGAGGTTGAAGCCACTGTCCGGAAGACCATGGGCCACACCCCGGGAACCAGAGACATAAAACTGCTCGCCAACCTGCCCAACCTCATCACCGTGGCGAGGATTCTCCTCACCCCGGTGCTGGTCATCTTTCTGATAAACGGCCGGATCACCGCAGCACTCGTGGTCTTTGTCATCGCCGGGCTGAGCGACGGACTGGACGGGTTCATCGCCCGGATGATGCGCAACAAGACAAGGTTCGGCGAGATCACCGATCCCCTGGCCGACAAGCTCCTGCTCGACACCACCTACGTCACCCTGGCCGTCGGCGGCAGGGTGCCGGCCTGGCTTGCGGTGATAGTTCTGAGCCGTGACTTTCTCATCATAACCGGCATAGCCCTGTTGACCTTCTTCGATCGTCCGGTGACGATAAAACCGCTTTTCTCCAGCAAGGTCACAACCTTCTTCCAGATAAGCACCATTGCTGTCATCCTGAGCGCGGACCTGTTCACAATGTCCACCAGGCTGATGGATGCTGCCATCCTGGCCACCGCCGGGCTCACAATCATCTCGGGCGGCCAATACCTGGTGATGGGGTTCAGGATGCTGGCCGCGGAGAACGGCGGGGGAGGGGACAGCGGTGAATGACGGCTCCCTGCTCGCGCGGATCATTGCGGCCGCGGACCCGGCCGCGGTGCCCGAGGATTTCCTCGATCCCAGGCTTGCCGATCTGCCGGGGCTCGATAACCTTCCCGGCCTGAAACAGGGGGGGGATATCCTGGCCCGCGCCATCATCGAAGGCCAGCCGGTGGCCGTATTCGGCGACTACGACGCCGACGGCGTCACCGCGACCGCGCTCATGGTTTCTTTTGTCCAGGCCTGCGGCGGAACCGTTTTCCACCACCTGCCGAACCGGCTCACCGAGGGCTACGGGGTGGACAGGGAAGCGGTGACCCGGATGGCGGGCCGCACCGGTTCCTCTGCGGTCCTGGTCACGGTGGACTGCGGCACCTCTTCCGATGAGGCGCTCGTCCTGGCAAAAAAACTCGGTTTCACCACCGTGGTCACCGATCACCACCGGGCGGAGAGGAGGCCGGACGGGGCCGACTGCGTCATAAACCCCAATCTCGGCAAGGCGGCCCCCGGTTTCGAGGTCCTGGCCGGGGCAGGGGTGGCCTTCTTCCTGGCCGCGGCAACCCGGGCCGCCCTGCGGGAACAGGTTTTTTTCCAGAACCAGAAAGAACCGGACCTGCGGCCGCTTCTCGACCTCGTGGCCCTGGGAACCATCGCCGACATGGCGCCGCTCACCGGGATCAACCGCATCCTGGCCAGGGCCGGAATAGACCGCATGAACCAGGCTCCAAGACCGGGGCTGGCCGCGCTCATGCAGGCCGCCGGCCTGGTCTGCGGCCACGTGGGCGGCAGGGAGGTGTCGTTCGTGATCGCGCCGCGGATAAACGCGGCCGGCAGGCTGGGCGAGGCGGAAACCGCCCTGGAGCTGCTGCTGGAAAAAGATCCGGCAAGAATCGGCAGTCTGTGCCAGAGGTTGGAGCAGCTCAACCGGGAAAGAAGGGAACTTACAGACAAGGCGCTCGACCTCATAGAGAAAACAACAGAAACACAAAAAGTTACAAGCGAAACCATAACAATATTCAAGGCCGAGAAAATCCATCTTGGCGTGGTGGGGCTGGTGGCGGCCCGGCTCATGCGCGAGCTTGACCGGCCGGTGCTGGTCTTCAGCCTGGAGGAGGGGGGGGCAGTGGGATCGGGCCGGGCCCCGGG
>JALWTY010000128.1 GCA_026993265.1 Desulfobacterales bacterium
GAAGAAGACTTTCAGGACACCATGGACCTGATCGAAGAGGTCCGTTTCCATTCCGCCTATTCCTTCAAGTACTCGCCCCGGCCCGGCACTGCGGCCGCGAAATTCGAAGACACCGTGCCGGAGGAGGAAAAATCCCGCCGCCTCACCCTGTTGCAGGAGCGGCAGCGGCAGATCACCCTGGAGATAAACCGCTCATACGAGGGAAGCGTGCTCGAGGTCCTGGCCGAGGGCCGCGGCCGGGAGCCGGGCCAGGCCAGCGGCCACTGCCGGGAGAACATGGTGGTCAACTTCACCCACGACGGCAAGGTCAAACCGGGCGACCTCTGTCTGGTCAGGATAGAGGAAGGCTGCAAGAACTCGCTGCGCGGCACGCTCGTTTCCCGCGTGTCTTCAGGATGATAGCGTCACAACCTAAGGAGAATTCCATGATCGACCTGCACACCCACAGCCTGTTCAGCGACGGCGAGCTGGTCCCGGCCGAGCACCTGCGCCGGGTCCAGGTCCTGGGATACCGGGCCGTGGCCATCACCGACCACGCCGATTCCTCCAACCTGGACTTCATCATTCCGAGGATCGCCCAGGCCGCGGCCGATCTCAACCGCCACAGCCCCACCCGTCTCATCGCCGGGATAGAGCTGACCCACGTGCCGCCGGAGATGGCCGCGGAGCTGGTGGCCAGGGCCCGCGGTCTCGGGGCCGGAATCGTTGTCGGCCACGGCGAGACCGTGGCCGAGCCGGTGATCCCCGGCACCAACCGCGCCTTCATCGAGGCCGGGGTGGACATCCTCGCCCACCCCGGCCTCATCAGCCGCAAGGACGTGGCCCTGGCCGCGGAAAAAGGGGTGCTGCTCGAACTTTCCGGCCGCAAGGGCCACTGCCTCACCAACGGCCACGTGGCCGCGCTCGCCCGGGAATGCGGCGCCAAACTCGCGGTCTGCGCCGACGCCCACGGCCCGGGCGATTTCCTCACCGCCGAGGCCGCGGAAAGGATAGCCCTCGGAGCAGGCCTCGACCGCGACGAATACGCCCGCCTGCGGGACAACATGGAAACCATCGCCTTCCGGAACTCGTCTGCTTCCTGAATCCGTGAGCGCTCGGTTTCCTGCCGGAGGGCGGCGGGTTGGCCTTGAAAACACGGATTCGGGTTCTTTCCATGGACAGCGCTGTTGACCTGAAAGACATGACCATGGCGGAAATGGTCGGGTTTTTGGCCGGGATGGGGCTTCCGCCCTTCCGGGCCCGGCAGATCTTCGCCTGGATATACCGCCGCGGCCTGACCGGGTTCGACGGAATGACCGACATCGCCAAGCCGGTGCGGGCGGAGCTGGCCAAGAGGGCGAGGATAAGCTCGCTTTCCCTCATCTCCCGGGAACAGTCCCGGGACGGAACCATAAAATTCGCCTTTGCCCTGGAAGACGGCCAGGTCATCGAATCGGTCCTCATCCCGGAAGAGGACCGCAACACCCTCTGCGTCTCCACCCAGGCGGGATGCGCCATGGGCTGCGGGTTCTGCCTAACCGCCGGGCTGGGGTTCAAGCGCAACCTGAGCGCGGCCGAGATCGTAAACCAGGTCTGCGCCGCGTCGGCCCACATGCCGGAGGAACTGGTCCGGCCCGGGTTCAAGCGGCCCGGCAACATCCACAACCTGGTTTTCATGGGCATGGGCGAGCCGCTGGCCAACTTCGAAAACCTCGTCCGCGCGCTCAGGATCCTCATGGAGCCGCACGGGTTCGACTTCTCCGGCCGCAAGATAACCGTGTCCACCTGCGGGCTTGCGCCCATGATAAAGAAGCTCGGTCAGGAGGTTCCGGTGAACCTGGCCGTGTCCCTCCACTCGGTGAGAAACGAGGTCCGCGACCGGCTCATGCCGGTGAACCGGCGCTACCCGGTGGAAGAGCTGCTCGCCGCCTGCCGCGCCTTCCCCCTCCCCCCCCGGCGGGCGATAATGTTCGAGTACATCATGCTCGAGGGGATCAACGATTCCGCGGACGACGCCGAACTCATGGCCGGCATGCTCAAGGGAATCCGCTGCAAGATAAACCTCCTCCCCTACAACGAAAACCCCGAGCGGGACTTCCGCTGCCCGGCGAGGGAGCGGATAGTCGCCTTCCAGGACATCCTCCGCGCCCGCGGCTACGCGGTCTTCATCCGCGACAGCCGCGGCAGCGACATCTCCGCCGCCTGCGGCCAGCTCGCGGGAAAAACAAAAACAGGGGGTTGGCAGCCCGTTGAAAAACGTAGCGAGCGCGGATGAGGCAAGGAAAAATGCTGTCCAGGCTGGCGAGGAGGCGGGCAACGTCTTTTTCACCAGTGGCAGCAGTGGCGCACCAGGAGGTTTGCGGCCAGTTCGCCGTCCAGGGCCAGGCGCGAATCTCCGGCCGCAACTATCACCGGGCCGCCCGGGCTGGAGTTAAGCACCTCTATCGCCGCGCCCGGCACGAGTCCCATGTCGGCAAGCCGCTTCCTCACCTCGTCCGGGCAGTTCTCTTCATAACCGCATACCCGCACCCGCTCTCCCACCGCGGCCCGGGCCAGGCTCTGCTCAGGCGCCCTCCTCGCCATGCACTCCCCGCACAGGCCGTATATCTCCATCCGGTGCTGCAGAGGATGGAAGCCATATCTGGCCGCGGTCTCCACCTGTTCCCGCTCTATCTCCGGGCTGATGAACTCCTCGATGCGGCCGCAGCCGGTGCAGATGAGATGATCGTGGTGCTGCCCCAGGTGCTGGTGCTCGTAGCTGGCGTCCCTGCCGTCAAACTCGCGGCGGTGGGCGAAACCGCAGGAACAGAAGAGATCCATGGTCTCGGCGAGGAAGGCCCGGTCGCACAGTTCCGGGGCCTGCTCGCGCATCAATTCGGCCAGTTCCGCCAGGGTGAGGTGATTTTCGGTGGAGAGGAACACGTCGAGAACCGCGAGCCGGTCGGGAATCCTGGTGGCGCGCATGGCCGAAAGCAGGGATTCGAACTGCTCGCGCTCGAGCCGATGGTGAAACTCGCGGTCAAGCTCGCCGTGGCCGCGCACCTCGTGAAACAGGCTGCGCCCCCTGCCCCTGCGCCGCGCGGAACGGCGTTCTTTCCTGGCGATCTTCCTGAAAAACGGCAGCCGGTCGAGCATTCTTGTCTTGCGCCCCTGGATTTTGTTCCTTTTCATTTTCATCTATAAAGAAGATACTGTTTTCGCATCTTCATGAAATCATCCAGACCGGCGCGCCATTCCCCTTCCAGTGCAAGAACGTTCCCGCCCTCGAGAACGCGGTCCGCGATCCCGCGGTCGCCGATAATGAGATCCAGGGGCCTTTTTTCAAATTCATACTCGTACGGCGGCGGTTTGAGCCCGAACTCCGGGCAGATGCGGGCCACGGCCGCAAGCATGGCCAGGGTGAGCCGGTACGGCCGGAATCGGGCCGGATCGGTCACGTGGATGTGGAAGCCGCGGCAGGATTCCCCGGCCCATTTGTTGCTCACCGGCTCGAACACTATCTCCCGCAGGACGCAGCCCGCGAGCGCTTCCGGAGGAACGGCGCCGAGTATTTCGCCGGGCGGGAAAAACGGCGCGCCGAACAGCTCGAAGGGCAGCGCCGTGCCTCTGCCCTCGGAAACATTGGTTCCCTCCCAGACGACCTGGCCGGGATAGACCAGGGCGGTGAGCGGCGAAGGCATGTTGGGCGAGGGAAAGGTCCAGGGCAGACCGGTGTCGGCAAAGAACATGGAACGATCCCACCCCCCCATGGCCACGACCTCAAGCTCGGCGTTGATTCCGGCCTCGCGGTTGATCATCATCGCAAGTTCGCCCATGGTCATGCCGTGGCGCATGGGCATTGGGAAAATCCCCACGAATGACCGCAGCCCGGGATCGAGAACGTTGCCTTCCACCACCGCGCCCGACACCGGGTTGGGCCGGTCGAGCACCACCACCCGGATTCCGGCCCCGGCCGCCTCCTCGAGACAATGGACCACCGTGCTGATGAAGGTATACACCCTGACGCCCACGTCCTGGAGGTCAACGACCAGGGTATCTGCGCCGGAAAGCATCTCCGCCGTGGGCCTGCGGGTCTCGCCGTAAAGGGAAAAGACCGGGATTCCGTCCGGGCCGGTGAAGTGGCCGGACTCGATCATATTGTCCTGTTTTTCGGAAAAGAATCCGTGCTGCGGCGAGAGGATGGCCACGAGCTCCGCGCTCCGCGCCACTATGTCGCGGGCATGGACGAATCTTGCGCTGACCGAGGCCTGGTTGCAAAGGAGAACGGCCTTTGCGCCGGCCAGAAACGGCGGCGGTTCTGCGGCGATACGGTCCAATCCTGTTCTGGTCATGTTTCTTTCAGGCCACCGGGAAAAACCACTTGAGAAGGCGGACAGCCGCAGCAAAAACAAAAATGCGGCTTGCGGACCAGGAGATGATAGCAGGCGGTTGACCGCGGCACAACCGCTTATTAAGCTGACCGGGCAGGTTGATAATGGTTTGCGGTCTTGCGGCCCGTGCGCGTTCCCGGCGGCAAGGCCGTCAGAAAAGATGCGCTCGAGCTGTTACGGCCGGAAACCGCCGAAAACGCCTCCGGGAACAGTTACGAGTCTGTCAAAAAGGGAAAAAGAGGAAAAAATGAAAATAGCAATCAGCGGCAAGGGCGGCGTGGGCAAGACCACGATCATGGCCCAGATCGCGGCAAGGCTGCGGGAGCTCGGGGCCGAGGTCCTGGTCATAGACGCGGACTCCAGCCCTCACATGGCCCAGACTCTCGGGGTGCCAGACCCGGAGAAGATTGTTCCGATAGCCGAGATGAAGACACTGCTGGCCGAGCGCAGCGGCAAAGTCGAGGGCTCGCCCTTCTACAACATAAACCCCAAGGTCAACGACCTGATGGCCCGCTTCATGGTGGAGCACGACGGAATCAGGCTGATGGTGCTGGGCGCCATCGACACCGGCGATTCCGGTTGCGCCTGCGCCGAAAACACGGTGCTGCGCCGCCTTCTGACCATGCTGTTGCTCGAAAAGAACCAGTACATCCTTCTGGACATGGAGGCCGGGGTCGAGCATCTGGGCCGCGGCACCATCGCCGGGGTGGACCAGCTGCTGGTGGTGAGCATTCCGGCCAAATCCAGTATCCGCACCGCGAAAAAGATAAAAAAACTTGCCAATGACGTGGGGATAAAAAGGGTCAGTTTCATCGGCAACCGGGTTGAGGACGCCGACGACCAGGAATTTCTCCGCCAGGGGCTCGAAGAGGAACCAATCGCCTTCCTTCCCGATTCCGCCAGGGTCAGAAAACTGGAGCGCCGGGGCGAGCCCGCCGGTCATGGCCTGGATGAAACCCGCGGGGAGATAGACCGGATCCTGCAGGCCATCGGCGCCATGCCGGAATGAGCCATTCCCCTCACCGTTTCCTGCGCGCCATTGGATGGGCGCGATCGTAAACCCCGGCGAGATGATCCATGTTCAGATGGGTGTAACGCTGGGTGGTGGAAAGTGAGGCGTGGCCGAGAAGCTCCTGCACCACCCGCAGATCCGCGCCCATCTCGAGCAGATGGGTGGCAAAGGAATGGCGCAGGCTGTGGGGCGTGACCCGGGCCGCGATCCCGGCCCGAACGGCGTAG
>JALWTY010000129.1 GCA_026993265.1 Desulfobacterales bacterium
CAACCTGAGGCTGGTGGTGAGCATCGCCAAGCGTTACATGCATCAGGGCCTCACCCTGGCGGATCTCATCCAGGAAGGCAATCTCGGACTCATGCGGGCGGTGTTCCGTTTCGACTACACCAAGGGAAACAAGTTCTCCACTTATGCGAGCTGGTGGATCAGGCAGGCCATCACCCGGGCCATCCTCGACAAGACCAGGACCATCCGGCTGCCGGTGCACTTCCTCGAGCTGAGGAGCCAGTTTTTCAAGGCCTTCTACTCCCTGCTCAAGGAACTCGGCCGCGAACCCACTCCGGTAGAGATATCCGAAAAGACCGGCCTGCCCATGGACAAGATTCTCGCCATCCTCGAGGCCTCAAGGGAGCCGATCTCGCTCGAGACCCCGGTGGGCGACGACGAGAGCACCCTGGGCGATTTTCTCGAAAACCAGGAGGCGGTCTCGCCCTACGAGGCGGTCAAGAACAAGGAGCTGGCCGACCGGGTGACCGGAATTCTCGCCACCCTGAGCCCGCGCGAGGAAAAGATCATCCGCCTGCGTTTCGGCATCGGCGAGAACGCGGAGTACACCCTGGAGGAGATCGGCCGCAGGTTCAACGTCTCCCGCGAACGTATCCGCCAGATAGAAAAGAAGGCGCTCAACCGGCTGCGCCACTCCAGCCGCAGGGAAAAACTCAAGCACTTCCTTGACTGATGATCCGGCCGCGGCCCTGAGCCGCAGAACCGTCCTTCTGCTGCCGCTCTTCACCGGCGCAGGCATCATCCTCCAGATCCGCACGGCCGCCGGGATTCCGTTTCCGGCGGCCGTAATGCTTTTCGCCGCCGTCCTGGCCGCCGCGCTCGTCCCCCGTAGCCGCGGCACGGCCCTTGTCCTCGTGCCCCTGTGCTTCTTCGCTGCCGGAAACATGCGGGCCAGGACGATCTTCCCGCCGCCAGACCGCCTCCATGTGGCCAACCTGATTCACGAGCAGACGGACGCGGCGGTTGCCGGCATCGTGGTGTCGGTACAATCCCGCAGCCCGGAACAGAGCCGCTTCACGGTGGAATGCGACCGCCTGACAACAGAGGCGGAAGGCGCCCGCCCCTGCCAGGGGCGGATCAGCTTCGTCATGTACGGGGAACTGCCACCGGACATCGCCGCCGGAGAACGGGTAACGGTCCGGGGCAGGGTAAGGCCGGCCGGAACCATAATGACGCCTGGGGTGAGCGACTACCGCCTCTACCTGGCCCGGACGAGGGTATGGACCACCGGCACGGTGACGAAAGACCTCGTGGTCAGGCTGGCGGGGGAAAATGGCTCCCCGCCGGTGAGCACCAGGCTGGAAAGAATGCGGCAACGGGCCAGGGAGTTCATCGCCCGGAACGTCAAGGGCGACAGCGGCGCGATATACCGCGCCATCCTGACCGGCGACACCTCGGCGATCCGTCCCGGATTGCGCAAGGCCTTTGCCCGCACCGGCACCGCCCATCTACTGGCCATCTCCGGTATGCACATGGGCGCCATCTTCCTCCTCGCTCTGGCGCTGGCCACAGCCATTGCCGCCATCCGTCCGGCGCTTCTTCTGCGGCTGCCGCTGCGCAAGCTCGCAGGCGCCGTTGCCCTGGCCCCGCTCGCAATCTATGCCCTGACCGCCGGGATGAAGCCGCCGGTGTTCCGGGCCGCAGTCATGACCACGGCCTTCATCCTGATCGCGGCCGCGGACCGGCGCTACAGCGCGGCCGCGGCCCTGGCCCTTGCCGCCACCCTGGTGATGCTGGTCTTTCCCGCGAGCCTGCTGTCGGCCTCCTTTCAGCTCTCCTTTGCCGCGGCAAGCGTCATCATCATGCTATGGAAGAAATTCAGGCCATGGCACGCACGGCTTGCCGCCAGGCGGACCCTGCTCTTTCTGGCCACCGCCGCCTTAAGCGGCATTGCGGCCCAGGCCGGCACCATGCCCTTCTCCCTGCGCCACTTCAACATGGTCTCCCCCCTGAGCGTGCCCGCGACCGTGCTGCTGCTTCCTCTTCTGTGTTTCTGGGCCCTGCCTCTGGGGCTGACGGCTCTGGCGGCAGCGCCCTTTTTCCCCAAGGCCGCGGCCGTCATGCTACGGGCCGGAAGCCCGGCCATAGACGCTGCCACCGCCGTGATCACGCGGCTGGCCGTCAACCCGGACACGGTCCTGTACCTCCCGGACCCGCCGTGGTTTATGGTGGCCATATACTTCACCGCCCTCGTCATCCTTTACCGGCAGACCAAAAGGCCGGCCGCCTTCCTTGCCGCGCTCATCGTCCTGCCGGTGCTCTTCAGCGCCGCGGCCGTCATGGTTCCGGCGATAACGAGAAAGATCGCCCCAAGGCCGCGGACCGTGTTCCTCGACGTGGGACAGGGAAGCTCCGCCGTCATCTTCACCCCGGGCGGGCGCACCCTGCTGATCGACGCGGGCGGCTCCTCCTCGCCCCGTTTCGATCCGGGAGAAAGGATAATAGCGCAATACCTGTTCCATGAAGGCGTAAGAAGGCTCGACGCGGTGGTGCTTACCCATGCCCACGCCGATCACGCAAACGGCCTTGCCGCGATCGCCGAGATATTCCGGCCGCAGGTGATATGGACCAATGGCAGTACAGAGAGCCGGGATCTTGCAGAAACGCTCGCAAAGGCCGCGGCCAGGGGAAGCAGGATAAGGACGGCCCGCGCCGGCATGCGCCTGTTCGCCGGAGCGGATGCGGAACTGCGCTGCCTGAAGGACGGCGGCGGAGCCCGCGGCAACGCGGGCAGCCTGGTGCTCTTATACCGTGGCGGCGGCGCAAGGATAATCTTTCCCGGCGACATTCCATCCCATGTCCAGCGGAAGATGGCGGAAGAGAACAGAATCCCCGGCTGCGGGGTTCTGCTCGCGCCCCACCACGGCAGCCCGGCCTACTTCGATCCGGTCTTCGCGCAGGCGGCCGGAGCGGAAGTGGTGGTCATCTCCACAGGCGCGTCCGGGAGGATCGCGCCGGAATGGCGCAGCAGGCGACCGCCGCCGGAGATTACCTCCCGCAGCGGCGCGATAGAGGTCTCCGCCGGTGAAAACGGCGGGGTAACGGTCAGGCGTCCATGGCTGGAAGACGGCGGTCCGTGGCTCAGACCTCGGTAAAGTCGGCCGGAGGCCTGCGCAGGAACGAGACGAACTTGCTCTTGTCAATGCTGTTGGTGTAGGCGTCCTCAGGAGTGACCCAGCGCTTCTGGAGAAGCTCCATGATCGCGTCGTCCATGGTCTGCATGCCGTATTTCTTGCCGGTCTGCATGACCGAGGGCAATTGATAGGTCTTGCCCTCGCGGATGAGGTTGCGCACCGCCGGGGTGCAGATGAGGATCTCCAGCGCCGGGACCCTCCCCTTGATGTCCACCCGCTTGAACAGGGTCTGCGAGACCACCGCCCGCAGGGAGTCGGCCAGGGTGGAGCGGACCTGGGCCTGCTGGTTGGCCGGGAAGATCTCGATGATACGGTCAACGGTCTTGGCCGCGTTCAGGGTATGGAGGGTGGCGAAGACCAGGTGGCCGGTCATGGCCGCCTCCATGGCCAGGGACACGGTCTCGAGGTCGCGCATCTCGCCGACCAGGATGATGTCCGGGTCCTCGCGCAGGGCGCCGCGCAGGGCCGCGGCGAAGCTCTTGGTGTGGGTGCCCACCTCGCGGTGGTTGATGATGCAGTTCTTGCTCTGGTGGACGAACTCGATGGGATCCTCGATGGTGATGATATGGTCCTTGCGGAGCTTGTTGGCCTCGTCGATAACCGCGGCCAGGGTGGTCGATTTGCCGCTGCCGGTGGGGCCGGTGACCAGGACCAGCCCCTTGGGCAGGGTGGCGAGCTTGGCGATGACCTTGGGCAGCCCCAGCTCCTGGCAGCTCATGATCACGCTGGGGATCTCGCGGAAGACCGCGCCCACCCCGTACTTCTGCATGAACAGATTGCCGCGGTAACGGGCCAGGCCGGGAATCTCGTAGCCGAAATCGATGTCGCCGGTCTCCTCGAAGAGCTTTATCTTGTCCTCGGAGATGATCTCGTAGAGCATCTTCTTCAGCTCGTCGTTGTCGAGGACGTTGTACCTAACCCGCTCCATGTCGCCGTGGATGCGAAGCAGCGGCTGCTGGCCTGCGACCATGTGGAGGTCGCTTGCTCCCTGCTCGTTCATCAGCTTGAAAAAGGCGTCGATCTGGGCCATACTCTTCCCCTCCAGAGGCTTTTTTAATCATGCCGGCCAGTTTTGTCGGAGGCCGGACGGCTCGTTCCCGCACGTTATTGCTTGGCTGAGGACATATGTTGATGGACTCGTAACAACGAGTCCATCATCCGCCGCAGGACGCGGCGGCGAAATTGCGCTGTTTGAAAAACTGCGTAATTTCGAGAGGAAAGCCGAAGCTACGCTTTGGCTTTCCGTTGAGTAACAACGGCAGGAAGCCGTTGTTACGATTTCATCATATGTTAAAGATACTTCATTTTCACCGGCCATAAAACAGACAAACCCGTAAAAAAGCGCCACCAGCGCCGGCCGGAGGAAGGAAGTTCACGGGCGCATCCAAACCGTAATGAAAAAAATAGATCTGCATACCCATTCCAGCTGTTCGGACGGCAGCCTGTCCCCGGCCCAGCTTGTCGAGCTGGCCGCAAAATGCGGACTCGCCGCCATAGCCGTCACTGACCACGATTCCACCAGCGGTGTTGCCGAAGCCGTCATGAAAGGCGAGGAGGCCGGAGTCGAGGTGATAAGCGGGGTGGAGTTCAGTCTCTTTCATGAAGACACCGCTATCCACCTTCTGGCCTATGGTTTCGATCCGGGCCATCCGGCCATGACCGCGATGGTCGAAAGGGTGCAGAAGATAAGGGACGACCGCAACAACGGAATAATGGAGCGTTTCAGCGCTCTCGGAATCGCAATCGACCGGGAGGAGCTGGAGAAATCGGCCGACGGCCAGCTCGGCCGGCCGCACTTCGCCGCCTACCTGGTCAGAAAGGGGGTGGCGAGCAGCATCCAGGACGCGTTCAACCGCTACCTGAAACGGGGCGGCCCTGCCTACGTTCCCAGAGAACGTTTCAGCGCCGGCGAGGCCATCGCCGAGATCGCCAGAGCCGGCGGAGTGGCGGTAATGGCCCATCCCGGCGTGACCAGCCGCAGCCCGGACAGGATGACCGCCCTTATCCGCTCCCTGGCCTCCCGGGGCCTGGCCGGAATCGAGGTTCTCTATCCCGGCCACGACACCCGCACCACGAGCATGCTGGGGGAACTAGCCGCTGATCTCGGCCTGCTCATAACCGGCGGCAGCGACTTCCACGGCGCAAGCAAGCCGGATATCCGCCTCGGCGGCGAGGGCAAGATCCCGGCGGTTCCCTATTCTCTCCTGGAAGGCCTGAAAAAGGCTGTTGCGGACCGTTAACCCTCATTGCTTTGCCCCATCCCCGGAACTCTTTTTCCGCCCACCCTTGCCGCCCCGCGGCATTCTGTCCTAAAATCATCAGAAAATCTCCGGCTTCCAACCGGCGACAAAGAGGGGAAAGGGGAAATGAGCATCACGGACACTGCATCGAGGCACGCTCCGGTCAGGGGCAGTTGC
>JALWTY010000130.1 GCA_026993265.1 Desulfobacterales bacterium
GACGCGGCGGCGAAATGGCGCTGTTTGAAAAACTGCGTAATTTCGAGAGGAAAGCCGAAGCTACGCTTTGGCTTTCCGTTGAGTAACAACGGCAGGAAGCCGTTGTTACGATTTCATCACTGATGGCCTCGTTTTTACGAGGCCATCATTACTGACTTCTGTCTTCTGGGTTCTGACTTCCGGCTTACGCGCTCTTCTTCTCCTCGTCAAACACCAGCACCGGATACTCGCCGTTGACGATCACCTGCTCGTTGACGATGCACTCCCGGACGTTCTCCCGGGAAGGCAGCTCGTACATGACGTCGAGCATGGCCCTCTCCATCACCGACCGGAGACCGCGGGCCCCGGACTTGCGCTTGATCGCCTCGCGGGCGATGGCCTCGAGCGCGCCGCGGGTGAACTGGAGGCTGATGCCGTCAAAGGCGAAGAGCTTTTCGTACTGCTTGGTCAGGGCGTTCCTGGGCTCGCAGAGGATGCGGACCAGGTCTTCCTCGTCAAGCTCGTCCATGGTGGCGATCACCGGCAGACGGCCGACCAGCTCGGGGATCAGGCCGAAACGGAGAAGGTCCTCGGGCCGGACCATGGCGAGCAGTTCGCCGATCTTCTTTTTCTTGCCGCTGACCACCTTGGCCTCAAATCCCATGGACCTGGTGCCGGTGCGCTTCTTGACCACCTCGTCGAGGCCGACAAAGGCGCCGCCGCAGATGAAGAGGATATTGGTGGTGTCGAGGCGGATGTACTCCTGCTGCGGGTGTTTTCTGCCGCCCTTGGGAGGAACGCTGGCCACCGTGCCCTCGATGATCTTTAGCAGGGCCTGCTGCACGCCCTCGCCGGAGACGTCGCGGGTGATGGAGGCGCTGTCGGATTTCCTTGCGATCTTGTCGATCTCGTCCACGTAGACGATGCCGCGGCTCGCCTTCTGGACGTCGTAATCCGCGGCCTGGAGCAGATTGACCAGAATGTTCTCCACGTCCTCGCCCACGTATCCGGCCTCGGTCAGAGTGGTTGCATCGGCAATGGCAAAGGGAACGTTGAGGATCCGGGCGAGCGTCTGGGCCAGCAGGGTCTTGCCGCTGCCGGTGGGGCCGATGAGGACGATGTTGCTCTTCTGCAGCTCGACATCGTCACCGGAACCGGGGCCGGCGCTGATCCGCTTGTAGTGGTTATGGACCGCGACCGAGAGCACCTTCTTGGCCTGTTCCTGGCCGATGACATAGTCGTCGAGGATCTTTTTTATTTCCTTGGGCTTGAGGATGGCGTCGGCCTTGTTCGCCTCCGCGTTCTTTTCCCGGTCCTCCTGTACTATGTTGTTGCACAGCTCTATACACTCGTTGCAGATGTAGACGCCGGGCCCGGCGATGAGCTTCTGGACGTCGTCCTGGTTCTTGCCGCAGAACGAACACTTAACGAGCGGGGTCTTGCCGTCCTTAGCCATGTTCAGCTTTCCTCCGGGGTTTCTCCCCTCTTGGTTAGCACTTTGTCTATTATACCATAATCACAGGCCTCGGCCGGGCTCATGAAAAAATCCCGCTCGGTGTCGGCGGCTATCTTTTTTGTCTTCTGGCCGGTGTGTCTTGCAAGGATCTCATTCAGATCCTTGCGCATGCGCAGGATCTCGCGGGCGTGGATGTCGATGTCGGTGGCCTGGCCCTGGAACCCGCCCATGGGCTGGTGAATGAGAATCCTCGCGTTGGGCAGGGCGTAACGCTTGCCCTTGGCGCCGGCGGCGAGCAGCACCGCACCCATGCTCGCGGCCTGGCCCATGCAGAGGGTGACTATGTCGCACTTGACGTACTGCATGGTGTCGTAGATGGCGAGCCCGGCAGTCACCACGCCGCCCGGCGAGTTTATGTAAAAGGTGATGTCCTTGTCCGGATCCTCGGCCTCGAGGAAAAGAAGCTGGGCTATTATCAGGTTGGCGATGTCATCGTTCACCGCCGTGCCGAGAAACACGATCCGCTCCTTGAGCAGGCGGGAATAGATGTCATAGGCCCGCTCGCCCCGCGGGCTCTGTTCCACCACCATGGGAACCAGGTTCATCACGCCTCTCCTTGTTCGGTTTTTTCCGCCGGTTCCGTCTCTTCCGGCTCCACATATACGATTTCGGACTCTTTCTTCAGAAAATCAAGAACCTTTTCACTCAAAAGCTCATTGAGGAAGGGAAGAAGGTCGTCCCGGCGGGCAAAGTACTTCTTCACCTCGTCGATCTCCATGTTGTACTTCTCCGCCACCCGGGCAAAACCGTTATCTATGTCCTCGTCGGTGACCTTGATATCCTCGGTCTCGGCGATCTTCTTGAGGATGAAATCGCCCCGGACCCGCTTTTCGGCCAGGTCGCGGTAACGCTCCTCAAGCTCCTGGCGGTTGATCCCGGCCGCCTCCAGGTTGGTGTTGGCGTTGAGCAGGCTGTCCTCGAGCTCCTCTATGAGGGAGTTGACCTCATAACGCACCAGCCGTTCGGGCACCTCGAATTCATGGTTTTCAAGGATCTTCTGCATGACGCGGTCGTTGAAGCTGCCCACCGATGCGTCTTCCTTCTCGGCCTTGATCTTCTCGGCGATGTAGTTGCGCAGATCGGCGACGCTCTTGAACTCTTCGTTGACCTCGGCGGCGAACTCGTCGTCCACCTCGGGGAGCACCCTTTCCTTGACCTCCTTCACGCTGACCTTGAACTCAACCTTCTTGCCGGCGAGCACCGGGTTGGGATGTCCAGGGCCGAAATCGATCTCGAACGAGGCGTCCGCGCCGGGCTCAATTCCTACCAGGGCGTTCTCGAACTCAGGGCCGAGCTGGCCGCCGCCCACCTCCAGGCTGTAGCCGGAGAGCTGCACCTGGGGCATGGGCTTGCCGTTGTGGTATCCCTGGGCGTCGATGACCACCAGATCGCCCTCGCCCACCGGCCGGTCGTCCACGGTCCTGAGCGGGGCGTGCCGGCGGCGCAGCTCCTCGATGCGGGCGTCGATCTCTTCATCGGCGGCCTCGATCCGGGGCAGCTCCACCTTCAGCCCCTTGTACTGCCCCAGCTCGAACTCGGGCCGGACATCGACACGGGCCGCGTAGACAAAGGTGCCGTCTTCCGGAAAATCGAACTCGCGGATCTCGGGATGGACCACCGCGTCGAGCCCGCTTTTTTCAAGGGCGTCGAAATAGGTCTCCTGCACCAGGCGGTCGGCCACCTCCTCGCGCACCCGGTCGCCGAAGTTTTTCTCCAGCACAGTGCGTGGCACCTTGCCGCGGCGGAACCCCTTGAGGCTCACCTCCCTCTTCAGCTTGTCAAAGGCCTTGTCAAGCTCGCGGCCCACCGTCCCGGCGGGCAGGCTTATCCTGAGCTCCCTGGTGAGCCCGCTGATCTCTTCAACACTGACATCCATTTCCATGCTGTGTTCCTTTTCCTGATTAATTAGAAGAAAAACACGCGAAACCGCGTGAAACCTTTTGTCATACCATGCCCTCAGGCCAGGCGGCCGGGCCGGCCGTATGCGAAGGAGGCCGCGCAGCCGATTTGCGCCCCTGGTGGATCGACACGACCTTCAAGGCGATGCGCGCCCCGAGCACCCCACCGGTTCGGGATCCCCGCTGGTGCGAGAGGGGGGAGTCGAACCCCCATCCACTCACGTGGGCTGGATCCTAAGTCCAGTGCGTCTACCAGTTCCGCCACTCTCGCACAAACTTGGAAGATTAATCAATAAACGGATGGCAGTCAACGATAACAGGGGGCACAGAATATGTGCCGACGGCTGATGTTTTTTCGCGCAGACGCCCGCCCAGCCCCATTTCCCTGAATTTCATTGACAAGCGCGAGCTTTTGTTGTTAGCAAATACTCTTTGCCGGCCGGCCCCTGAACACCTGTTTTTCCAAGGAAAACAATGAACTGCACCGACAACGACAAGCTGCGGCGATTTTCGCCCGGCGGGTTTCCGGTTCTGATCGGCAGCCTGCCGCTCACCGGCCACGCCGAGGCCCTTGACCTCATCCTCGCCCATACCCCGGAGATCCCGCTCTGGCCCCAGCTTCCCGCCAATCCGGGCGAGGACATGATCAGGCAGTTCTCAGAAGGCCTGGCCGGAATCCGGGAAAAGGACGGCAGCGCCTTCTTCGACACCAGCGATCCGGGCCTTGAGGAAGAGCTGCTCCACTTCTTCGAGGACTACCTTGCCTTTGAGGAGAATCCGGACCAGCCGCCGGAACGGTTCACCATCAGCCGCGGCCGCGCGGCAGGGCTGCACCTGCTGGCCGGACGGGCGGCCACGCTCAAGGTCCGCGCCCTGAAAGGGCAGGTGACCGGCCCCTTCACCATGCTCACCAGCCTCAAGGACGCGGAGCAGCGGCTGGCCCATTACGATCCGCAACTGAAAGAGATGACGGTCAAGGCGGTGGCGGCCAAGGCCGGATGGCAGACGCGGTTCCTCGGCGCATCCGGGCACACGGTGCTGACATTCATAGACGAGCCCGCCCTGGCCGGGCTGGGATCATCCGCCTTCATCAGCATAGACATGGAAGAACTCGCGGCCGAGCTGGCCGAGGTCACCTGCGCCATCCATGAGGCCGGCGGACTTGCCGGGGTCCACGTCTGCGCCAACACCGACTGGCGGCTTCTGCTCGAGCCCGCGGCCGGGGTGGACATCGTGAGCTTCGACGCCTACGGCTTCTTCGACCGCTTCATCTCCGACCGCGGCCTGGTCCTCTCCTTTCTGGACCGGGGCGGGATCATCGCCTGGGGCATAGTCCCGACCGGCAGCGAGGAGAAGATCATGGCCGAAAGCGCGGAGAGCCTCGCCCGCAGATGGGAGGAACAGGCCGGCGTCCTGGCCGGAAACGACCTGGAGATCCCGAAGATCCTCGAACGCACCCTGATAACCCCGAGCTGTGGCACCGGTTCGCTGCCTGTTCACGCGGCCGAAAGGGTGCTTGAGCTCACCGCCGAAACCTCGAGACTTCTACGGGAAAGATTTTGCAACACCTGAATCCGTGACAGACACGGGCCTGCGGCGTAATCCCGCCTGCCGGGCAACAGACGGAAACGAAATGGAAGACCTCAACCAGATAATGAAACAGCGCCTGAACAAGGCAAAAGAACTGGCCGGCGCCGGCGTCGAGATCTACGCCAACGACTTCCGGCCCTCCCACCACGTAAGCGACCTCCTCGCCCGGGAAGACGAAGTCCGGGACGGCGAGCCCTCGCCCCACGCCCCGCAGTTCGGCATTGCCGGACGGATCATGGCCCTGCGCAAGTTCGGCAAGGCGTCTTTCCTGCACCTGCAGGACGAGTCCGGCCGCATCCAGGTGTACGTGAAAAAGGACGTGGTCGGCGAGGAGGCCTACCGGTTGTTCAAAAAAATGGACATCGGCGACATCGCCGGTTTCGAAGGCCCCCTGTTCAGGACCAGAACCGGCGAACTCACCCTGCGCGCGGACAGCCTGCGCCTGCTCACCAAGAACCTGAGGCCGCTGCCGGAAAAATTCCACGGCCTCACCGACACCGAGATCCGCTACCGCCAGCGCTACCTCGCCCCGGTGCTGGACCCGGGTGCGGGGCAGCGGGTCGGGGCGCGGGTGGA
>JALWTY010000131.1 GCA_026993265.1 Desulfobacterales bacterium
CGCCGCAGGACGCGGCGGCGAAATTGCGCTGTTTGAAAAACTGCGTAATTTCGAGAGGAAAGCCGAAGCTACGCTTTGGCTTTCCGTTGAGTAACAACGGCAGGAAGCCGTTGTTACGATTTCATCAGCCTTGGAACATCAAAACTGTCACGGATTTCAATAAAAAAGAGGTTTTCCGATGCGCAAGAAGATAACCATCATCGGCGCCGGCAACGTCGGCGCCACCGCGGCTCACTGGGCCGCGACCCGCGGCCTTGGCGACGTGGTGCTGCTCGACGTGGTCGAGGGCGTGCCCCAGGGCAAGGCCCTTGACCTGTCCCAGGCCGGCCCGGTTGACGGGTTTTCCGTTTCGATCACCGGCACCAACGACTACGACGACACCGCGGACAGCGACGTGGTCATCATGACCGCGGGGCTTGCGCGGAAACCGGGCATGAGCCGCGAGGACCTGCTCGCCAGGAACGTGGCCATCGTGAAGAGCTGCGTCTCCGAGGCGGTCGAACGCTCGCCCGGCTGCGTCCTCATCGTGGTCACCAACCCCATCGACGCCATGGTCTATACCGCCTACAAGGTCTCGGGCTTCCCGCGTGAACGGGTCATCGGCATGGCCGGGGTGCTGGACTCGGCCCGGTACCGCACCTTCCTCGCCCGGGCCATCGGGGTCGCCCCCTGCGACGTTTCCGCCATGGTCATGGGCATCCACGGCGACAACATGCTGCCGCTCGTCCGGCTCGCCAACGTCAACGGCATCCCGGTCACCGACCTTCTGCCCGCGGACGAGATCGAGGCCATTGTCAAACGCACCCAGACCGGCGGGGCCGAGATCGTCGGCCTGCTCAAGACCGGCAGCGCCTTCTACACTCCGGGGCTGGCTGCGGTGGAGATGGCCGAGGCGGTGCTGACCGACAGCCGCAGGGTCCTGCCCTGCGCAGCCTGGCTCGATGGCGAGTTCGGCTTTTCCGGCTGTTTTCTCGGCGTGCCGGTGGTCCTGGGCGCAGGCGGGATAAAGCGGATCATGGAGTTCCCCCTGACCGACGCGGAACGCGAGGCCATGAAAGAGTCCGAGACCGTGGTCCGCCGGCAGATGGCGGCCACCGGCATATGAACCGGCCGGCGATGAACGCGGGATGAACGCCGTTTTTGAGGAACTGCGGGGCCAGGCCGAGGAAATCGCCCGCAGCCGCGGCCTTGCCGTGGCCGGAGTGGTGGAACGGGTCCTTTCCCGCGACGGCCGCGCCCGTTCCGGGAGGATCGCAAAGCTGCGCCGCGGCCTCGACAGCCTCGACCTCTCCGGTATCAAGGTTGTGGTCCTGGGCGGCGGCACCGGGCTTTCCAACCTCATCGGCGGCGACAGCCGCGGCCGCAACTGGTGGCAGAATCCCTTTTCCGGCCTGAAAGAGCTTTTTCCTTCCACCTCTGCGGTGGTCTGCGTCACCGACGACGGCGGTTCCACCGGCATGATCTCGGCCCGGTTGCCGGTGATCGCCCTGGGCGACCTCAGGCACGTGATCCTGGCCGCGGTCCGGGCCGGACAGATACGGGACATGGGCCCGGCCGACCCGCACCGGGCCGCGGCCCGGCTCCACCGCATCATAAACCACCGCCTGGATGCGGCTCCGTCCGGGCTAGTGGACCTGCTGGGCGGCCCCGGCGGACTGGCCGACCTGCCCGGACCGATGGCGCGGGGGCTTTCCGCCCTGGGCGAGCGGTTGTTTGCCGATCCCCGTCTGGTTCCGCTCCTTGAGCCGGGCAACTGCGTCGGCAATCTGCTGCTGGCCGCCGCCATCGTTGCCGCGGCCGGGGAGGGAGACATCTCCGAGGCCGCGGTTTACGCAGGGGTGGCGGAGTTTTCCCGTCTCATCGGCGCGGGCCCGGTCTTCCCCTGCGCCGGGGTGCCTGCGGCCCTGCGGTTCAGGTACGCCAACGGCGTCGAGGTCACCGGCGAGTACAAGAGCGCGCTTGCCCGCCGCCGGGTGCCGGTGGCCGGGGTCAGCGTCTGTTTCGCCGATGAGCCGGTCTTAAACAGCGAGCTCGCCGCCGCCATCGCCGCAGCCGACCTCATCGTTTTCGCGCCAGGCAGCCTTTATTCATCGGTCATTCCGGTGCTGCAGACCCCGGGGATCGCCGCCGCCATCCGCGCGAACCGGCGGGCGGTCAAGGTGCTGGTGGCGAACATCTGGGTCCAGGCCGGGGAAACCGACCTGGTCTACGGCGATCCCGCCCGCCGTTTCCACGTCTCAGACCTGATCCTTGCCTATGACCTCAACATCCCCGGCGGGGTCCAGGGCCTTTTCGATCAGGTTCTCTGCCTGGGGCTGCGGGAGATCCCCGGTTCGGTGCTGAGCCGGTACGGGGTCGAGGGCAAGGTGCCCATCTATCTCGACCGCAACCGGGTGATCGAGTTGGGTTTCACTCCGGTGGAGGCGGCCATCCACTCCACCGCGGCCATGGCCGAAAGCGGCGTGATCCAGCACGATCCGGCCGCGGTGGCCAGGGCCCTCAAGACCTTGTACGCCCTTGCCGGTCCGGCCCGGGCCGGGGAGTCCAGGGCCAACCCTGATCTCAAGGTGCGGATAACCATAGACCCGGATTCGGAACAGAGCGGCCGCATGGCCAGGATGCGCGGGATCCTGGCCGGGTTCGGTCTCAGCGGGCCGCGGCATGATTTCATCCTCGATGTTCTCGCCCGCCACCGTGACATTCCGGCGGAACATTTCGGGCTTGTCCGCGCCGTCGCTTGCGTGCCGCCTTCGAGGTGGCGGCGCGACCAGGCCTGGGACCGTCTCTTTTCCTTTTACGATCCGGAAACCATGACCATCAACCTGCGCGAGGACGTGGCCGTTCCCGGCCCTGACCTGGAACTTGCTTTTCTCGCCGCCCTGGGGCAGTCGCTTCTCGGTGATTACGCCCTGAAAAAGGATCTTGCGCCGGTGGATGTAGGCGGGGAGTGCGCCGGCCGGGTCTTCACCCTGAAACTCAGGCCGGAGAACGAGCGCAGATGCTGGTTTTCGCCGGACGATCTGGACGCCTACCTGCGCCTTGCCCGGATGTGTCCGCGGGGTGACGGCGTCTATACCCGCCTGATAAACGGCGACGATGGCTTCACCCCGCCGGGAATGCTCTTCGGCCTGGTGTACGCCTGGTATCTCGACAACCGTCTCGCCGGCCACATCGAGTACAAGATGGAGATCCTCAGACAGCCGGTCTCCTCGCTGGTGCCCGAGCAGGTGCGCACCTCCCGGCGCCGGCGCGGCATGGTGGCCTTTTTCCGGGAAAAGGTTTTTGTTTCCGGCGCTGACGGCAGGAGCCGCTGCCTGGAACTGGCCCGGTGAGCCTGGAGTTTGGCGCATACGGCGGCGGAAAAGGCCGTCCGGCCGCGGTGCTGCGGCTTTGCCGGGGCGGGGAGAATGAACTTGCCGCCTTTACCGCCGCTCTCGGGATCACCGAGCCCCCGCGTTTTCTCGGCCGGGATCTCTATCTCGTCTTCCTGCCCGGCGGGACCGGCATCGACGAGTTTCTTCCCGGATTCGCCGCGGCTGTGGACAGGGGCGCTTCCGGCCTTGCGCTCGAGCTGGTCGAGACCAGGATGGTCCCCGGAGAGGGGGAGGCGGCCGCGCTGCGCTGCGGCCCCTTTGTCCTGGCGCCGCCCGGATACGCCAGACCTGGCCCGGAAACCATCATCATCGCCGCAGGCATAGGTTTTGGCAGCGGCGCGCACCCGTCCACCCGTATCGCGGTGGAATTGATGGCCGAGGCCTTCCGGCTTTTTTCCCCGGACTCGGTCCTGGACGCGGGCTGCGGCAGCGGCGTTCTTTCCCTGGTAGCGGCCAGGCTCGGCGCCTCCCGGGTCGTGGGGGTGGAGATCGACCGGGACGCCGCGGCCGAGGCCAGGGAGAACGCGCGGAAGAACGGCCTTGCCGCGGCGGTGGATATCCGCGATGGCGATGCCGCCGGAGTGGATGGCGTTTTTTCGCTCGTGGTGGCGAACATGACCCCGGCGGTGCTGTCCGGCCTTGCCGCAACCCTTGCGGCAAAGGCGCGTGACGGAATCGTGGTCTCGGGATTTCAGGGCCGGGCCGCAGGCGAGATCGCGGCCCGGCTGCGCGTGGCCGGATTCGTGGAGACGCGCAGGCTGAAGACCGGCGGCTGGGAAGGGATATTGGCCCGGCGGCCTTAGGCCGCCGGGAAGGCAAAAGTCAAAAGGCAAAAGGCAAAAGTTCGGAGGCGGCCTTACGGCCGCGGTCTATTGTAATCGTCCACATCCTTACTTTTGCCTTTTGACTTTTAACTTTTGCCTTCGGGCTGCGGCTCTTAGCCGCAGCCCGCTACACTCCCCGCCTGCGCCCGGGCCAGATTATGCGGTGCAACTGCAGGTTCAGTCTCAGGTCGAGCCCGCTTTCTAGGATGAGTTCTGCGGTCCTTGCCGCTTCCATCCCGCCGGCCACCGGCGAGATCAAAACCGCGGCCGTGCGTTCGGCAAGGTTGTGTTCCCGGATGGTGGCCACGGCCCAGGCGAAATCCTCTTCGTCCGCGATCACGAACTTTATTTCGTCGTCAGGCCGCAGATGAAGAAAGTTTTCCGGCATGAACGAGCCGCCCGAGCCGCTGCCGGGGCATTTTATGTCGATCACCCGGACGACGCCCTCGGGCGCCTTTGCTATGTCGATGCTGCCGTTGGTCTCGAGCACAACTTCCCGTCCTTCCCGCACCAGGGCGTGGAGAAGGGCGGTGCAGTTTTCCTGCAGCAGTGGCTCGCCGCCGGTGACCGCCACCATTGCCCGGGGATGGCGGGCCGCCGCCTTGACCAGGGCGGCGACGTTTGTCCGCCTTCCTGCAGCGGTAACGGCGTAGAGGGTGTCGCACCAGCGGCAGCGGAGGTTGCAGCCGGCCAGGCGGATGAAGAAGGCGGGGCGGCCGCTGCGTGTTCCCTCGCCCTGGATGGAAAGAAAGGTCTCGCAGACGGTGAGTTCTTTGGAACTGTCGTCCCTGCTCCGGGAACGGTCCTTATTCACTGTAGACCACTCCGCAGTTGTCGGTCTCGCGGATGCTGACCCTGACCGGGCGGCAGTTGGTTCCGGCGAATTTTTTCTTGATCTCCTCGAAGATGTAAACCGCGATGTTTTCGGACGAGGGGTTTTTATCGCGGAATTTTTCGTGCTCGTTGAGGTCGCAGTGATCGAGGGTGGCGATCACCTCGGCCACCGCTTTTTTCAGCACCCGGAAGTCCACGGCCATGCCCAGCTCGTCGAGTTCGTCGGTGCGCACCGTCACCTCAACCTTCCAGTTGTGGCCGTGGGGCTTTTCGCAGTTGCCGGGGTAGTCGCGCAGGTGATGGCCGGCGGAAAAATGGGTGCGGGTGAATATCTCGAACATGGTGGCCTCCGTAAACCGGTGTTGATTTTGATGGACTCGCAACTGTTGATGAAATCGTAACAACGGCTTCCTGCCGTTGTTACTCAACGGAAAGCCAAAGCGTAGCTTCGGCTTTCCTCTCGAAATTACGCAGTTTTTCAAACA
>JALWTY010000132.1 GCA_026993265.1 Desulfobacterales bacterium
TGAATAAGGGGGCCATAAGTGGCAATGGGACCGTCGCTCTCCCGCACGGTCTCAAGGGTAGCCTCAACCGCCCGCCGCACCCCCATGCAGAACCCGGCGTTACGGGCAAGATAAACCTTCATCATAACACTCCGGAAGAGGTATTAAAAACAAGAAAAAACGGGATTTTAATCACTACCGCCCGGGAAAGCAACAAATGAGGGGAGCCGTAATGTTGGGTTTCGTTCCTCAACCCAACCTACACGGTACTACCATCTGAAGAGCCCAAAATGGGGAGACCCCGGGTTTGGATTGGGGTTGACAAATTCCCGGAATTCACGCATTGCCTAACCCGCAATAAGCAAAGCGTTTACGCCAAGTTGCCGGGCAGACTGAAAAAAAACCTTGTCACAGGTCACAAGACACGCATCCTGTTTCTTGCAGATAGCGAGATGCAGGGCATCCAGAGCACGCAAGGATGTATTGCGGACCGCAAGCCACTTCTCCGCCTGCTTACAGTGGCCGGAAGCAAAAAGAGATTTCACGAACAGATTGGCCTTTATATCATCGGCAAAGGCCTTGGCAATGGAATCCGCCGACCCGCCATCAAGATCCCCCACCCGGACCAGACGGGCAAGAGCGGAGACGAACTCAACCCCGGTCAAATCCGATATATATACAGGCGGGGTGATGGATACAAGAAAGTCCTGAACAGCGCTGCTCAATGGTTCCTCACGGTAATAGGGGATGACGGCACATGTATCGAGGTAGTAACGCGCCTCACCGCTCATTCCTTACCCCCCGCATCAGCTCAACCGCAGACAATTTAGCGAAACTCGAAAGCGCGGCCCGAAATTCGTCCCTCTCCGGAAAGCCCCTGATCTCTTCATCCGCATCCGGCTTGACCATCCTCACCGCCGCCTTGCCACGCCGGGTAATCACGATTTCCTCACCAGCCTGAACCAGGTCGAGCAAACGCCCTATATGCTGCCTTGCCTCTCTCACACTGACCTTTCGCATAACAGCCTCCATCAAGGATTCAAACATCAGACATACTGATAGTGTACACATGATCAATGTACAAATCAAATCAGCCGTGCAGGTTGGGTTTCGTTCCTCAACCCAACCTGCACGGCTAGGGGTTTAGGGGGTTAGGGGGGGTAGGGTGCGCCGTGCGCGCCATCGCGGAGTTGCCAGGAGAAAAAAGGTGCGCGCGGCGCGCGCTACCCTTCTGGCTTTATCAGGGGCCACGAAGCGACTCCGGCGATGTTTTCAACGTAGGTCGGGTTGCCAACCCAAAATCCCCGGAGCTGAAAATACCCCGGTAAAACAACCCGGGCAAAGGGTTTGCCGGTTGGCACAAACCCGACATTTGAACGGTGGAGCCTGCCGCCGCAATCAAAAGCCGTAATGTTGGGTTTCGTTCCTCAACCCAACCTGCACGGCTCGCTACGTTTTTCAACGGGCTGTTAAGCGAAGAATTACACGATTCATTCGCGGCTGATAATCCTGAAGGTTTCTTCATAAATATTCTTTCTTGGACCGACGGCGACGAGGTATATTTCCCCGGCAGGTTCCGCGACCCGATAGACGACTCTATACCTTTTGACGCGGAAACTCCGCAGACCTTCCAGATCATCCTTGAGCGGCTTGCCCTGAAAAGGATCGGCGACGATCATCTCAAGGGCCGCCCTGATGTGCCGCTTGATCTCCGGATGCAGTTTTTTCAAAAAGGCTGCGGTTTCAACCGGAACCCGCAACCGGTATTCACCCGCCATCCTTACAGCAGATCCTCGAGGGAGTAAAGCTCGCACTTGCTCTTCTTCAAGGCTTTCAACCCCTTCCTGATCTCCTGCATCAAGTCGGCATCGGAATGTATAGCCATGGTCTCCCGCCACCCCTCAAACTCTTCAGGACTGACCAGGACCGCAACCGGCCTGCCGTTCTTGGTGATAACCACCTCCTGATCGGTCGCCTTGACAGCATCGACCAGGGAACTGAGCTTCATTTTCGCCTCAGAGACAGAAAGGGTATTCATGGACGACCTCCTTCAACGCCAGCCCCGGACTTCGAACAAGACAAAATACAGATGAAATCGTAACAACGGCTTCCTGCCGTTGTTACTCAACGGAAAGCCAAAGCGTAGCTTCGGCTTTCCTCTCGAAATTACGCAGTTTTTCAAACAGCGCAATTTCGCCGCCGCGTCCTGCGGCGGATGATGGACCCGTTGTTACGGGTCCATCAAATACAGGTCAACCACTATTCAATCCAATTGTAGCGAGCGCGATTCACCTTGTCAATTGCTGCCCACGGCCTGGTCAGCCAAGTGGTACCCGTTGAAAACCGGATATCTCAAACCGGTGGAAAGCCGTAATGTTGGGTTTCGTTCCTCAACTCAACCTGCACGGCTAGGGGATTAGGGGGTTAGTACAAGTAGGGTGCGCCGTGCGCACCATCGCGTAATCGCCAAGAGAATGGTGCGCGCGGCGCGCGCTACCCTTCTGGCTTCTGTCCTCTGGCTTCTGGCTTCTGAAAATGAAAACCCCCGGTGGAGGCTGGCTCCACCGGGGGCTGACTGTCTTTATGACAGGTTGAGTTTTTGGGTTACGGGGCGAGCTCGACCGCGACCAGACCGTTGTAGCCGCCGTTGCCTCCGTCGGTCCAGCTCATGGTGACGTTGCCGCCGGTGCCGCTGGCGTAGGAACCACCGCCGATCACCGAACCGCCGGCATCAGTGGTGTCGCTATAGAACATGGTCTGCGAACCGCCGACTCCAAGGGAAGCACCCTTGTAGGAGGCGAAGTGATCAACCACCATGCTGTTGGCGCCGGTACTGATGGTAAGCGACAGATCGGCGGTGGTGGAGTTAGCGGTCACCACATTTGTCGCAGTACCAACCCCGTTCCAGGACGAGGCACTCATTACAAAGGTCTTGCCCGGGTTTGCGGTCACGGTCACACTGATGTTGGCCGTGCCGGGAGTCGGGTTGGAGCATCCCCAAAGTTCGGATCGGCCGCGGTACAAATTGGTAGGCACATCCGATTCACCCAACTGGGTGCAAGTAGCACCGGGATAGGAGACAGAGGTGACATAGTCGCCGTTCCGAGAGTCCATGCCGATACCAACCACCAGATAATTGGCGCTGGCGCCTACAGTGTGAGACCACGTAAAGGTTGTGGCTGTACCGCCGTTATCCATCATTCCCGAGGTGCTATCCAGGGTCACGTTGGTCGGCGCCGCGTCAATATTGATGGTCAAGGTCGCGGTGTCGCTGCCGCCGGTGGCGGTGGCGGTCACGTCGACCGTGCAGCTGGTGCCGCCGGAACCGGTCGGCGGGGTGCCGGTGACGGTGCCGTCGGACGCTACGCTGGTCCATGTGCAGGTGCCGGTGCCAGCGTCGGAGTAGGTGATCGGGTCACCCTCCGGGTCGGTGGCCGCCCCCACCATGGTGGTGGTGGTGTAGGCCTGGCCCTCAACCGCGTTGGGGCTTGCGGTATAGGTCGGACTGCCGAAGGCCGGCGGCGAATTGTCATCGTCGACAATGGTCAGGGTTACCGGGTTGGTGCCGCCAATAGAGGCGCCGCCAGTGGCCGCCGACAGGGTCAGGGTCACGGTCTCATCACCCTCGACCACGGTATCCTGGAGAATGGACACGGTGAAGCTCTTGGCCGCAGTGTCGCCGTCGGCCCAGGAGAGGGTACCGCTGGCAGCGGTGTAGTCGCTGCCGGCAGTGGCGGTGCCGTCGCTGGTGGCGTAATCAACGCTGACCGCACCGGTCGAACCACTGGTGCGGGTTACGTTGATGGTGATGGAACCGCCGCCTTCACCGACAGAGTAGCTGGCCGCGTCAAAGGCAAGGGTGCCGGGCACATCGTCGTCAACGATGGTCAGAACCGCGCTGGCCGGTGCGCCGAGGGTGGCGCCGTTGGTGGCGTTGGAGAGGGTTATGTTGACTGTCTCGTCACCCTCGGTAGCGGTGTCATCGGTGATACTGATGGTAAAGGTCTTGGCGGTGGTATCACCGTCGGCCCAGGAGAGGGTGCCGCTGGCAGCGGTGTAGTCGCTGCCAGCGGTGGCGGTGCCGTCGCTGGTGGCGTAATCAACCGTGACCGCACCGCTGCCGCCGGTGCGGTTGACGGTGATGGTCACCGAGCCGCCGTTCTCGTTCACACTGTAGGTGGAAGCCGACAGGGTGATGGTCCCGGGGTTCAGCGAGTTGTCGGTCACCGGGTAGTTGTAGATACCCGGAGTGCCGGTGCCGGTGCTGACCACGTCAACAGCGGTGGGTTTCGGGCTGACCGAGGCGACCGTGGCCACACAGTAGCCGGTAGTGGCATCCTGGGTGAAGATCGCCCCCCGGGCTGTGTTGTCGGTCTGGGTGGTCAGGGTCAGTGCGGCGCACCCCTCGTCGTTGCCGGCGACCACAACCAGATCCCCGTTGCTGTTGATCTCGGCCGAGTTGACGAACACCCGGTCGTTGGGCGGAGCCAGCGGGTTGAAGTACGGCACGTTGCTCAGGTTACCGTACCCGGTGCCGGCCGGCGCGTTGCCGTCGGAGGCGCTGAAGTTGGTGTACGGGACGCTGGCGATCCGCAGGTCGTAACCGGTGACCGGGGTCTCGTGCTGAAGGCCGGCGCCACCACCCTTCAGATCCTGGCAGGAGATCGTAAGCCCGCCGCCGCCGCTGACACACTCATTGTTCCCGGTGGCAGCGTTGGTGGTACCGTTACGGAACATATCCTCAATCGTCCCTGCACTCCATCCTCCAGGTGCGGTGGAGCCATCAATACCGCCATTGTTGAAGGTCGCCCCCCTGAAGAGCTGGGAGTTGTCAACCGCGGGAGTACCGTTCTCAATAGACCTTCTAGTCATCGTCGCGGTCTCACCGAAGCGACGGAAGGAGTTATGACCCGGATGATAGTACATGAAAACCAACGGGAACCTCAAGGCGCTGATCGTCGTAGTAGACTCCATAACCGCAAGGGTGCCACCGCCTATCACGGTCTTCTTGGCAGCGTTCTCGTCAAACATCGCAGTTGCAGGATCTCCAGGATACCCGTGGAACGGCGCAACCGCAGCCGCGCCGGGCCAAGAACCGTTATGACAAGCAAAGCAGGCCCGGAAGTCCTGGACCGCGATGGGACTGGTATGAGTTATATCGTGGGAAGTCACGTATCCGTTCGCATCAGTGGTAACTGCTCCAACAGAACCAGGAATGGAAGATGTATTCTCAATCCTGGCCGGATCGACCCCGTTCGCAAGGCTCAGACGGTAGCTGACAACCTTCAGCCCGTTCTGGGTCTCGTCCACGTGGCACTCGCGGCAGGCCATCTGCTCGGGAGCGGTAGGCCCGACACCGGTCGAGGGGTCATTGACATGGCAGACCTGGCACTGACCGCCTGTGGCCAAGGTGGAGCCGTGATGGAGGTTCTTCTTGGCCGTGGCGTCATGGCAGTTGGCGCAGTCACCGCCGCCGTCAGTGCCGCCGATGGTGCCGCCGTCGGGCATGGCGTAAACCAGACCGCGCGGGCCGGGCGGGCTGACAAGGGCGCCGTTCCAGCCTGTTGCGGCGATGTCATGACAGGTAGTGCAGTCGTCATGGACCTTGGGATCGCCCTGGACCCCGCTGATCGGAGGATTGACCCCGGCGGAGGCGGCTGTATTGGTATGACAGCCGATACAGTCGTTCGGAGTATCCTTGATCATCGCGGTATGATCAACCGCATCGTGACACCGCGCACAGGTAGCGCTCGGCGTGGTGGAACTCAGGGTGCCGTCGGTCTTGTTGTTGTGATGGATACCGCCGAGCGAGGTGGCGTCCACGTTGGCGCCAGCCGGGTTGTGGCAGGCGGTGCACTCGTCGGTATGGGGAGCGCCGGTGCCAAGGCTGGCAAGGCTCGGGTCGGCGTCCACGCCGTTGGTGGCATCGACCCCGGCGTTGCCGCCGTCAAACCTGATGGTGCCGGTGCCGCCGGAAGAGGAGACGTGGCAGATCAGGCAGTTGCCGCCATGGATATCATTAACCACATCAGGGTTGGCGGTGTAGTTATGACAGTTGGTGGCACCGCAGGATGTCTGAGTTGCCGCAGTCCATCCAAAGTCGGTGGCTGAATGCCCGCCATGCTGCGAAGTGCTCGGGCTATGAGCATAGCTCTTGGGCACATGACAGGAGATACAGGTGTTGCCGGTGCCGGTGGCGATAACGCTCTGAACCGTGGAGAGCAACGGCGTATCAGGATCGCCGGACTGATTGCCGTTGGTGGCATAGTCATGGCAAGTGGCGCAGGTCGAGGCCTGGGCAGCACCACCAACCGTGGCATGCTCGGTCATTATCGCAGTCCAGGTGGAAAGGGCGTTAGTGCCTTTGCCCAGAATGGCGTCGTCGTGACACTGGTAACACTCGTTGCCAGCCCCGCCGGTCTGGGAGATATCAACTGCGACGTCGAATACCACATCATGGTTGACATATCCGCCGTCCTGACCGTGGACATGGCTGTCGAAGTAAACGCCGTGGCAGGTGGAGCAGTTGCCCGCGGCCAGGGTCTTGCCGCCATAGGTGGTGGTGCCGCTGACCGAACCGTCGGCGCCGTGGCAGACGGTACAGGCGTCGTGGACCTTGGCATCGGCAGAGTTGACCGGCATCAGGCCGCTTGCGCCGCCGGCGGTGCCGGTATGGCAGTTGTCGCAGGAGTCGTACCCGCCGGTGGTGTAGATGTCCACCCGGCCGCTGTGATCAACGCCGGAGGCGGCGCCGTCACTGGTGGCGTTCATATGGAGGGCATCCCAGGCCAAGGTATGGCACTCGTTACAGGCCCAAACCCCGTCACCGCCGTCGCCCACGGTGGCGTCGCCCTTGCCGTTGGCGCCGGTAATCCGGGTGCCGTCGGTGACGGTATGGCAGATGCCGCAGGTGGTGGTGCCGGTATTATGAACCTCACCGGAAGCGGTGTAGGGCGCGGTGATCGCGTCACGGGCGCTGGAGCCGGCGACGTTGTTGCCGTGGCAGGTGTCACAGCCGGAGGTTCCGGCGTTGATGTCATGGACAGTGGTGGCCACGTTATTGTGGATGGCATCCCACTGGCTGGCATGACACTCGGCGCATTCCCACACGCCGTCGCCGCCGTCGCTTACTGTGGCGTCACCCTTGGCGCCGGCGCGACGGGAGCCGTCGGTGGTGGTGTTGTGGCAGGTGGCGCAAGAGGCGGTCTCATGCACCTCGCCCGCGCCCACATAGGGAGCGGTGGCCGCGGTCCTGGCCTGGGAGCCGGCAGGCTGCGAAGCTGCGTGGCAGGTGGCGCAGGAGGCGGTGGCGCTCACAGTGCTGGCATGGCTGTGGGTGTGAGCGTTGAAGTACTGATCATGACAAGCCTGGCAGTCACCGGCAGTGATGTTGCTGGTGCCGCCGGGAGCGACAACGGCCAGAATGCCGCCGTTGGCGTCATGGCAGGAATCACAACGGTTGGTGGCATGGGCCTCGCCACTGCCCACATAGGGCGGAGTAATGGCGTCGGGCGCGTTACCGCCGGCAGTTGTGTCGTGACAGGAACCGCAAAGGGTGTTGTTGTACGCCTTGGCGGAGTGATCAACACCGCTTGCGCCGTCATGGATGCTCTGCCAGGTAGAGGTATTGGCATGGCAGGTGGTGCAGTCGCCGGCTACCCGCTGGTCAGCCTTGGCAAACGGCCCAGCCAGGGCCGAACCGTCAGTGGTGTTGTGACAGGTGGCGCAGCCGGAGCCGCCGTGCACCTCGCCGGAACCGGTGAAGGGCGAAGTGGCCGCCGTGCGGGCATTGGAGCCAACCGGCTGGGTGGCGGCGTGACAGTTGGAGCACGGCGCGACCGCGTCAACCCGGCCGGAGTGGCTGACCGTGCTGCCGGTGTTGACACTGGGATCGTGGATGGTCGTCCAGGTCTGGGCGCCACCCACATGGCAGTTCTCACAGTCACCCTGGCTGATGGCCACGGCCAGGCCGTAGGCGGCCTTGGTCAGGCCGGTGGTCGTGTCGTGACAGGTGGAACAGCCGTTGGTGGCATGAACCTCGCCGGTGCCGATGAACGGCGCGGTCACCGCATCACGGGCCGCAGCGCTGGCGCCGGGAGTGGTGGCGGTATGGCAGCCGTCACAGTTGGCCGCCAGGGTAACCTTGGTGGCATGACTCACGCCGGTGGCGCTGGTGTGGATGCTCTCCCAGGTGTTGACCCCGGCGAGATGGCAGGTCTCACAGGTGCCGCCGCCGACAGCGATGCCGGGAGCGAGCGAGGTGGCCGCCACCAGAGTGCCGTCAGCGTTGTGACAAGTGGCGCAGCCATTGGTCTCATGGACCTCGCCGGCGCCGGTGAAGGGCGAGGTGGCCGCAAGCCTGGCAGCGCCCGCGCCCAAGGCGTTGTGACAGTTGGCGCAGGTGCCGGTGGCGTTGGTCACCCGGCTGGTGGAGTGGTCGATGTTCTGGTGGTTCGGGAAATACTCGCCATGGCAGGCGGCACAGTTGCCGCCGCCGTCGTTGCTGGCCGAGGTCGGGTTGGGCATGGCGGAAACGATGGCGCCGTTGACCTGGGCCAAGGTTTTGAGGCTGGAATCCGTATTATGACAGGCCACGCAGTTGTCATGCACCTTGTTGGACGCCGGATCGATGGCCGCGCCCTGGGGGGTGCCGGCGTTGGCGCTGTGGCAGCTGGTGCAGTTGGTGTAATCGGCGATCAGCAACGAATGATCGGCCGGATTGCCCGCGCCGCTGGTGTCGGCCGCCGCCTTGGCGGTGGAGGAATCATGACACTGGGTGCACTGACCGTTGGCGGCGTAGTTGTTCTGGCTGACATGATGGATCTGGGCGACGGTGTTGTCAACGCTTGCCGCCGCATGGCAGGTCGCACAGGTGGCGGTGTCAAGATACCCCGCGCCGGCCTGCGCGGCCACGGTGGCGTCACCGTCCGGGCCGCCGGGCAGGGTGTCGCCGAGCTTGCTGGTGCCGTCGCCACCGTTGGGATCGGAATGGCAAAGGCTGCAATTGTTACCGTGTACATCTTTCACGATCCCGCCGCCGTTGTCAGGATGACAACCGGAGCAGTCAAGCCCGCCGCCGCCGGCAGGAATGGTGTCAAAGAGAAACACGCCCGAACCGTGGCCGCCGTGGATACCGTCGGCAACCTCCTGCGGCTTGTTGGGATGACAGGCGGAACAGTCATAGGGGAAGCTGCCGTCATCACCGAACTGCGGGGTCACGCCGAGGCGGGCGGCCACATCGCCGTTCAACTGCGAGGTATCGTCGGTATGACAAGCGGCGCAACCGGTGCCGCCTGAAGTCGGAGCAGTGGCGCCGGCGTTGAGATTGGTCGCCCCGCGATTCACGTGACCGGCAGCCGGGTCGCTGACCACATCGCTGTGGCAGTCGTTACAGTTGACCGACGATCCATCATCATAGGTAACGATCTTGGTGGTATGGTCGGCGCCGCCGCGGAAGGCGGCGTCGGTGGCGACGGGATCATGGCACTGGGTGCACCGGGTGCCGTTGTTGTGCCTGTCGCCGGAGTTGTCGGTATTCCAGTGGTTGTCCTGGCCGGCCACGGAAACCGGGGGATGACAGACCTGACAGAGGCCGACAGGGGTAGCAGCGCCGGAGTCGTCGACAAAGCCGCCGTAGTCCCCGGTAATTGAATCCGGATAGAAGAACTTGACCTCCCGTTCCATGGAGCCGACACCGCCGTTATAGGTGCCGGCCTGCTTAATGACCGACCGGATATTGTCACCGTAGATGATACCAAAGGTGGTGCTCCCGGGATCGGGAACCTTGCCCTTGACCGTGACGGTGCTGGCATCGGCGGCTACGATCTCGTAAGTATCGGAGGGATCAAGAATATTGGGGACAAAAACCAGGCCGCGGCTGCCATCAGCGGCGCGGCTTACAGCAACAAGACCACCCTTGTTGACCCAGTTGGCCGGATCCGCCCAGTTGATGGCGCCGATGGTCTTGCCGGAGATCCCGGTATAGCTGATGACAGTAGTGGAGCCGGCGTCAGGATTGTTGGGGTCCGGCCCGTCGGTAACGGAAACAATGCCCGTCACCGTGCCCTGGGCCAGCCAGAGCTTGGCGGAATCGACACTGGCCCAGTCCAACTGCGGCTGATAGTGCGGATCGTGGCAGTCGGTACACTGGGTGCTCCAGTTGGCCGTACCGTTCATCGCCAGATCAGAGTGCATGGCCTTCTGCGGGGCCAGCATCTCCTTGTAGTCGCCGTCGTTGTTGTTGTCGTGACAACTCATACAGACGGCGTTGCGGAGCGTGTCATCGATATTCTGCGAGGTATAACCCCACCAGACAGGGTTGCCGTGACACGTCCGGCAAGTGATGCCGTTCGACTCGTTGTGCGGCGCGTCCAGGTAATACGCCCGGGCACTGCCGGAGGTCGTCACCGCTGCTATCAGCAGCAGCAGACCAGCTACCGGTGCCAGTCTCTTCATCGCGCTTCCCCCTTGATTCATACTGCTTACTTCGTTTCAGGCGCCTTGCGAGAGACGCCTCCCCCTAAACTTTAAGAAATTCTGCCAACTCTAGCCCGGGCCAGACAACCACCTGAAAACACCGGGTTTTTCCATGTTGCCGTACCCGCAGACCATACAGCGGGCCAGCCTGCGTACAGAAATCCTTTAAAATTTATAACACAAGCCGCCCCCGGCAGTCAACGACAAAAGGCCTGACAGGCCATGCCGGCAGTGGTCTTCCATTTCCTGCAAGGAATATGCAAGAAACGTGCAGAAAGAAAGGAAGAGCGGCTTTACGGTTTGATGTTTACGGTTTACGGTGCAGCCTGACGGCCGGAGCTGTTATGAACGGCGCGGAAAAAGCGGCGGCTTGCGTGAAAGATGCCGGATTTTTTTTTATCATGGACGGGCGGCACTGCCCAACCGGACGGTTTGCAGGCCTCCCCGCGCGGGTGACAAAATTCATGCAAAAGTGACGCAAAACGGCAAGGGGCGCATGCGCGCCCGCGGGCGCGGCAGACCGGCCCAACGCAGAAAACGCCGAGGAGACACGACATGCAGATAGAAACCGTGGCAAGGATCATCGCCGCGCCGACAGTAAAAGATGAGATCATCGCCCATTGCCGGCGCAAGCTGGCCGGAATTCATCTTGCGGGCGAAGAGGGACGGCCAAAGGCGTTCGGCCTGGTGGGGGGGCGCGTCGAAAACGGCGCGGCGCGGGCGGAACAGGTGATAGCGCTGAAGAAGAACGTCCGCAACATCGAGCCGCACCGCAGCGCCATGGACCGGCAGATGGAAAGGTACGCGGTTCCGTCCGAGACCCCTCTTTCAGGCCGGGGATGGGTGGCGGACCCGGCCGAGATGCGGGAGGCGGTATATATATTAAAGGTAAGAGGACTCAGGCTGATAGGAACATACCACATGCACCGGGTCGCCTGGGAGGACGACCCGATCCGCGACACCCCCACCCTGCTCGACGCCATCCTCGGCCGGGACAGCAGGCTGCTCATGTTCATCGTGTCCATGACCGATCCTGAAAACCCGGTGATAAGGGCGTACAAGGAAGGCGATCCGGAAAAAGAGGTGGAAATAGAGTGGCAGCCGTAACGGTGCGCGCCGCCGCCGTGATGACGGCGGCATTGCTGTCGCTCGCGCCCGGCGCCACCGGGGCCGCGCTGGTGGAGGGCATGGTGTTGTCTCCCGAAGGGCGGCCAGCGGCGGCAACGGTGTGCGCCTGGCGCGATCTCGACCTCTCCCGGCAGAAGGCGGCAGCCTGCGCCGCCACCGGCGGCGCGGGAATCTACCGGCTGGAGGTGGATGCGGGCAGTTATTTCCTCGCGGCCCGGGGCGGAGATGAAAAAAATCCCCTGTTCGCCTTTCATGGAGCCAACCCGGTGGATATCTCCCGCGGTTACCACTGGATACCCTTTTTCCTGACCAGGGCAAAGGCCGCCTCCTGCCGCAAGGCGAACGGAAGCGGCGTCTCCGGCACGGTGAGGTTTGGCGGCGCCCCCCTTGACAGGGCAATGGCGTCCGTCTACTCCTTCAACAGGAGACAGACCAGGGGCATGGGGCTGCTTTCCGGCAGCACCGGCGCTGACGGCCGTTTCTCCTTCGACCTCGAGCCCGGCAGATACACGGTGGTGGCAAGATGGCGGGACGGCGGTGGCATGGGGCCGCTGGCGGCCGGGGATCTGTTCTGTTATCCGGCTGCCAATCCGGTGAACATATCCACTGACGAAAGATGCGAGTTGGATATCGAATGCTACCCCAGGGACGACCTCGGCCATTACCTGAAACAGGGGCTTGACGATCCGCGCGGCCGCCGCTTCGCATACCGGAGGAAGGCCGCCCTGGCCGCGGCCGGACCAGGACGGGAGACCACCGGCGCCGGCCGGGGCGGGCCGGACCATAATGCCGCCCCATCGGGCGCGGCGGCTTTCCAAGGGGCTGTCATAAGCGGCCGGACGATACTGACGGACGGCACAGCGGCGGCCGGAATGCTGGTCAGCGCCTACCCCGCGCTCGGCCAGGAGATATTCCAGATGTACATACTGCGGACGAGACCCGCAGCCATGGCCCGCAGCGACAACGAGGGGCGTTACCGGCTGCGGCTGCCCGGCGGGGGAAAATACTATCTCCAGGCGCGGCAGATGACGGGCGAGGCCCCGCGGCAGGGAGAACTGTACGGCCTTTACTGCGGCAACGCCAACCACAGCCTGACCATTACGGCCGGAACGAAGCGCACCGCCGACATAACGGTTACGCGGATAATGGCTGGAGCGTCAGATAAAAGAAAAATCCTTTCCGTTCCCGGCGGATACGCGGCCAGGACGCGCCACAACCTGTTCAGGGACCAGGTCATCCGGCATGACACGGTATGGAGCGGAGAGATGACCGTAGATGGAGTGATTGTGGTGGCGGCGGGGGCGCGCCTCACCATCCTTCCCGGCACCACGGTGCGTTTCGCCTGGCGGGACCGCAACCGCGACGGTATCGGCGACGGCGAGATCCGGGTTCTGGGAGAGATACGGGCGACAGGAACCGAAGAAAGGCCGGTGCGCTTTATTGCAGCGGAACCGGGGGCAGGACCGGCGCGCTGGTCGTACCTGATGCTGTACGCCGCATCCGGCAGAAACGTTATAAAAAGATGCCGCTTCAGCGGCGCGTTCTCCGGGATGCAGGTTCATTTCTCCACCGCGGTGATCGAAGACTGCGTTTTCAGCGACAACAACGAAGGGTTGCGTTTCGGCCGCGCCGATATAACCGTGCAGGGCAACCGTTTCACCGGCAACAACATCGGCATCCGTTTCACCCGGATGGAAGGGCCGGCCTCGATCCGCGGCAACCTGATAAGCAGAAACGGCACCGGCATATTTCTGGCGCCATCCGGCCAGAACACCACCGACTTCTTCAACCCGGAACGCTCCGGACGCCCATGGAACACGGGACGGCTCGTGATCCGCGGCAACACCATTGCCGCAAACCGCGAATACGACCTCAAGCTGGGGGCGAAACAGATGTGGGACCTGGACGCGCGCGGCAACCGCTGGAGCCTCGAGCCGGGCGGCAGGGCCGCGCCGCGCATTTTCGACCACGGCCGCGACCCGCAGCTGGGGGTGATCAGGATACAGGAGACCGAGTGACCGAGTGACAAAGCAGTGGTGGCGGCCGAAGGCCGCATCCGCCGACTGTCTCCCGTCTCCCGGCAACCATCAACCATGAACCGTCAACCATGAACGAACCCAAGGAACCGGCGCTGGTAATTGAATACATCGACCCCGAGGAAGGCTTCCGGGGGTGGCTTGTGATCGACAGCCTCGAGCACGGCCTCGCGGCCGGGGGGATGCGGGTGTGCCGCGGGCTTTCCCGTGAACATCTCTGCGCCATGGCCAGGAACATGACCCGCAAGATGCGTATCGCCGACCTGGGGGTGGACGGGGCCAAAAGCGGCATCGACTACGACCCGGCCGCCCCCGGCAAGCCCGCGGCCATGACCAGGTTTCTTCGCGCCATCGCGCCGCTGGTGCGGGAACGCTACTCCATGGGGCCTGATCTGAACGTCCGCATGGAGGAGCTTCAGGATGCCGCGGCCGCAGCCGGAATAGATTCCGTCAAGATGGCGGTGGCCCGGGCCATGGGCTGGGAGCCCGGTTACTTCGCGGCCCGCTACCGCATCCTGCAGGAGGACGTGGGCCGCGGCAAGACCCTCGGCCAGGTGCGGGCCGGATACGGAGTGGCCGGCGCGGCCGCGGCCTGTCTCGAACGCGCCGGCATCGGAACCAAAGGCGCGAGGATAGCGGTGCAGGGTGCGGGAACCCTGGCCCAGGGGCTGCTTCACGCCCTTGAAGGCTCCGGTGTGAAGGTCGTCGCCATTGCCGATGCGGAAAAAACGCTCGCGTGCAGGGAAGGCATCGACATCGGCTGGCTCCTCTCCCACCCTCCCGGCATTCTGCCGGCGCCTTACGACAAAAGGATAAAAATCCTGCCCAGGGAGGCGGTTCTCACCCAGGAATGCGACCTGCTCCTGCCGCTTGCGGTGGAAGGCGTCATAACCGGCGCCAACGCCGCCGGAATAAAGGCGCGGGCCGTGGCGCCGGGGGCCAATCTCGCGGTGACGCCTGACGGGCACGAGGCCCTTTTCAACCGCGGTATCCTGACGGTGCCGGATTTTCTCGCCGGCGCGGGCGGCTCGGTATCCATGCAGGGGCTGTTCGGCCCCAAGGAGCACCCGGACGCCGCAACGGTGCTTACTCACACCTTCACCCGGCTCCGGGAACTCACCCTGGAGGTGCTGGCCGCGGCCGGGGAACAGGGGACGAGCCCGTACCGGGCGGCGCTGGCCATGTGCGCGGCGAGAAAGACGGGGGCAACCGGATACGCACCATAAACCAGCGCACGGCGCTGCATTGGTGCGCACGGCGCACCCTACACATTTGCCTGCCTCGTGAAAACGGGGCGGCGGATTCGGGAGGAAGAAAAAATGCCATCCTGCGCCATTGATTTCGAATATCAGGCCGGTTTCTTCTCCACCCCGGAGATGAAGGCGGTGTTCGATGAAAAACGGCGTTTCGCCCGTTGGCTCGAGATAGAAGCGGCCCTGGCCGCGGCCCAGGGAGAACTGGGGGTGATCCCGGATGATGCGGCCAGGGAGATCGCCCGGGCCGCGTCCCTTGACAACCTCGACCTTTCAAGGGTTGCCGCGGCTTACAAAAAGAGCCGCAACTCGGTCCTGCCGGTGGTGAACGAACTCAGAACGGCATGCGCGGGCGGCGCGGGCGAGTACGTCCACCACGGCATCACCACCCAGGACCTGCTCGACACCGCCCAGATCCTCGAGATGCGCGACGGGCTGGCGATAATAGAAAACGATCTTGAAAAACTGAAGGGAATCCTGATCCGCCTGAGCCGTGAACACCTGGACACGCCGATGACCGGCCGCAGCCACGGCCAGGCCGCCCTGCCCATAACCTTCGGGTACAAGACGGCCCTGTGGCTCGCCGAAATATGCCGCCACATCGAACGGTTCCGCGAGATGAAACCGCGGCTTTTGCGCGGCGAACTCGGCGGCGCGGTGGGTTCCATGGCCGCGCTCGGGCCGCTTGCTTTCGAGACCGCGGAGCTGACCATGAAAAAGCTGGGGCTCTCCTGGTCGCCGGGGGCGTGGCACAACAGCCGCGACCGGGTGGCGGAATGCACCTCGCTTCTCTCCCTTGTCTGCGCGAGCTGCGAGAGGATCGCGAACGAAATCTTCGAGCTCTCCCGCAGCGAGGTCGGCGAGCTAATGGAACCGCTGCCAGAAGGCGCGGCGAGCAGTTCCACCATGCCGCACAAGCGCAACCCCGTGATCTCCCAGCGGGTCTGCGTGGCCAGCCGACAGGCAAGGACGCTGGCGCAGGCCGTGACCGCGGCAATGGTCCACCAGCACGAGCGCGACGGCCGCTGCCTGTGGTCCGAGATGCTGGCGGTGCCGGATATCTTCGTTTACACCGGCTGCGCGGTAAACTATACTGTCCTGATAATTGATGGACTCGAGGTCAGGACGGACCGCATGCTCGCCAACCTGAAAACGCACGGCGACGCGCTCATGGGCGAATGGCTCATGTTCCGTCTTGCCGGGGCCCTCGGCCGCGGCCGGGCCCGGGCCATCCTCGAAAGGATCTACTCTTTCCGCAGGCAGGACGAAGACATTGCCGGCCTGCTGCGGGCTGATCCGGAAGCGGGCGTGATACTCGGAGAGGAAGACTATGCGCTTCTGGCCCGCCCGGAAGACAACACCGGCCATTGCCGGAGGATCGCGGAAGAGATAATCGCCGCGGCCGAAAAGACGATATCCTGAATCCGTGACGGCTGTGTGCCGTTGTTGAACACAACTGCTTGATTTTGTGCGTTTACAATCATCCAACCCCCCTGGCGGAAAGTTCACCCCGCCGCCCTACAGGGCGTCCGGGAACGGCGCATCTGCTGTGTCGGCACCCCCTTGATATACCGAGGTATTATCAAAGGGGCACTCCCGCAGCAAAGGGCAACCACGAGGCTTCTCCACCGCGGGAACAAAAAACGTTTGAGTTTCCGCGGCGTAATCGCAATTCATTGCGATTACATCAACATCGTCGCCTCCTTGCATCTGCACCGTTCCCGGACGTCACGGATCCAGGTATATGAGCTGCGACGCTCCGGCATCACATATCACCGCCTCACCCTTCTACCGGGACGGTTACACCACGGCTGAAATCAGCAGGATCTTCTGCCATTTCCGGCGCTTTTCCCGCTGGCTCGAGGTGGAATGCGCCCTGGCGGAAAGCCAGGCGAAACAGGGAGTTATCCCGGAAAGCGCGGCCGCGGAGCTGAGGAAGACGGCAGACCTGCGGCGCTTCGACACAGGCGCCATCATCCGCGGCATCAAGGAGACCAACCACTCCCTCATCCCCCTGCTCGACCAGTGGCACCAGGCGAGCGACCCGGAAGCCGCAGGTTTCATCCACTACGGCGCCACCACCCAGGACATCCAGGATACGGCCCAGGTCCTCGAGATGCGCGACGCCTTTGCCGTGATCGCCCGCGATCTCGACCGGGTCATCCGCGAAACCGCGAAGCTGGCATCGGAACACCGCGACACCCTGATCGTGGGGCGCACCCACGGACAGCCCGCCCTGCCCACCACCCTGGGGCTGAAGTTCGCGGTCTGGCTCGACGAACTCCTGCGCCACCGGCAACGGCTGGCGGAGATGCTGCCCCGCATCCTGGTCTGCCAGCTTTTCGGCGGCGTGGGCAACATGAGCGCCCTGACCGGCGACCGGGAACGGCTTCTGCGCGACTTTGCCGCGATTCTCGGGCTCGGGGTACCGGACGCCTGCTGGCACGCATCCCGCGACCGGACGGCCGAGGCGGTTCTTTTCTGCGCCCTGGCCGGCGGCACCCTGGGCAAGATGGCAAACGAGATCTGCCAGCTCTCCCGCGACGAGATAGGCGAGCTCGAGGAGCCCTTCCATCCGGGAAAGATCGGCAGCACCACCATGCCGCACAAACGCAACCCGGAACAGTGCGAGCAGGTAGTGGTGCTGGCCAGGCTGCTCAAGACCTGCGCCGCGGGGGGGCTTGACACCATGATAAACGAGCACGAACGCGACTACCGCGCGGTGAGGATGGAATGGGTGTCGCTTACCGACGCCCTGTCCTACCTGGCCTGTGCCCTGGCCGCCACCGCGAGGATTCTCGCGGGGCTGACCGTCCACCGGGAGGCGCTGGCGCGCAACCTGGGAAGCAGTGCTTGTCTTGTGGGATCGGAAGCGTTAATGTTCCTCATTGCGGGCAAGATCGGAAAGAAGAAGGCCCACGAGGCGCTTTACCGCGCGGCCATGGAAGCGCGGGAAAGCGGCGGTTCGTTCCTCGAGGCGGTCCTGCGGCAGAAGGAAACCGCGGGCCTCTTTACAATGGAAGAGCTGAGGCGGGCGACAAGCCCGGAAAAACACGTGGGCCGGGCAAGGGAGATCACCGATGCCGTCATCAGGAAAAGCGAGAACCTGGCAGAGACGTCACCGGGAATACCCCTGAGGCTTTCCGCATGTCCACTCGAGGGCGGGGACGGACAGTGTTCACTTCCCCGCTAACCATAACAGCCCATTGAAAAACTACTGCTTGACGATGCTGCGTCAGAATCCGGCTCAAAATGCTCATTTACCCCATGTAAACTGCGCTTTTTCGCCGGATTCTTCCTTGCCTCGTCCGCGCTCGCGCTCGTTTTCAACAGGCTGATAAAACCACCAAGGCACCCAATGACTTCAGACATCACCCTGTACACCGGCGCCATCGCACTCGGCGCCCTGCACGCCTTCGAGCCAGGCCACGGGAAATCGCTGATCGCCGCCTACATGATCGGCACCAGGGGCAGGGCCATAGACGGAATCCTCCTCGGGCTGATAGTGACCTTCACCCACACCTTCAGCGTCATAATCCTCGGAATCATCGCCAAGCTGATGGCCGGAAAGTTCACCGACGCCCAACTCCACACCTGGATGGGGATGGTATCGTCCGTGCTCATCCTCGCCGTTGGTATCTGGATGCTGAAAGAGCGTCTCTCAGGCAACAGCGGCCACACCCACTTTCACTTTTTCTGCAAGGACGACCACCACCACGAACACGGGCATGAGCACCCCCACGCTCACGATGCGCACAGCCATGACCACGGGCACGGTGACGACCACCATCACGGCCACTCCCATCCCCACCATCACTCAGAGGCGGCAAGGGAGAAGACCGACATGTGGCGCCTTCTGCTTCTGGGAATATCCGGCGGACTCGTGCCCTGCCCGGCGGCGATCGCAACCCTGCTGGCCGCCATCGGCGCGGGACGCACCGCCAAGGGGCTTACGGTTGCGCTGTTTTTCAGCCTCGGGCTGGGGCTGGTGATGATGACCATCGGCGTGGTTCTGTCCCGGGCGGGCAACCTGACCAGAAAACTTGGAGACAACCGGAAACTCGGCCAACGGCTGGGGATACTCTCCGCCGTGGTCATAACCGGCCTTGGCGCCTATACTCTTTTCCACTCGATCCGCGGCCTGCTCGCCATGTGAACCGCGCTTTTGCCGAATTACGCCTTGTCCCGCGGCGCCGGGCCACGTTTTTCAACGGGCCGGCGGGCCGCCGGAAAACCTGAAGTGCCAGAGGTATCAGAATGAAAAGGATCAGCACAATACTGACTGCCGCGGCCATCGCCGCAGCGCTCATCCTCGCCGCGGGAAGCGGCCCCGGCACCGCCTGCGTCGGCCGCACCCTGTACATCGGCTCCACCGGCACGGTGGAGGAATCGCTCATGGCCGAGATGATGGTGACCCTCATCAACGAACGCACCGGCACCACGGTAAAGCTGCGGGAATTCCCCAGCGCCGGGGCCATGTACAAGGCCCTCAAATCGGACGACGAAAACACCCGGGCCGACATCATAATCGAAAACACCGTCAAGGGGCTCAGGCGGATAAAGGCAACGCCGTCCGGAGACCCGGAAAAGGATTTTCAGACGGTGAAGGCGGGGTACGAAAAAAATGATCTCGACCTGATCTGGATGCCGCCGTTCGGCTACCATGTGGATGTTGACGGCAAAAAAGCGCTCTCCGCCGCGGTCATCCGCCGCAACGTTCTGACCAATTTCCCCCTGTTGCCCAGGGTGCTGAAGAAACTCGCCCACGCCATCGACGACCGCCAGTTCGGCAAGATGACCGCAAAGGTTAAAAAAGGCGAGAAGGCGAGGAACGTGGGCAAGGATTTCCTCCTGCGCAAGAAGATCATCTGAGTTTAGGGGATTAGGGGTTTAGGGGTTTAGGGGTTTAGGGATTTAGCAACTGTGTTTAAAGTCAAGCGATTTTTTACGCATAATTTGCCTGCCAGTACACACCATCTCGGAGCATGGCATTGACGATAGTCAACAGTTTTCGCATGCATGCCGTAAGCGCG
>JALWTY010000133.1 GCA_026993265.1 Desulfobacterales bacterium
AAGCCTGACAATTTTCTTTAATCCGGCCTGCCTGCGTGGACCGGGAAAGATGAAAGAGGAGGGAATCATGAACAGGAAGAAAATCACCCTGATCGCCGGGGCCCTCATGGCCGCGGGCGCCGTTTTCGCCCTGTCCGGCTGCGGAAGCGACGACGACATCGCCTACTACCCCGTAGGCGGCACGGTCAGCGGACTCGGCAACGACGCGGTCGTGCTGCAGAACAACGGCGGCGACGACCTGACCGTGAACGCCGACGGCGCATTCACCTTTGCCACCACCCTTGCCAACGGTTCCGGCTACCACGTCACCATCAAGACCCAGCCGGGCGACAAGGTCTGCGTGGCCGACTCGTCCGCGGGCACGGTATCCGGCCCGGTGACCTCGGTCAGCGTCGTCTGTGAAGACCCGGCCAGCCTCAGCGGCACGGTGGAGGATTCAAACAACGGTGCCATGCTTGGCAGTGTAACCATCGAGGCCAGGAACCCGGCCGACGATTCGGTGTTGACGAGCACGGAAAGCCAAACCGCCATAAACGGCACCCTCGGCCATTTCACCATCAGTGTTCCCTCCAGCCATGAATTCTACCTCCACGCGGCAGGCAGGGATATAGAGGGCACCACCTACAAATCCAGCAACCTGCAGACAGGAACCGCAAACGGATACAACACCATCCTCACAAACGCCGGGAGCAGCACGGTAAAGTTCTACCTCACGGATACGGCAACGGTAAACTCGATGGCAACAAACCTGGGGTTCAACGCCGCAACCGACGCCGTTTTCTCCATGTCGGTCGAGGATGACGCAGGCAACGGCGTTGCCGGGGTGACGATCACCCCGAGCCCGGCGGTCACCAAGCTCGAATACGTCCAGACAGACGGATCCTTCAGCGAGACCGGGCCGACCACCGCCGGCACCGCGGACATGAACGGGGCCTTGGGCTGGGTGGCCAGCCCCGGCGGCAACCGCACCTATGCCTTCTCCCTTGACCAGGCCGGCACCTATACCATCGCCTCGAACTTCAGCCTCCGACTCATCCCGGGCGAGATCAGCACCCCGCTCGAGCCGTAATATCCAAGTATCCTCGACACAAAAAACCCGCGGCAGGCACAGCGCCTCCGCGGGTTTTTTTGTGTTTTTGCCCTGCAATCCCCCGGTACTTCAAGGCACGGGGGCGTAGGCCGTGGGCTGGAGGCCGTTCCACTCCTTTTGCCACGGGTCGCGGCGCACCGGAATCCTGATGTCGGCCCGTCCTGTCTGGCCGGAGGCGTCCTTCGCCTCCACGGTGAGCACCGGTTCCGGATATTCCACGGTATAGAAGTAGGACGGCACCACAAAGGCCACCTTTGATCCCTCGGCGTTGAGACGCTCGAGGCGGATATCAACCCCCGCCTTCTGCAGCCACCTGAACTTCAGGCTGCCGCGGTCGTCGTCGCGGGTGGGGCTTGCGTCGATAACCACCCGATCGCCCACCCTGTAGTATGACGCGGAAAGGGGCGCGAACCTCACATCCGGCGGCGGATCGCCGTTCTTCACCTCGATCACCAGGCTCGCGGTCTTGCTCCGGCGTCTATCGTTGATGAAGCGGTAGCGCAGCTTCTCGGTTCCCCGGCCGTATGGGTCGGGATCGTAGCGGTAAACCATAGGCGAAAGCCTTTGCAGGCGGCCGTGGCCGGTTCTCCCCCTTACCTCGAGGGTGGCGCCAGGGGCAAGGGCAAGGCCGGGATTCATCTCTCTCCACAGCCTGCGGCCGTCGATCGTGAGCCGCCGGGTGCTCATGGTCGCAAGCCTGAGCGGCCCGGCGCGGTACAGCGGCTTTCTCGGAACAAGCACCCTGATTCCCCCGGGAGAGCTGATCTCCCTCCTGATCTCCACGGTGACCGGCTCGCTTGCCGCGTCGCGGTCGGAGACCCGGAAGGAGAAGGAATCGGAGCCGCTGAAGTCATTGCCGGCCACATAGGTGAGTTCCGGCGGGTCACCTGACAGGACGCCGTGGGACGGCAGGGAGACCACCTCGAAATTGAGCTGGTCGTTGTCCTCGTCCTTTCCTTCGAGCCTTATCGTCACCCGGTCGCGGTCAACCGGCAGAACCGCCTGGAGGGCCACGGCCACCGGCGGATGGTTTTCCGGTTTTTTTTCAACGGCAGCGGCCTTAGGGGACGCCGCAGGAGCGGGAACAGCCACGGCCGCTTCTTCCCGCGCTTCCGTTCGGGCCAAGGCCTTTTTTTCTCTTTCACCGTCGGGAGAGCGGATAACAAGGAAAAGGACAAGGGAAAAAATGGCCACCAAACCGCCGGACACGGCCGCGAGCATCTTCCGGTTCGCGGCCAGGCGCGAGAACGCCGCCTTCCAACCCGGCCCGGCGGCGGCGCCATCGACCACGGTCTCGGCCTCGATCTCTTCATCTTCCTGACCGGAAACGGTTCCAGGATTTGATGGCTCATCCCCCAGACTCCCGGAGCCTTCGGACACGGATCCCTGTCCTAACGGCGCGGACTCCTCTCCGGAGGCAGAAGGAACGGCATCGGGAGCGCCGAGACTGACGGAATCGTCCTCGTCGCCAAACAGGGCGTCGAGCTCGTCCCCATCGTCATCTTCGATGAAGGCATTGTCGAGGATGTCCTCCGCCGCGGGAAGATTATCCTCCTGGAAAAAGTCGTCAATGCCGCCGGAATCCATGGAATCTGACGCCGGAGGGACAGGCGGCGCGGCATCGGCCTGGAGCCCATCCGCTTCCGGCCCGGTTCCGGCGCCGGTCTCTGCTGCCTCGTCCGGTTCGGACCGGGGTTCGGGTTCCGGTTCGGCCGCCTGCTCCACCGCGCCGGAAACCTCTTCCGCCCCCCCTTCCGGAACAGACGCCGTCTCCCCTTCGCCCGCATCCGTTGCGCCGCTTTCAAGCCCGCCGAAAAGGGCGTCGATATCAGACTGGTCCAACTCGCCTGCCCCGGCCTCATCCCCGCCGTTCTCAGCGGCCGCGGCCGAATCTGCGACCTCGTTGAACATCTCGTCGAACACCGACTGGTCGAGCCCGGTTCCAGGCTCGTCCAGCCCGGGATCGCTGTCGAGATCGCTCAACCAGTCGTCATCGTCGGGTATTTTCAGTTCGTCGTCCGCCATGACCGCCTGCTGAATCTTTACTTGTTTCAGCCATCCCCGTGGTTACCGTGCCGCCGTTTCCCGGCTGCCCACCCGGGCGTGCAGGGCCCGGTACAGGGGTTCGCTCATCTCCACCGTGGCCACGAACGACCGCCGCTCGCCGCGCATGTTGACCCCGTAGATGTGAATGCGCAGGACGCCGTCCAGCTCCTGGAGCATGCCCAGAAGCCACTGGGGCTGCGGCTCGCCTTCCGGGGGAATGCGGCTGACGCTGTCGTCGTTTATCCTGGCTATCATCTGGTCGGCAAGCGCCAGGCCGAGCACCGAGACCGTGGCCCTGGGATAACGGTCCACCAGGACGAAGGGCTCGACGTTCACCACCGCAGGGCCGAAGAAATCGTAGAACCTGGTCATGGCCTCGCGGCTGACCCGGTCGATCATCTCGTTGACCCCGCCGTAGCTCGCGGCCGCGGGTTCAGCGCTACGGGGATGCATGTAGTCCGGTCCGGGTTCAGCGGCGCAGACCGATGAAAAGGCAAGCAGAACAGCGACGGAAAAAAGCCGGAAAAACCTCATTGCGCCATCCCCCTGACCGAGATTGTGTAAGGCTTGCGGCCGACGGAAAAGAGACCCACCAGTTCACGGCTTAGCGGCATGGTGTAGCGCCAGGCGCTCTCCACCAGACCGTTTTTCAGGCTCACCAGCCTGCCCTGGAGGATCAGGCTGCGGCGGGTGTTGCTGAAGGTGGAAACCACCACGTAATCGAGATCCTGAACGTTGCTGGCGAGCTCGCCGGGGTTGCGGCTCATGATGAACTCACCGGTGCGCGGCAGGATGTTGATGTCGCGTCCGAGGCGGAGTTCGGTGACCTTGAGGCCGCGGTCGGCGAGATCGGTGAGCAGGTATTCCGAAACCAGGCGGCCGAACTCGGTCTCCTTCTTGAAATCGGAAAGGGGCACCGCTGCCACCACCGCGATCCTCGCGGCAAAGGCGTCCTGGCCTTCGTCCCGCAGCTCGTAGAAGACCTTGCCCGCGATCTCGCGGGTGATCTCGCCGAGCCGGGCGCCGGTGTCCTCAACCCCGCTGCCGTCGGGAAGGTACTGCATGGTCCTGAAGGTGTGCGGCAGCCTCCTTGCCCGGACCCGGCCGAGATCCTCAAGGGCGAGCATGGCGCTGTAGAGCTGTTCCGGGGTCAGTTCCTCGGCCTTGCCGGCCGGGTTTTCCTTTTCTGTTGCCGCTTCTGTCGCCGCGGCCGGAACCTCGGCGTCTTTGGCGTCTTTCTCCGCGGTCTTCAACTCGTCTCCGCTCCCGGCCGTCTTCACGGCAGACCCGACCCCGGCGCCTTGCGGCGCAACCGCCTGGGGCGGCGGAACCTCGCGGGAAGAGCAGGAGCAGACAAACAGAAGGATCAGAACATAAACCAGCGATCTCGTGGCGGACATGTCTTTACCCCCGGTTTTCACATTTCAAGTTTTTTGAGATAAAGAACGCCGGACGGCTCAGGACCGGGCGCGGCCGCGTCCGCCAGCATGGACTCCACCACCGGATCGAGCGGAAATATACTGACAGCGCTGGCAAGGAGGTCGCCGGAACGGTTGTCGACCATCCTGGCGTTCACCACCACGCTGTCTCCGGCCAGGGTATAGGTGCCGGTAAGCATGGCCGTGGCCGAAACCCGCGTCCTTATGGCCGCGGGATCCCTGGACAGGCCGTACTCGCCGAATCTTCCGGCTATCATCACCTCCCTGCTCTTTCTTATCTCTACCACCCGGTACCCGAGACGCTGCATCTCGCCCATGAGCTCTTCTCCCAGGTAACGACCAAAGGAAGAAGTGCGGGAAAGATTTTTCAACTCAACGAAACTTGTGACCACAATGCCGTCCGCAAGACACCCGTATCCGGGACAGTCGCGGCTCAGGCTGGAGACGAGATCAGAGGCAATGGCCCTGGCCTGCCGCGATATCTTCTCCCCGGCCGTGGAATAATCCCCGGGTATCCGCACCCGGACGAGCGGTTTTCTCTCAACCCTGTCCCCGCCCAGGGGAAAGGGCCAGAATGCCTCCGCCGGCGCGGCCGCGGCCAGGGCCAGGGCCAGGGCCAGGGCCGCCCAAAGGGAAACGGCGCGATGTTGCATGATTCCCACCTCCAGATTATCTTCCTCGGGCCGTGAAAAGGTTCTCCTCTTATGCCTTTGTCGGCGCGGAACGAAGGGAGCTTGAGGGTTTTGTTTAGGGGCTTAGGGGTTTAGGGGCATAGCAGCCCGTTGAAAAACGTAGCGAGCGCAGACGAGGCAAGGAAAAATCCGGCGAAAAAGCGCAGTTTACATAGGGTAAATGAGCATTTTCCAGCCGGATTTTGACGCCGCATCGTTAAGCGC
>JALWTY010000134.1 GCA_026993265.1 Desulfobacterales bacterium
GCCGGAACAGGCCATCTCCGGGCTCATGATCGTGATCCTGCCCTGCTTGAGCATCCAGACCGCGTCCATGACCACCGGACACTCGTCGACCGTGGCCTGCAACACGGTGATTCCCGCCTCCTGCATGCCGGCGAGCGGCCTTCTGCCGCTACCGCCGACCACGATGCCGTCAACCCCCTTCCGCCGGAGCATGCCCACAGGGGCGAGGCAGCCGCCTGCCTGGTGCGGCGGATTCTCCACCACCTCGACAGCGGCGACCTCGCCGTCGCGCAGGTGCACCAGGGTGAAGAACGGGCAGTGGCCGAAATGGGCCGACCTGGCGCTGTCCAGCCCGTCCGCAGACTCGGACGGCACCGCGAGGATGTAATTTCCCTGCATGACTGTTCTCCTGTTTTTTTTGTTTCGACCCCGCCATATATTGTGCATATGCACGATAGTTTAACAAGAGAAACATAAAAGTCAACCGCGCTCCCCCGCGCAGCCTGCGGCAGAAAAACCGAATCCGTCGAGGTTGATGAACGGTCCGTATGCGTATCAGGGGACAGGAGACAGTTGGCGGTAGGTTACGAATCAGATGGGCTTGTTTCCTGTCCCCTGAACAACGCGCAGTCGCGGCAAAAGAAAAAAACTTGCCACCCGGCCGGGCAGCGGTGCTAACATGGTTCTTGAGTCAGGAGTTTTCCGGCAACGGAAGCAGGGAAACATAAGGGAGGAGAGACCATGCAGAAACACTCAGAGATCACCACCCTGTACGTCGGCAATCTTCCGCAGCACTCGTCCGAGGAGGAGGTACGCTCCATCTTCGCCGGTTTCGGCGAGGTCCATTCGGTCAAGCTCGTCCGCGACCGGATCACCGGCCGCCCCAGGGGCTTCGGTTTCATAGAGATGACGAGCCGGGCCGCCGAGACCGCCCGCAGGAAACTGAACCACTACCGCTTCGGCGGCCGCATCCTCCGGGTGGACGCGGCCCTTGACCGTTCCCCCTCCTGATCCACCGGTTTCCGGCGGCCGGGTATCTCTAACAGCAACGTCAGGAAATGATGAACGCGCAATAAATGCGCACGGCAGACCGGAGCGACACCCCATCCGATCGTAACCCTTCAATACTTTTGCCTTCTTACTTTTGACTTTTGCCTTCGGCCTCGTAATAATTCCGTTTTCCGGGATTATTACGAGGCCGTTACACGTTCACCTCACAAGGGAGAGAATGAAACAGAGCTGCGTTGCGCCTCCGGGGCGTTTCACCCACATCGTCCACCGTCCCTCGTTCACCGCGGTCAATCTGCGGGAAGGGGAGGACATCATGGTCCTCGGCCGCGACGAGGACGGCCGCGAGATCCTCAACCTGAAAAACTTCCCTGACAACGACGTCATCGAACCGGCCGCCACCGAGATCTTCGAGATAAAGAATCCCCTTCCCTTCCGGGGCGCCACCTTCATCAAGCGTGACTGGGCCGACCGCAACGCCGGGCAGCCGGAAAGAATCCGCCTGCCGGAGCGGCCGGAATGCTCCATGAGCGCCTTTCTGGCAAGGTGGTGCCCCCAGGCGGCCGACCGGGCCGCCTGCGACCTGCCCCGGCCGGTCAAGCTCGCCCTGGCCGCCTGCTCCACCGATCCGGACGACCTGGCCATGCTGGCGGAAATGGCGGTGGAACTGGTCCGCGGGGCCGACGGCGCGATCGAGGGCGTGCCCTACGGCCACGATCACGAGGGCCGCCTGTTTCCGCGGATAAGGGATCGCGAACTCTACGAGGTCCTGGTCAACAACCCCCACCTCCCGGACGAGCTCAAGGTCCGCCTGGTGCTGGCCCCCGGCATCCAGGGCGCAAGCGAGATAGTGGGCTCAAGCGGCGCGCCCGGCGGCCGCGTCTTCGAGTACCTGCGGCGCAACTCCTACATCCCCTGGGGCCACTACGCCTCCAACATGGCCCACGACTCCATCCGCTACTCCACCGCCGCCCTGAGCCGGGAAGACATCAAAAACTTAAGGCACCTCTATTACCAGCGCACCTATGTCCGCCTCGCGGCCGAGGCGGGCATGGACATCGAGCGCAGGAAACGGCTCTCCCGCGACCGGCTCGAGGAACTGCGGCTGCGGCTTTGCGAAAGGATCGCGGAAGGATGGCGGCCGGAATTCGACGCCACTGTCTGGGGCTGGAACTACGGTTTCGACTTTGCCGCGAGCGGCTACCGCCTCCACGCCTCCCACCAGCAGATCCACCAGCAGTTCGCCATGGTCCCGGCGAGGATCGAGGACGACGGCGGCGCCCCGGCCACGCCCTACAGCTGCGGTGACATGGTGGCCGCCCTCTGCCGGGATTACCGCAGAAGACACAACCGCTCCTTCTTCAGCGACTACATCACCGCCACCAGGGAAAACAGGCGGCTGGACGGCCGGACCGACCTCGACGCAAGCCTGGTGGTCCACAGTGACGACAACGTGATGCTCTTCGTGCCCAAGGCCCAGACCTCCCAGTGGGAGCTGCAGATAGTGGCCCTGACCCCGGCCGGCAACGTGCTGGAGGCCGACGCCGCCACCCGCGACGCCCTGGACGCGGCCCTCCTGCGCGCCCAGAAGATATACCGGCGTCTCGGCGCGCGCATGGTGACCAGCATCGAGTTCTCCAAACGGTTCGGCGCAAACGACACGGACCAGCGGCTGCTCTACTCGCTTCTGCCCAAGCTGCCCGAATCCATGGGCGCCTTTTCCGAGGCCCAGCTCCGTTTCATCAACGGCCACTACCCGGAAGACTTCGCCGCCGCCTGCCGGATGGCCGACAGGGAACAGGAACCGGGAGACAGGTGACAGTTGAAGGCAGATTCCATTCGGAGCGGACCAGGCCGAAACCTCGGGTTTCGTTCCTCAACCCGGCCTGCGCAAATAGCCGGGTTACGCTATCATCGGCATCCTTCCCACAGACAGGAGACTGGTACGGCGTAGAGCCGGTCGCCGAAGCCCGCCGCCGCATCGCCGTCGTAAAGCACCACTCCGGCGGCAAACGCATGCGAGGCCGCGGCCCGAAGTTTGCGCAGCCCCTTGAAATCCGCGGCTGTCACGGTGGAGGCGGCCTTCACCTCCACCCCGGCCACCAGCCCGCCGGATTCGAGCACCATATCCACCTCCACCCGGTCCTTGTCGCGGAAATGGCTGAACATGGTGGGGATTTCACGCCAATCGGCGTGCCGGCGCAGTTCCTGATAGACAAAGGACTCGAGGAGCCGTCCGAAGAGGCCGCGGTCCGCCCACAGGCCATCCGCGTCCAGTCCCAACAGGGCGCAGGCAAGGCCGGTGTCGCCAATATGAAGCTTGGGAGTCTTGACCAGCCTTTTCATCCGGTTGCTGTACCACGGCGGCAATTCATCCACCAGAAAGATCCGGGTCAACAGGGTGAGGTATTCCCGAATAGTCTGACGGCTGACCTGAAACGGCCCTGCCAGTTCGGAAACATTCAACAGGCAGGCGGACTGTCCCGCGGCCGCGGTCAACAGGCGCGGCACGGCATCCAGGGCGCTGATCCGCGCCAGGTCGCGAATGTCACGCTGCACCAGGGTGTCGGCATAATCACGGTACCAGGCGCTGCGTCGCCGCGGCACGGCGCGGATCAGCGCCGCGGGAAAACCGCCTGCCGCCACCCGTCGGGCCAGGTCTTTTCCCTGGCGTTGCCAGAAGCGGCCCACCCTGAAATCCCCGGCGAACAAACGGTCGAGAAAATCGACCTGTTTCCCCGCCACCTCCGCCTGCGCCAGAGGGTGCAGCCGCAATATCTCCATCCGCCCGGCCAACGAATCGGCCAGCCTGGGCACCAGAAGCACATTGGCCGACCCGGTGAGGATGAAGCGTCCCGGTGTGCGCCGGCTGTCCACCGCCGCCTTGAGCGAGGTGAACAGTTCCGGCACCCGCTGCACCTCGTCCAGCACCACCCGTTCCGGCAAATCGGCCACATACCCGACAGGATCGGCCCGGGCCGCGGCCCGCTGCAGATCGTCGTCAAAGGTGAAACAGGCAAACCCCGCCGCCTCTCCCACCAGTCGGGCCAGGGTGGTCTTACCGCACTGCCGTGGCCCGTGGATAAGCACAACCGGCGAATCCGCCAGCGCCTCCTCGATCCGCGGCCGCAGGAAACGGGGATACAATTCCTTCTCGTTCATAGCGGCTGATTGTAAACGCCCGCTCGTCCAATTGCAAGTTTTCTATCGGCTGATTGTCGGCAACTTGCCGTCTGATTGTCAGTCAGGGAGCGCCATCTTGACGACCTCGTAAAAAGGCGAAATGTCGAGTTTCGTTCCTCGACCCGGCCTGCGCAAATACCCGGGTTACGCGGTTTGAAATTGGTATGGTGTCCCCCGAATTTCCCTGGTGTCCCCCGAATTTTTCCCCCCAGCCCTGCGCCGGTGGGTAGGGTGCGCCGTGCGCACCAGACAAGCCGTGCGCACCAATGCCGCCGAAATCCGGAGGCGGAGATTCCGGACCGCGTTGTTGGCCGGGGCGCATCAGGAAACAGGCGGCACAGGCCGCGCCGATATTGCTTGCGCGACCGCGCCGTAAGCCGCTATTATTCTTCTTTCTTCAAGCACACGGAAACGATCATGGAAAACCAAAAAGGATACTACGGCGCCTGGGGCGGGGCCTTCATCCCCGAGGTGCTGCACGAGACCTTCCGGGAGCTCAACCAGGCCTTCAGCGAGGCGAAGAACGCCCCCGCCTTCTGGCGGGAGTACGTGGAGCTCATGGAGAATTACTCCTGCCGCCCCACCCCGCTGACCCGGGCCGACAACCTGAGCGCCCACTTCGGCGGCGCGCGGATCTTCATCAAGCGCGAGGACCTCAACCACACCGGGGCCCACAAGGCCAACAACGTCATGGGCCAGGGGCTGCTCGTCAAGCGGATGGGGAAAAAACGGGTCATCGCCGAGACCGGCGCGGGCCAGCACGGGGTGGCGACCGCGACCATGGCGGCGCGGATGGGCTTTGCCTGCACCATCTACATGGGCGAGGAAGACGTGATGCGGCAGCGGCCCAACGTCTTCTGGATGGAGAAGCTCGGGGCCGAGGTGGTGCCGGTGAGAAGCGGTTCCCGCACCCTGAAGGACGCCATCAACGAGGCCTTCCGCGACTGGGTCGCGAGCATGGACGACACCCACTACGTCCTGGGCACGGTCTGCGGGCCGCACCCCTTCCCGGAGATGGTGGCCTGGTTCCAGTCGATCATCGGCATGGAGGCGAAAAAACAGATCCTCGAACAGTTCGGCCGCCTGCCGAGCCGGGTGTACGCCTGCGTGGGCGGCGGTTCCAACGCCATGGGCGTCTTCCAGGGATTTCTCGCTGACGACGTGGAGCTCGTCGGGGTCGAGGCCGGGGG
>JALWTY010000135.1 GCA_026993265.1 Desulfobacterales bacterium
CCACCCCCCTGTCCCGGGACGAACAGATAGCCATCCAGTTGAGCCACAACGCCCTGGTCGGCGAGGACGACCCCCATCTGTTGGCCGACCTCTGGCAAGAAATAGAGTCGATCGAGGCCAAGCTGTGTTCCGGCTTGGCCGACGACGCCGTCGTCGACATGGACGACCTGAAGATGGAGACGTTCACCACTCCGGGTCTCAAGACCCGGCAGATGGTATTTGTCTTCACCGAGTACGAAATCGGGGAGGTGGAACAGGCCCTTACCGAGCTGTCCATTCCGGACGGCTGTTACCTCGCCCCGCTCGACCGGTTCGATGACTTCTTCGAGGCGGTCCAGCGGTCAAAGCGTTTCCACGGGGTCAAGAACGCCTCGGTGGCCGTGTACAGGTTGATAGATGCGGCCTTGCGCCTGGAGGAGGAGTAGCCATGTCGTTCATCGGCGCGATTCCATCAGCGGTCCGCAAGGCCGTGGCCTCGATGGCGCCAAGGGTGAGAGGGCCGGTGTTTCTGGCGTGCGCAGGCAACTTCACCATGGCTGCGGCTCTCCGGGCCGGCGGGTACACGGGAGAGATAAAGGCCTGCGACGTCTCCGTGTACTCCTCCGCCCTCGGTGCGGCTCTGTCCGGCCGCGATCCGGGGATGAGGGAGCGGGACGACTGCCCACCCCACCTGCGCGGCCTGCTCCGCCTCGAAAGTCCGATACACGCGGCGGCCTCCATCGCCCTGCTGTACGACTTGAGGGATGCGTGGCAGATGAAGAATCCCTACCAGGAGAGGATGGTGGAGCAGTACCGCCGCGGCTGGGACTCGATGATGGAAAAGGCGGTGGCAAAATTGTCCGCCTTCCGGGACGCGTTGGCCCCGGTCGAATATCACCCGCAAGACGGGTTCGGGTTCCTCCGCCGGGCGGACAAAAACGCGGCCGCGGTGGTGTTCCCGCCGACATACAAGCGGGGATACGAGCGGCTCGAAAAGCTCCTGCGCGCGGTTGTCGAGTGGGACCAGCCGGCCTACCAGGACATGACGGACGAAAGCCTCGACCTTTACCGCCTGGTGGCGGAGTTCGACCAGTACATCGTGGTCCTCGAGAAGGACCTCCCGGACGTGCACGCCATAATCGGCAAGCCGTCCGTGGTCCTGCCGCGCGGCCGGTCAGCCTTTTCCCATATCGTCGTCCGGCTTCCATGCGCCCGCCCGGTCCTGGTGCGGCAAAAGGTGAAGAGCGCTCCGGCCGGGCCCTATCTCTCCCCCAGGGCAAGGATAAGCGGGGATGAGGAAATCTCGGTCTCCAGGCTGACCCTGGCCCAGTCCCTGCGCATGAATGAGCTGTTTTTGTCGACCCGCATAGACTATTTCACCGGCGGGGTTGGCCTGTCTCTCGCCTTCCGCCTCAATGGCCGGGTCTTCGGCAAGGCCGATTTTGCCCCCACCACCTACCACTGGAAGCTGCCGGACGACCGCCCCATGATCTACCTCATGTGCGACCTGGCCGTCCCGAGCACGGAGCCACGCCTGGCGAAACTGGTCCTGTATGCCCTGCTGTCAAGAGAGATACAGGACGCCCTGCGCGAAAAGTATATCCAGGAGTTCGCCTGGGTGTGCACCACCGCCTTCAGCCGTCACCCGGCCAGCATGAAGTACCGGGGAGTCTTCAAGCTCCACAGGCGCCAGGAGACGGAGAACGGCTACCTGCTGAACTACTTCGCCCCCTTTTCCGGCCTGAGCCTGAAAGAATCCCTCGCCGCCTGGAGAAAAAAATATCGAAAAAACAAGTAGATACCTTGCGCCAGCATCCAACCATGTTATTATATAAGTATCTGTAATCATTAAAAAAGGAGACAAAATGGTAACCACATCGTATTTCGCAAGCAAAGCGCCGAAGGAAAGCAAGGTCTGTATCGCCAAGAAGCGGCCGCGATTCTTCCCGGCCGGGAACCTGTGGGTCAGGGAGCTGGCCCCGTCCAACCCCTGGGCGGACGACTGGGCCGCGGCGTACCGCCGTGACCTCGAGACCAGGTTCCCGCAGGGCCGCGGCCTCCGGGAACTCCTTGCCGGCATCGAGGCCAGTGTCCCCGACCCGGTCCTCTGCTGCTACGAGAAGGACCCCGCCACCTGCCACCGCTCAGTCCTCGCGGAGTACATCCGCGAGCATCTCGGGATGGAGGTGAACGAATGGCAATCGTCATGACCCACAACCACGCGGTCGCCGGCGGCCGGAGGGTCCACGCCCTCCATGGCGGCGGCGAGGGAATGAAGGACGCGGCCGGCCGCGACCGTTACCTCGCCGGGGTCACCTGGTGCGGGGTCGAGAAGAGGAGCCGCGTCGCCCTGGTGGAGACCTGCGCCCCGGTCACCTGCAAGATCTGCCTGGCGGCCCTGGAGGCCTTCGAGCGGAGGCGCGCGAAATGAGGTGCCGCGCCTTTTCCGAGCCCTTCGGCGTTTCCAGCCTCGAGGCCTTCCGCCGCTGGTGCTTGGCCCGGCGGGGAAAGCGGGCCTGGGGCGGCGGCCGCACGGTGCGGGAGTTCGACGCCTGTAATGGCTGCGCGACCGGCCGGGCCGTGGCCGCGGGCCGTCTGAAACGGTTGCCGCGAAACGTCTACAAGATAGAGGAGGTGTGAGGCGATGCCGATCCGTCCGGAGATGAGGAACAGGTATCCCGAGGACTGGGCCTTGCGCAGCCGGTTCGTCCGCTTTTACCGGGCCGGGAACCGCTGTGAGTGGTGCGGGGCGGAGAACTATAAGCCGCACCCGGTCACCGGCAGCAAGGTCATCCTTACTGTGGCCCATGTCTACGACGACCGGCCGGAGGCGGCCGGCCTCCTGAACCTGGCGGCCCTGTGCCAGAGGTGCCACAACCGCCACGACGCCGCCGCCCGACGCCGCCGGAGAAGGGAACGTCTGGCAAATGAGAGCGGGCAGGGATCGCTACCGTTCGTGGAGGGTTAAAAATGACCTGGCCCACCCGCGGCGAAAACCATGGCCTGCTCGGCCCTGACCGGAAATACGCAGTGATAAGCGTGCAGTGGGTCTACCCCAGGGGCAAGGGCTACCCGTCTCCGCCGGACGGCCGTTACATCGTCTGGTCCTGCTGTGTCCCCTGGCCGTGCGCCGGTTACGAGGACCTCGTTCCGGCCTGGGCCCGGGCTCTTCCTGACTACATGGTATTTTTGAGCTTTGACCGGGCAAAACCCCGCCGCCGCTACTCGGCCGAGGCCAAGGCCAAGATCCGCCGGCAACGCCTCGAGGCCCGGGTGCAGAAAAAAGCGCCGTTGTTCGCGGAGCAACTGATATCCGAGGCCCTGGCCAAAAAGCCCGATTATTTCAGCCCGGACGGGATAAGGGAAGAAGACAAGAAACATGCCGAGAGAATGGCCCGCCTGGACGAATGGGAGGCCATGAAGTTCAACCCTGACTACACCGGGGAGAGACCGGCATAACATCACGATATACAGAATAAACGGAAGAAGCTCAGCTTCTTGGCTATGTTCATGACAGGCGCCCGTTCAGCAGCGATGCCTGTTGAACTTGTCTTGCAACGCCTGGAGGTCGTCAGGCGCCGGTGTCCGCCTTCCGAAGATCAGATCCCAGTGCTCGTCGGAGATGTCCTCCCTGAACCCGGCGAGACATTCCAGCAGGTCGCGCAGGAGTTTGGCGTCAAAGCCTGGTTTTTTAGTGATCCGGCCGGATTTGAGTTTTGCCCGGATGAGATCCATGTCCTCGAGCTCGAATATTCTGGTCAGCTCGATGAATGTCGGCTTGGGGAATGTCCTGTGACTGCCGGCCGGGAGGTAGAAGACGCCTTTTGATCGGTCGCAGCCGGGCCGCGGCGTGGCTCCGAACCGATGATCCTGGGAGGTTGTGATCAGTACCAGGCAGGGATTGCGGTGAAGGACGACGAAGTATTTGTTTCTGGTCTTGCCGTTGGGGAACCGATAGGCGGTGTAATGAAGGATGTCTCCGGGTCTCGGCATCGCAGATGGTCAACGGATCGGCGCCACCTGGAAGTTGTCCAGCACGGCGAAAAACTCATCGAGTCGCCCGGCCGCATGCTCCGGCGGGCAAGGGGAGTTCTTGTCAAAGGCCAGGCGGTAGTCTATGGGGGCGTGGCGGCCTTGCTCGCTATAGGTTTTTTCCCACGGCGTATTTTTGAGGTGGGTGATTTCGGACATATCCGCCGCGGTGGCGTCGCGGAAGACCTCTGCCAAATGCTCGAGCACCCGGCGTTCGCGCGGGGTGAAAACGCGCATGTCCGGCCGTTCCGCGGCGATGAACCGGAACTCCACGTAGTCGGGGTTGGTGTCCTTCTCCAGTCGGTTGATACGCACCTTGCCCCTGAAGTCATCGGGCACCTTGCCGCCCTTGATTTCCGCCCAGAAATCCCAGGGCACCGGGCCGCGCTCAAAGGCGTGGTAGCGCAGGCCGATGGCGGGATAGCCGGTCTGCCGCGCGATGGTGAAGTCGAAAAAGTAAAGGAGTTTGCACAACTTGGTCGTATTCACCTTCCGCGCCTTGCCGACGAAGAAGAGAACCGCGTTGAGCAGTTTGCGGCGTGACTGATTCATACCTTGATTATACTTAGCCCTGCATGGATTAGGCAACTTGGAGCATTGCCCCTTTTAATTTCTCTGTCCAGTGAAGTCAACATAAGCAATTCCCATGCCAACACCCGAAACTTGATACTACCAGTAGTACGGTACTACCAGTAGTACAGACTCCCTTTTTTTTCCGGCAGCCATGCGCAAAATTTCCGGCATGGCTACCGTTGCGGAAATACAGGAGCGCCTCGCCCTCTACAAGGCGGCCGAGCAGGCCATCCTCGAGGGCGGCCAGTCGTACCGCCTGGGTGACCTCACCCTCACCCGGGCCGATCTCGCCATGGTGCGGGAAGAGATCCGCGCCCTCGAGCTCCGCCTGGCCGCGGCCCGGAACAACGGCCGCCTTTCCCACTCCACCGTGGTCTTCGGAGGCCGGCGGTGAGGCTCGGCCGGCGGGCATACAACGCGGTCACCGGCCTGGTGGCCGGGGCGATCAACGTCTTCTCCCCCGCCCGGGCCTGCGCCTACCGCCACGGCCGCGAGGTCTACCGCACCTATGCCGCGGGCGAGCCCGGCGGCCCCAACCAGGCCTGGCTGCCCCGCCGCCGCAGCGCCGACGCCGACATCAGGCGGGCGCACAAGCGCATCCTGCCCCGGGCCCGCGACCTGGCGCAGAACTCCTCCTACATCTCCGGCGCCATCGAGCGGATAATCAACAACGCCGTCCGCAGCGGCATCCGCCCCCAGGCCCGGATCAGGAAGACCAACGGTGAGGGCAACGAGAGCGCCAACCGCGCCCTCGAGGCCCTCTGGCGAGACTG
>JALWTY010000136.1 GCA_026993265.1 Desulfobacterales bacterium
CGCTTGTGATGTCCTCGGGCACCACCCCGGTCATGAAGTAGGTGTCCTCGAAGGCGATCCAGGTGATCTTGCCGCTCACGGTCTGCTCGCCTTTCTTGAGGAGCTTGTCGGGTTTGACCTGCTCCACCTCGCCGTTCACCAGCAGGGCGGGGCCGGAAAAGAGATAGGTGTTGCGGGTGCTGGTTTCGTGGATCCGGCCGGGCAGGGAGAGATATGGCGCCCCCTGCAGGGGGGAGCCGGTGGCGTTCTCCACCTCGATGCGCATGCTGAAGAGGTAGGAGTCCGGATTGAATTCGTAGATCTTTCTGACGATCAGGCCGGAGGGCATCCGGGCCGCCAGCGCCAGGGTGCGGTCGTCCTGTTTCTCCGGGATCATTTCCGGGATCATGGCCCGGCCGGGCTCGATGCCCCAGGAAAAGAGCAGCGGCATGTCCCTTATCTCATCCAGCCCGACCAGCTCCACCGGTCCGGAGTCCTTGTCCAGGGAGGTGCGGTACTTCTTGAGGGTGAGGCTCTTCAGCACCCCGCCGCGGCCGTTTATCACCGCGGTGAATAGCGGCGTGTCAACGGTGTAATCCGGAGCTGGCCTTACGGTTTCCCGGGCCGGGAGGGGCTCGATCGGCCTGGCCGCGTCCGTCTGCGGGGCGGATGCCTCGGGAGACTGCGCCTGCCGGGGCGGCGGCGGGGGAACCTGCGGGGCAAGGAGGTACTGGTAGCCCAGGACCACGGCCACCGAAAGGATTACGGCCAGGATGACGTTGCGGTTTTCCATGTTTTTATTGTCCGTTAGTTGTCTTGTGCGGCTTCAGGGTCGCCGTCTGACCGGGTCGTACCCCCCGTGGCAGAAAGGGTGACAGCGCGCGAGCCGCATCAGCGCCATCACGGTTCCCCTGACCGGGCCATGAAGCTCGATGGCATCGATGGCGTATTGGGAGCAGGATGGCACGAAACGGCAGCTCGGCGGGAGCATTGGGGAGACAAAACGCTGATACCCTCTGATGAGGGCGACAAGGATGTTTCCTGCAGACAAGGTTTTTCCCTCAGGTTCGCTTCGCCTGACGGACGGCGGAGGACGGCCGGTCCCTGTCTTCCGGTTCGCCCGGCCTGGGCATGAGGGGAGATACTATGGCTTTCAGTTCGGCGAGGGATTCGGCGGTGAATTCCCGCCGGACCGCGAAGACGATATCGACCCCGGGAGCGAATTCCCGGCGGTGCAGCCGGAAGTATTCCCTGATGAGACGCTTGATCCGGTTGCGCCGGACGGCCTTTTTTACTCCGTGGACGCTTATTCCCAGCCTGGTATCCCCTCCGCCGTTGTCAGCGAAGATGATGGTGATGTGCTGGCCCCGTCTTCTTCTGCCCCGGCGGTAGACCCGCTGATACTCCGCAGGGCGGCGCAGAAGCAGCCTCTTGGGCAGGGCGAAATCCGCCCGGCCGCGGCCGGTGGGGGCATCGGTCATACGGCCAGACGTTTGCGCCCTTTGGCCCGGCGGCGGTTGATCACCGCCCGGCCGCTCTTGGTCCTCATCCTGATACGGAAGCCGTGGGTCCGGTGCCTCTTGGTGTTGCTCGGCTGAAAGGTTCTCTTGCTCATCTCTTGTTCCCTTTTCCCAAAAGAATTCCTGTTTCCGTCCCGGCGGCATCCGGCGGCATGGGACAATGACTGATGAAATCGTAACAACGGCTTCCTGCCGTTGTTACTCAACGGAAAGCCAAAGCGTAGCTTCGGCTTTCCTCTCGAAATTACGCAGTTTTTCAAACAGCGCAATTTCGCTGCCGCGTCCTGCGGCGGATGATGGACTCGTTGTTACGAGTCCATCAATGACTGGCCGGCAGCGGTGGACTCCTTTGCCGTCCCGGACGGTTTGCGCGCAGCCTCTCCTGACAGTTGTGCGGCCTGCGCAAGGAAAAGAGGGATAATAATAGGGAGGATGATGGATGTCAATAGCTGCGGCAGGGTGCAGGGCTGCACATAATGCCTTGACAGCCCGTTGAAAAACTACTGCGCTTGACGATGCTCAAGTCAAAATCCGGCTGGAAAATGCTCATTTACTCCATGTAAACGGCGCTTTTTCGCCGGATTTTTCCTTGCCTCATCTGCTCTCGCGCTCGTTTTCAACGGGCTGTTGACCCCGGCCGCGGGTCTCGAGGATTGTGCCGCCCCTCACTGGTCGTTGCGTTCGCAGCGGCCGCCCTCGTTGGGGGGATCGATGGCAAAGACCCGCCGGATCACGGCCAGTTTTTCGGTGCGCAGGCCGGGATCGGTTTCGTTTTTCAGGAACATTATCGGGTCGTGGAGCATCTTCGCGGCAATGGCCGATGTCATCTTTTCGAGCGATTTCCTTTCCTTGTCCGACAGACCGGAAAGCTTCTTGAGGCTGCGGCCGAGCTCGGCCCGGCAGATTTCGTCGGCCTTGGCCCTGAGGGCGGCGATGGTGGGGCCGATCTCCATGGCGTCGAGCCAGCTTGTGAACTTGAGGGACTCCTCGCGTACGATGGCCTCGCCCCGCTTGGCCTCCCGGTCCCGCTCGCTCTTGTTCATATCGACCACGTGCTGGAGGTCGTCGATGTCGTAGAGATAGACGTTGTCGATGTCGTTTATGGCCGGGTCGAGGTCGCGGGGAACGGCGATATCGATGAGGAACAGGGGGCTGTTCATCCGCTGTCGCATGATCGGCCGCACCTGGTCGGCCTCGAGCACCAGGCCGGGCGCGCCGGTGGAGCTTATCAGGATGTCGGCCTCGGCCAGACGGTCCGTCAGCTCGTCGAGCCCGGCGGCGCGGCCCTTGAAGCGCCGGGCCAGGTTCATGGCCCGCTCCACCGTGCGGTTGACCACCACCACCTCGGCGATCCCCTGGGTTATGAGATGCTCGGCCGCGAGCTCGGCCATCTCGCCGGCGCCGAGCAGCATCACCCTTTTTCCGGCCAGATCGCCGAAGATTTTCTTTGCCAGCTCCACCGCGGCATAGCTTATGGAAACCGCGCTGCCGCCGATGTTGGTCTCGGTGCGCACCCTTTTGGCCACCGAAAAGGCCTTGTGGAGAAAACGGTTGAGGATCGGGCCGGTTGCGCCGTGCTCGACCGCAGTCTTGAAGGCCTGCTTGAGCTGGCCCAGGATCTGCGGCTCGCCCACGATCATGGAGTCGAGGCTGGAGGCCACCCGGAACATGTGGGTGACCGCGTCCCGGCCGCGGTGGAGGTAGCTGTACTTTTCGTACTCTTCCTGCGAAAGATCGCTGCCGCCGAAGAGGAACTTCCGCACCGCCGGCGCGGTTTTGTCCGCATCGCGCGCGACAAAGGTGATCTCCACCCGGTTACAGGTGGAGAGAATGCAGCATTCCTCGCAGCCCAGTTCCTTCAGTTCCCGGTAGGGAAGGGCCTGGTCGCCGGACAGGGCCATCTTCTCGCGGATCTCCACCGGCGCGGTCTTGTGGTTCAGCCCGATGAGGTGGATGCGGTCAGCCTGCATAGGAATGGACTCCCCCAAGGATGAAGTTGACCCCCCAGAGGGTGAACAGGGCGGCGGCAAAGCCGATGATGGCCATGATGGCGGCCCGTCTGCGCCGCCAGCCGGCGGTGAAACGCTGGTGGAGGATGGCGGCGTAGATGAACCAGGTGATGAGTGACCAGGTCTCTTTCGGGTCCCATTGCCAGTAGGTGCCCCAGGCCTGCTTGGCCCATACCGAGCCGGAGATGATCCCCAGGGTCATGAGGGGAAACCCCACCGCCAGGCAGTGGCGGTTGAGGTTGTCAAGGGCCTCGAGCGAGGGCAGACGGTGATAGAAAAGGCCGAATTTCTTCTTCTTGATCTCCCGTTCCTGCAGCAGGTACATGATGCCGCCGCTGAAGGCCAGGGCCAGAAAACCGTTGGCCATCACCGCGATGCTCGCGTGCACCGGCAGCCACAGGCTCTGCAGCGCCGGAGGCAACTCGCTTATCCGGTGGTCGGAGAAGAGCGCAACCAGCATCAGCGCGGTGATGATTGGGGTAACGAAGACCCCGAAATTCCTGACCCGGTAACGCCAGCGGAAGGAGAGGTAGCCCAGGGTAACCGACAGGGCGAAGAAGCTGACCGCCTCGTGGTTGCTGGTGATAGGGGTATGACCGCCGCTTATCATCCGGGCTACGGTGTAGGCGGTGTGGAACACTGCCGCGGCGATCACCGCGCCGCGGGCCAGGGTACGGACCTTGCGGTTGTCGTTGCCAAAGTAGACGAGATAGGAAATGGTGGCGAATATGTAGGCCGCAAGGGCGAGATGGAACAGGATGGTCATGGTTGTTCCCCCCGGTTTTATTTGCGGCTGCGGACGATTTCCGCGAGCCGCTCTTCGAGGCCGGCGGGCAGGCCGCCGAGCGCCTCTTCGATATGACTTTTTATCTTATCCCATTCCCCCTGCCGTATCCACCGGAGAAACTCTTCCGAGAGAAGCCGGTGGAATATGACGCGGTTCCTTCCGTGCCCGAGCCCCATTGACAGTACATGGGGCCGGAGCTCGCCCATGACGGCGGCCGCTTCCGGCCAGCCGCTGCCGTATTCCCTTTCCAGCCGCTGCCGGATCATCCGCGCCAGGGCGGGACTCTTCCCCCCGGTGGAGACCGATATGCTGATATCCCCCGCGCTCATGGTCGCCGGAAGAAAGAAATTGCAGCGGGACGGGACATCGGCCACGTTGACCAGTATGCCCAGGGCTTTCGCCTCCTGCCAGACCGTTTCCTGGACCTCTTCATCGTCGGTGGCGGCGCTTCCCACGACGGCGCCCCTGCTGTCGCCCCGCCGGTCGGGCCGTTTTTCAAGGGCAAGGGCGGGACAGTCTGCTGCAAGACCGCGCATCTCCGGCGACATCTCGGGGCTTATGACCCGCACCGTGGCTCCGGCCTCGAGCAGGGCGGCGGTCTTGCGCGCCGCGACCCGGCCGCCGCCGATCACCATGCAGGGTGAGTTCTCTATGTTCAGGCTTATGGGAAAGTTTTTCATCGCGGTTTGCGGGTGCTGGTGACAAGGGGCTACTTAACACCTGAGGGCCGACTTGTCCAGAAAGGGCGGCCGGTGCGCCCTCCGGGTTGATTTTTTCCCCGGCCTCGGGTTTCCTGCTATCAGGGCAGGGCAACCCTTTGCAGATTACAGGAGGTGCACCATGCAATCCGGCGAGTTCAGCCTGAGAACGGAAAAGCACATGGAATTTGTGGACATAACCGGCGAGCTTGCCGCGGCGGTGAGGCAGAGCGGGATCAGGGACGGCGTGCTCGTGGCCTTCAATCCCCACACCACGGCCGGGTTGACCATAAACGAGGGCGCTGACCCCGCGGTGC
>JALWTY010000137.1 GCA_026993265.1 Desulfobacterales bacterium
GACCAGAGCGGCGCCCGCCCCCCGGTCGATCCCGCCGCGCCGGACATCCGCGTGAACATCCATATCCTCCGGGACCGGGCCGCGGTGGGCATCGACCTGTCCGGCGATTCCCTCCACCGCCGCGGCTGGCGCAAGGAAACCACGGCCGCGCCCCTGAAGGAGAACCTGGCCGCGGCCGTGCTCCTGCGGGCGGGATGGCCGGAGATCGCGGCCGGCGGCGGTTTCATCGACCCCATGTGCGGTTCCGGCACCCTGGTGATCGAGGCGGCCATGATCGCCGCTGACATCGCGCCGGGGCTCCTGCGGCAACGCTGGGGATTCACCGCCTGGCGCGGCCATGATCCCGGCCTCTGGCAAAAACTCCTGCAGGAGGCGGGTGAAAGACGCAGAGCCGGGCTTGCCCGGATGCCGGCCGTGTGCGGCTCGGACCGCGATCCGGCCGCGGTGAGGGCCGCAAGGGCCAACGCGGCCGCGGTCGGGCTCGCGGAACCCATACGGATCAGCCGCAAGGATCTTGCCGCCCTCTCCCCGCCTGGAGGTCCTCCCGGCCTGGTGGCGGTCAACCCGCCCTATGGAGAACGGATCGAGGACGAATCCGCGGCCGGGGAACTCCACCGCCTCCTCGGGGAGAGGTTAAAAAAATTTCGCGGCTGGCGGGCCGCGGTGCTCACCGGCAGCCCGGAGCTTGGCCGCGCCATCGGCCTGCGGGCGAAAAAGGTCCACTCCCTGATGAACGGGGCCATCCCCTGCCGCCTGCTCCACTTCGAGATCCCCGCCCAACCCCTCGGGGAACGCGGGCCCCGTCTCTCGCGGCCGGAAGCGGACCCGGGCGCGGAGATGTTCGCCAACCGCCTGAGAAAAAACCTGAAAAGACTGCGCAAGTGGCGCGAACGCGAGCAGGTCGCCTGTTTCCGCGCCTACGACGCCGACCTGCCCGAGTACAACCTCGCCCTCGACGTGTACGAGGATACCGGCGGCCAGGTCCACCTCGTCGTCCAGGAGTACGAGCCCCCGGCCACGGTGGACGCCAGGGCCGCCCGGGCCCGGCTGCGCGGGGCCGTGGCCGCGGCCGCCGGGGTCTTCGGAGTGGGGGAGGAAAGGATAGTGGTCAAGGTCAGGCGGCGGCAAAAGGGAAAAAATCAGTACGAAAGACTCGCAGCCAGCGGCGAGTTTCACGAGGTGAACGAATCCGGCTGCCTTTTTCTGGTCAACTTCCGCGACTACCTCGACACCGGCCTGTTTCTCGACCACCGGCCGACCAGGAAGCTGATAATGGAGCTGGCCCAAGGCCGGGACTTCCTCAACCTGTTCGCCTACACCGGCACGGCCACGGTCGCGGCGGCAATGGGCGGGGCCCGAAGCACCACCAGCGTGGACCTCTCCAACACCTACCTCGCCTGGGCCCGGCGCAACCTGGAAAGGAACGGTTTCAGGGGAGACTCCCACCTCCTCGTCCGGGCCGACTGTCTCCGCTGGCTCGAGAAGGCGGAGAGAGAAAAGAGGCGCTACGGCCTCATCTTCCTCGATCCTCCGAGCTTTTCGGCCTCGAAGAAGATAGGCAAGGGGAAAAAACTCGACATCCAGCGCGACCACCCCCGCCTGATCCGGGCCGCGGCCCGGCTGCTCACCCCGGACGGAATCCTGATATTCTCCACCAACCTGCGCCGTTTCCGGCTCGCGGCCGACGAACTCGCCGGCCTGGGGTTGGAAGACATCAGCCGCGCCACCCTGCCGCCCGACTTCGCCCGCACCCCCCGCATCCACCGCTGTTGGATTAGGGGTTTAGGGGCTTAGGGGATCAAGAGATCAGGGAATCAGGGGGCACCATGAATAAAGACCGCGGCCGAAGGCCGCATCCGCCGACTGTCTTCTGGCTTCTGGCTTCTGGCTTCTGGCTTCTGAAACTCAGTGCCCTTCCCGGCCCACCGCGGCCCAGGCCTCGCGGTAGAGATCGAGCATCTCCTTTTCAAGCCGCTGGCGGTATTGTTCGAACTCTTCCCGACCCGCCTCTTTTGGCACGGTGAACGGTTTTCCGCAGCGCACCAGGATGCGGGAAAAGGGTTTGGGCAGCACGGTGCGGTCCCAGCTCGAAAAGGTCCAGTAACGGTCGGCGGCCCAGACGATGGGCACCACCGGCACCCCGAGGTGGGCAGCCATGAGGATCACTCCCCCTTGAACCTCGAGCGGTGGCCCCTGGGAACCGTCCGCGACCACGGCACCGTTGCCGTCATCGCCGATGAGTTTGAGCATCTGCCGCAGGGCCCTGACGCCACCGCGGCCGCGCGAGCCCCGGACGACGCGGTAGCCCAGTCCTTCCAGGATGCGGGCCACGTACTCGCCGTCGGCGCTGGCGCTGACCATAGGCACCCAGCGGCTGCCCCGGGAGAGATGGACCACGTAGAAGATGGAATAGTGCCAGAAGGTGAACACGCAGGGCGGCCCCTTGATCATCCTGGTATAGAAATCCCGGTCCGGATTCTCAACCCGGCAAGTGGCAAAAAGCAGCCGGGATAGCAGTCCGTAAAGCCAGGGGGAGACCCACAAGGTAAAACGGTATAACAAGTTTTTTTTCTTCATATTTTTTCAAAATATTCAAAAAATCTCATCGCAGCCAATGGACACACGGCTTTTTTGCATTCGTAACCGCAAACCATCATCAATCAGCCATTCCCCCATACTGCAGCTCCATCTCCCGCAGCCGGGCGATCTCGTCCCGCAGCCGGGCCGCCTCCTCGAAGGCCAGTTCCGCGGCCGCGGCCCGCATCTGTTTTTCCAGTCTTTCCATCTCGCCGCGCAGGGCGGCGGGGTCGCGGAGGAATTCCGCGGCCGGTTCGGCCATCTCCTCCTCCCTTGCGGCCGGGGCGGCGAGCTCGACGTAGTCTTTTTCGTATATGGTTGCGCTCACGTCCTTTATCCGGCTCCTGACCGTCTCCGGGGTAATGCCGTGGGCCCGGTTGTACTCCTCCTGGATCCGCCGCCTGCGGGCGGTCTCGTCGATGGTGGTCCGCATCGCCGGGGTGATCCTGTCGGCGTACATTATCACCATCCCGTCCACGTTGCGGGCCGCGCGGCCGCAGGTCTGGATCAGGGAGCGTTCGCTGCGCAAAAAACCTTCCCGGTCGGCGTCGAGGATGGCCACCAGGCTGACCTCGGGCAGGTCCAGCCCCTCGCGCAAAAGGTTTATGCCCACCAGGACGTTGTACTCGAGGCGGCGCAGGTCGCGGACGAGCTCCATCCGCTCGATGGTGTTCACCTCGGAATGGAGGTAGCGCACCCGGACGCCGTGGCCGTCCAGGTAGTCGGTGAGGTCCTCGGCCATCCGCTTGGTCAGGGTGGTGACCAGCACGGCCTCGCCGCGCTCGGCGCGGAGGCGGCACTCGTGCAGCAGATCGTCCACCTGGTTTGCCGCCGGCCGCACCTCGATCCGCGGGTCCATCAGCCCGGTGGGCCGGATGATCTGCTCGATCACCACCCCGCCGGCCCTTTCCAGCTCGTAATCCCCCGGGGTGGCCGAGACGTACACGGCCTGGCCCACCCTGGCCTCGAACTCCTCGAAACGCAAGGGCCGGTTGTCCAGGGCCGAGGGCAGGCGGAAGCCGTAGTCCACCAGGGTCTGTTTCCGGGAACGGTCGCCGCGGTACATGCCGCCGATCTGGGGCACGGTGATGTGGGACTCGTCGATGAAGAGGATGAAGTCGTCCGGGAAGTAGTCGAGCAGGGTGGGCGGCGGCTCGCCCGGGGCCCGGCCGGTGAGGTGGCGGCTGTAGTTCTCGATGCCGTTGCAGTATCCCAGTTCGTTTATCATCTCGAGGTCGAAATCGGTGCGCTGGGCGATGCGCTGGGCCTCGAGCAGTTTTCTCTCCCTCTCGAAGAAGGCCACCCGCTCCCGCTCCTCTTCCCTGATGGCCTCGATGGCGGCACGCAGCCGGTCGTCCGAGGTGACGAAGTGGCTGCCCGCGAACACGGTCACCTCGTCGAGATCGGCCATTACCCGGCCGGTGAGCGGGTCGATCACCCTTATCTCCTCCACCGTGTCGCCGAACATCTCGATCCGCAGGGCCCGGTCCTCCTCGTAGACCGGAAAGATCTCGAGCACGTCGCCCCGGCTGCGGAAGGTGCCGCGGCTGAAGGCGATGTCGTTGCGCTCGTAGAGCATGGCCACCAGGCGGCGCTTTATCTCCTCGAGGGCGATGTCCTCGCCTTTTTTCAGAAACAGGTGCATCTCCCGGTACTCCTCCGGCGAGCCCAGGCCGTAGATGCAGGAGACCGAGGCGACGATGATCACGTCCCTGCGGGTGAGGAGCGAACGGGTGGCGGAATGGCGCATCCGGTCGATGGCCTCGTTGATGGCGGAGTCCTTTTCGATGTAGGTGTCGGACTGGGGGATGTAGGCCTCGGGCTGGTAGTAGTCGTAGTAGCTGACAAAGTACTCCACCGCGTTCTCCGGGAAGAGCTCGCGGAACTCGGCAAAGAGCTGGGCCGCCAGGGTCTTGTTCGGGGCCATGACCAGGGCCGGGCGGCCGCAGGCCGCGATAACGCTGGCCATGGTGAAGGTCTTGCCGCTGCCGGTGACGCCGAGGAGCACCTGGTGGCGGTTGCCGGACTCGATGGAACGGACCAGGGACTCGATGGCCCGGGGCTGGTCTCCCTTGGGGACAAAATCGCTGACAAGCCTGAAGGCGCTCATGGTCTATCCCGGAAATGGTCGTAACCGGCAGGCAGGGGGGCCCGCCGCCCGTCGCCTGAGAGCAGGACCACGCCGGAGGTCTCCGTCATCCGGCCTATCCTGAAGATCTCGTGGCCCTGCTCCCGCGCCCGGCGGGCAAGTTCTTCGGCCCTGTCCGCGGCCACGGTGAAGAGAAGCTCGTAGTCGTCGCCGCCGCCCAGGGCGAGCGCGAGCGGGTCCATCCCCATCTCGGCGCAGGCGCGGCGGAACTCGGCCGTCATCGGCACGGCGCCGGCGTCGATCTCCGCGCCGGCGCCCGATTCCCGGCAGAGACGGGCAAGGTCGAGGGAGAGGCCGTCGGATATGTCCATCATCGCCGTAACCATGCCGGAGGCGGCGAGAAACCGGCCCAGGGCGATCCTCGGCTCGGGCGCGAGATGGGCCCGGCCCAGGGCGGGGAAACCGTCCGCCCGGCCCCGCCTGAAGAGCTCGAGACCGGCGGCGGCTGCGCCCAGCGGGCCGCTGACCATCACCAGGTCCCCGGCCGCGGCCCCGGAACGGCCGACCACGCCGCCCTCCCCTTCCGTACCGATCACGGTCAGGGTGAAGGAAGGGAGCGGGGAACGCAC
>JALWTY010000138.1 GCA_026993265.1 Desulfobacterales bacterium
CCCCCGCTTCTCGCGCGCGCGAGCGTATCGGCCAGGACGCTGCCGCTTCCCCAGTTAATCCGCCGGAAAAGGGCGGGCTGCGGCGCGGCGAGCCCGATGAGGTAGTAGCCGCCGTCCGCGGCCGGGCCGAGGACCAGGTCGTGGTCCCGCAGTTTTTCGAGCCCCTGGCAGATGATGGCCGCGGTGAGCTGCGGGCAGTCCGCGCCGATGAGCGCCGCCCGCATGCAGCCTTCGGCAAAGGCGCGGACAAAGGCGCGTTCCATCCGCTCCCCCAGGCTGCCGCCTTCCTGCTCGCGGTACTGGTGGCGGCTGCCGAGCCAGGCGGCCATGTCTTTCAGGACAGCGCCGGTGAAACATATCTCCACATCGCAGCCACGCCGCTCGGCCGCGGCAACCGCGGCCGCAAGGGTGAGCTCGGTCATGGATTTCTGGACATAGGCGGCCCCGGCCGCGCCAAGGGCCGGAATCAGCCTGGTCTTTGTCCGCCCCGGGACCGGATAGCGGCTGAAGATGATGATTTTTTCAAGTGATGCCATTATCCTTGAACCCGTGACAGCTTCGTGCTGATGGTGAAAGTATCCTCTGTTTTGTTTCACGCGGTTATCGTCAGGCCCGCTCCCGAACGCGCACGGATTCGGGTCAAAGCCTAACATCTGCACCTTCATGGGCAAGAGAAAAAAAAAGGACCCGCTTTCATACCGCCACCGGGATTACCGCCGCTCTATGGCCGCGGACGGGCTTGCCGCCTTCCGGGTGACGGTCAGCCAGAGCGATCTTTATATCCTCGCCTCCCGGCCGGCACAAAGCCAGGCCCTGGACCTGCTCATGGAGCTGCGGGCCGGGCTCGAGGCCCATATCGCCGCCAGTCCCGCCTTTGCCTCCTCCCTGGTTCCGGTTGAGGATGATCCCCTGGCCCCGCCGCTGGTCCGGGAGATGAGCGCCGCGGCCGCGGCCGCCGGGGTGGGGCCCATGGCCGCGGTGGCCGGGGCCATTGCCGAGCGGGTCGGCCGCGGGCTCCTTGCCCTCGAGGGGGTGGACGAGGTGGTGGTGGAGAACGGCGGCGACGTCTTCATCCAGCGCGCCTCCGACGCGGTGGCCGCGCTCTTTGCCGGGGGATCGCCCCTGAGCGGCCGGGTGGGGATAAGGATCGCGGCCGCGGCCATGCCCGCAGGCGTCTGCACCTCGTCCGCGAGCATCGGCCATTCTCTTAGTTTCGGGGAGGCGGACGCGGCCTGCGTGGTGGCGGAATCCGCGGCCCTGGCCGACGCCGCCGCCACCCGGATCGCGAACGAGACCCGCGGCCCGGACGGGATAGAGGCGGCCCTGGAGACCGCCGCGGCCATCCCCGGCCTGCGCGGGGCCGTGGTCATCGTCCATGACCGTCTCGGCGCCTGGGGTGAGGTGGAGCTGGTCGATGTCGCCTGAACGGGAAAGGATAACGAAAACACTCTGGCCCGCGGTACTGATCGCGGCCGCGGTCTTGGCGGCCTATGCCGGCAGTCTGCCCAGTCCTTTCATATTCGACGATTTCCGCTCCATCCAGGCCAACCCCCATATCAGGATCAATGACCTCTCTCCCGGCGCGCTCCTGGACGCGGCTTTCGGCAGCCCACTGAAAACCAGGCCGGTGGCCAACATCAGCTTTGCCCTCAATTATTACTTTGGCGGGCTCGACCCCTTCGGTTTCCGCCTGGTCAACGTGATTGTCCACGCGGCCGCGGCCGTGACCCTGTTTTTCCTTTTCCTCCAGGCTCTCACCTCTCCGGCCCTGGCCATGGCAAGGGACCGGGCCCGCCGGATATCCCTGGCCGCGGCCCTGCTCTGGGCCGCAAGCCCGCTCGCCACCAACTCGGTGACCTATATCGTCCAGCGGATGACCAGCCTGGCCGCCTTTTTCTATTTGCTCGCCCTGTTTCTCTACGGCCGGGGCTGCCTGGCCGGGGGGCGGACCCGGTTTTTCTGTTTTGCGGGATGCCTGGTCTCGGCCCTGCTAGCCTTCGGCTCCAAGGAAAACACCTTTACCCTGCCCTTTTTCCTCATTCTCTACGAGTGGTTCTTCATCGCCGACATGGAGCCCGGCCGCATGAGCCGGGCCAGGGCCGCGGTCATCGTTTCCGCGGTGGCGGCCGCAGGGCTGGGGCTCCTTGTTTTCGGCGATCCGGCCACCATGATCCTTGGAGGCTACGCCATCCGCGACTTCACCCCGCTCGAACGGGTGATGACCGAGTGGCGGGTGATCTTTCTATATCTTTCCCTCATCTTCTTGCCGCTGCCGTCGCGGCTGAACCTGGACCACGATTTTTCCGTCTCAACCGGGCTCCTCTCGCCGCCGTCCACGGTGCTTTCCCTGCTCGCGCTTCTGGCCCTGCTCGCCTTGGCCCTGATCCGGGCCAGGAAACAGCGGCTCTTGTCCTTTGCGGTTCTGTGGTTTCTCGGCAATCTGGTGATCGAGTCCTCGGTGGTGGGGCTGGAGCTGGTCTTCGAGCACCGCACCTACCTGCCGGGGGTGTTTCTCTACCTCGCCGCCGCGGCCTTCCTCCTTGCCCCCGGCCGGACATGGCGGCTGCGGGCGGGCCTGGTCGCCGCGCTGGTTCTGCTTTCCGCCTGGGGAACCTGGGAGCGCAACAAGGTGTGGCGGGACGAGGTGACCCTGCGGCGCGACTGCGCCGTCAAGTCCCCGAACAAGGCGCGGACCCACGCGATCCTGGCCAACGCCCTGCTCCGGGCCGGAAGAACGGCCGAGGCGGAAACAGAGTACCGGGCCGCGCTTCGCCTGGAGCATGATCCCGGCAAGGCGGCCGAGATAGCCTACAACCTGGCCAACCTCCACCTCGCCGGCGGCAGGCTGGGCGAGGCGGAGAGGATCTACCGCCGCCTGGCCCGCGAGCGGCCGCGGATGTTCCAGCCAAGGCTGAACCTGGGGGTACTGCTCATGCGCGAAGGCAGGCTGGATGAAGCGGAAAGGCTGCACCGGCGTCTGGTGGCCGATTTTCCGGACGAGTACCGCGGCCACCTGAACTACGGTATCCTGCTTGCCCATCTGGGGAAAAGGAACAGGGCGGCGGAAGAGTTCCGCCGGGTGCTCGAGCTCGATCCCGGCAGCCGGGAGGCGGCCCGCCGCCTGGCCGTGCTGGCCCGGCCGTCAGCCCATTGAAAACCGGCGCGGGCACTGGTGAAACAAGGAGTTTTGAGCCGGATTTCGATGCGTGCCCGCAGGCGTGTCAGACCATCTTGTCTTCCGACCAGTCGTTGTGTTCGAACTGGCTGTGATCCGGCTTGGGGGGCTTTTCCTCGATCAGGCGGTGGTTCAGCCAGGTGAGGATCTTGTCGAACTCGGCCGCCATCTCGGCCAGGGCCCGGCCGCGGTGGCTGACCCGGTTTTTTTCCTCCATCGAACACTGGGCAAAGGTGCGGCCGTACTCGGGATAGAAGAAGACCGGGTCGTAGCCGAACCCGCCTTCGCCCGCGGGCTCAATGGCGATCTCGCCCTCGCAGCGGCCCTCGTAGGTAAGCGCCGGGCCGCTGGGCACGGCGATGGATATCACGCACTCGAAGGCGGCGCGGCGGTCATCCACGCCTTCCATCTCGGCGAGAAGTTTCCTGATGTTGTCCTCGTCGGTGGCGTCCGGACCGGCGTATCTGGCCGAATGCACCCCCGGACGGCCGCCCAGGGCCTCGACCACCAGGCCGGAATCGTCGGCAATGGCCGGAAGGCCCAGGTATTTCGCGGTCTGGTGCGCCTTCTTGTAGGCGTTGTCGTCAAAGGTTTCGCCGTCCTCGACGATCGCCGGGATCGGGCCGAAATCGTCGAGGGAGAGGATCTCGACATCGAAAGAGCCCAGGAGCCTGCGCATCTCGGCCAGCTTGCCCTTGTTGGTGGTGGCGAGGACCAGGGTCTGTTTCATCGTTGCTCTCCTTGTTGATGGATTTGGACGGTCACCGGGCGAATATAAATCATGCGCGGCCCGGACGCCATCTTTCTTGACACCTTCCTTTCAACCGCCTTAAATGCGCGGGGGGCAGGAGGAAATTTCAATGAGGCCGGTAAAGGAAAATGATGGATGAAAAGAGCCTGATAAGCCGGGCGTTGCCGTTTGCGCTGGCGTTCCTGGTCTTCCTGCCCTACGCCGGCAGCCTGCGCGCGCCCTTCACCTTTGACGACGAGCCCAACATCGTCAAGAATACCGCCCTGCAGGTGCGCGATCTCTCGCCCGCGGCTCTCGCGGCCGCGGCCACAGGCAGTCCGGAAAAACGGCGCTGGCTGCCGAACCTCACCCTTGCGCTCAACTACTATTTCAGCGGCCAGGACACCTTTTCCTACCATGTGGTGAACGTTGCCGTTCATCTTGCCGCGGCGGTCTTTCTCTATCTCCTTTTTCACGCCGTCCTGATTCTGCCGCAGTCCGGGGTGGAGCCTGCCCTGGCCCGGCCGGTGGCCTTTGCGGCCGCGCTCCTCTGGGGAGTGCATCCGGTGAACACCAACGCCGTCACCTACATCGTCCAGCGGATGACCAGCATGGCGGCCATGTTTTCCTTTGCCGCCCTGTTCTTCTACCTGCGCTTCCGGATCGCGGAAAAGGAGAGCCGAAAACGCTGGGGCTGGCTCGCCGGGGCAGTGGTTGCCGCGCTTTTCGCCTTTGCCAGCAAGGAGAACAGCTACATGCTGCCTTTGTGCGCGGTGGGGCTGGAATTTTTTTTCCTCTTCCTCACCCGCAGGCGGGAACGCGGAAGACTTGCGGTTGCCGCTGTTGCCGCGCTTGTGTTTCTCGCTGCCGTGGCCGTGGCGGTCATGGGCGTGGATGTGGCCGGGGCGATCCTGAAGGGATACGCCGGCCGCGATTTCACCCTTTCCCAGCGGCTTATGACCGAGGCCAGGGTGGTCTTTCATTACCTGGGCCTTCTCGCTCTGCCGCTGCCGACCCGGCTCAACCTCGCCTATGACTACCCCATCTCCACCGGCCTGCTTTCCCCGCCGACCACCATTGCCGCCATTGCCGGGGTTTTCCTCCTGGCCGCTGCCGTGGTCCCTCTCTTTGGCCGCAGCCGGCTGTGGTCCTTTGCCATCTTCTGGTTCCTCGTGAACCTGGTCATCGAGTCCACGGTGATCCCGCTCGAGCTGGTCTTCGAGCACAGGCTTTATCTTCCCTCGGCCTTTCTGTTTCTGGCCGCGTCCGTGTCGGTATCGCGGCTTTTGCGGCAACCGGTTGTGGCCGTGGCCGTCTGCGCGCTCCTGGCGGTGCTTTTTTCCCTGGGAACCTT
>JALWTY010000139.1 GCA_026993265.1 Desulfobacterales bacterium
CCACCACCGGTTTTTCTTCCCGCAAGCGCTCGAGGAAACGGTGCAGGGCGCGGTTGAAGGCGAGCTTGTAGTCCAGGCGCAAAAGCCCGTGGCCGGCGTTGGGGAAGTAGCAGTTGACCAGGAAGAACCCCGCGAACTCGCAGGTCATCACCCGGCCCTCGCGGTCGAACTCCTCCGCGCCCAGGCCGAACTCCACCCGCAGGGGCTCGATCCGGCTGTAGACCGCGGTGCCCGAGTAGCCCTTCCTCTCGGCCGCGTGGAAAAAGGAGCGGTAGCCGTCGAGCCCGCGGAGCCCGGCCGGGAGCTGTTCGGCCATGGCCTTGGTCTCCTGGAGGCAGAGGACGTCCGGGTCCAGGGCGGTGACGATGGAGGCGAACCCCTTCTTGGCCACGGCCCGGATGCCGTTGACGTTCCATGATACAAGCCGCAGCCGTCTCCGGCCGGGGGCCCGGCGCGGCCGCGCCACCCCCCTTTTCGGGCACTCGCGGTCGAGGGGGCACTCGCGGCAGCGGGGGTAGCGGGGCCGGCAGATACCCTGGCCAAAGGCGACCAGGATGGAGTTGACCCGCGGCCACCACTTCTCCGGCAGTTTTTTTCTCAATAGCTGTTCGGTCTCACCCGGGGTTTTGCTCTCGACATAGCCCCAGATGTTCATGATCCGGTGGACATGGGTATCCACGCAGATCTCGTTTCCACCAAAGGCCACCGAGGCGACCAGGGTGGCGGTCTTGCGGCCCACCCCGGGCAGCCTGACCAGCCCGTCCACCGTCTCCGGGATCCGGCCGCCGAACTCCGCGGCCACCACCCCGGGCAGCCGGGCGAGATACCCGGCCTTCTGCCGGAAAAAACCCACCGGCCGGATCAAGGCCGCGATCCTCTCCTCGCCCAGCCCGGCCAGGCTCCCGAGATCCGGGGCCGCGGCAAAGAGCCTCTCCGCCGCCTTGGCCGTGACCTCGTCCCTGGTCCGGGCCGAGAGGATAGTGGCGACCAGCACCCGGTAGGGGTCCTTGGTCTGGACCGCGATCAGGTCCACCACCGGGGTTTTCAGATCAACCACGGTCCGGCCGACGGTATCGAGAAATTTTTCTATATCCACTGTCATCAGACTGCCTCCGTGGCCTTCTCACGGGGCGCGGCCCTCCGGCCCAGGCCCACCAGGGCCCTCGCGTCCTCGAGGATAAGGTAGAGCACCGGCACGAGCAGGAGGGTGATGAAGGTGGCGAACAGGATTCCGAAGGCGAGGCTTATGGCCATGGGAATAAGGAACTGGGCCTGGACGCTGGTCTCGGCCAGCATGGGCGCAAGGCCGAAAAAGGTGGTCAGCGAGGTCAAAAGGATGGGCCGGAACCGGCGCATGCCGCCGTTCAGCACCGCCTCGGTCAGGGATTCCCCTTTCCTGCGGCCCTGGTTGATCCGGTCGATGAGCAGAAGGGAATCGTTGACCACCACCCCGGAGAGGGCGACGATGCCGAACATGCTGAGAATGGAGAGGTCAAAGCCGAGCAGCATGTGGCCGGCGATGGCGCCGACGATGCCGAAGGGGATCGCGCTCATCACCACCAGCGGCTGGGAATAGCTGCGGAAGGGAATGGCGAGCAGGGCGTAGATGGCGAACAGGGCCAGCGAAAACCCCCGGCCCATGCTGGCCATGGACTCGCGCCGCTCCTTTTCCTCGCCGCCCATCTCATAGGTGAGGCCGGGATAGTCCCGGACCAGCTGCGCAAGGACTCCGGCCTTGAGGCTGGCTATGATCTCCTCGGCGTTGGCCTTGCCCGCATTGACGCTGGCGGTGACGTTTATCACCCGCTTGCGGTCGTCGCGGTTTATCTCGCTGTATCCGGTCCCCTGCTCGATCCTGGCGGCGCGGGAAAGGGGGATCTCGCCGCCCGCCGGGGTCCTGATCCACATCTGCGCAAGATCAAAGGGAGACCTGCGGTCGGACGCAGGGTAACGGACCATCACCTTGACCTCGTTCCTGCCCCGCTGGATCCTCAGGGCCTCGGCGCCGTAGAAGGCGGCCCTGACCTGGCGGGCGAGGTCGGCGGCGGAGATCCCGAGGGTGCGCGCCTCGGGCAGCAGGTGGAGGCGGAACTCCCTTTTGCCCTCGGCATAGGTGTCCTCGACGTCCTCCACTCCGGGATAACGGGCCAGCTCCTCCTCGAGGCGGGCCGCCGCCTTTTCGAGCACGGAGAAATCGTTGTGGGAGAACTGCACGTCTATGTTGGCGCCCATGTGGACCAGGTTCGAGGAAAAGGTCAGCGACTCCACCCCCGGCACCTCGCCCACCAGCTCGCGCCAGCGGTTGGTTATATCCTCTGCGGCCACGTCGCGCTCGTCGCTGGAGACAAGCTGCATGGCCACGGTGGAGAGATGGGGCGCGGTGACCGCGCCGCCGCCGGCCGGCCCGCCCTTGGCAATGGTGCCGCCGACCACGGAATAGGTGTGGCGCAGCAAGGGTTTGCCGTCCCTGGTGCGGTCCCGGAAGGGGTCCAGGGCCCCGTCTATCTTCGAGACCACGAGATCGTGGACCCGGCCGGTGTCGCTCACCAGCGATCCCCTGGGCATCTGGATGTTGACCTTGATGACGTCGCCGTCCACCACCGGCATGAAGCGGAACTTCACCATCCCGCCCCTGACCATGCCCACCGCCAGGATCAGCACCGCGATGCCGACCGCGAGCGAAAGGTAGCGGTACCGTATCGCCAGCTCGAGCTGGCTCCGGTAGGGACCGTTTATGAAGCGGGAAAGCAGCTCCGCCACCCAGGCCCTGATCCGGTAGACCGGGTTGTCCGGGTTGCCCGGCCGGCCGCCCAGGCTCAGGTGGGCGGGGAGGACGAAGAGCGACTCGGTCAGCGAGACCACGAGAATGCTGATGACCACCAGCGGAATGACCCGGATGAACTTGCCGATGGTGCCGGCCACGTTGGCCAGGGGGGCAAAGGCGGCAACCGTGGTCAGGACCGAGAAGACCACCGGGATTCCCACCTGGATGGCGCCGTCCCGGGCCGCGGTCAGGAAATCCTTGCCCTTTTGCCGGTGCTCGAAGACGTTCTCTCCCACCACAATGGCGTCGTCGACCACGATTCCCAGGGCCATGATGAAGGCGAAGAGCGAGATCATGTTGATGGACACGTCAACCTGGGGCAGGAAGAGCATGGCCCCGAGAAAGGATATGGGAATGCCCATCATCACCCAGAGGGCCAGCCGCATCTGGAGAAAAAGCGACAGGGTGATGAAGACCAGCACCAGCCCCATGGCCGCGTTCTTTATCAGCAGATGCATGCGGCTTGCCAGCATCTCCGAGGTGTCGTTCCAGGTGGAGATGCGCACCGAGGGCGGCATCTCGGACTTTTTTTCCTCGACAAAGTCGTGAACCAGCTGCGCGATCTCGGTGGGTTTCTGCGGCCCGACCCGGAAGACCACCACCATTGCCGCGGGCTTGCCGTCGAACCGGGCGTAGGTGTCGGTTTCCTCGAAGGAGTCGCGCACCTCGGCGATGTCTCCCAGGCGGATGACAGCGCCGTCGGCGGTGGCGATGACCGGCAGATCGGCGTAGTCGCGGCCGGTGTAGCGGCGGTCCTTGACCCGGACCAGGATCTCGCCGCCCTTTGCCTTGATCGCGCCGCCGGGCAGGTCGATGGAGGCGGCCCGGACCAGGGCGGCGATACGGTCGAGGGTGATGTTGTAGCGCCTGAGGTTGACCTCGGGCACCTCGATGGAGATCTCGTACGGCCTGACCCCGGAGAGCTCCACCTGGGTGATGTCGTCGAAGCGGAGCAGCTCGTCGCGGATCATCTCGGCCTGTTCCCGCAGGGTGCGTTCGGGCACGTCGCCGTACACCGCCACGCTGATGACCTCGCGCCGGGTGACGAGCTTGCTTATCACCGGCTTTTCCGCATCCTCAGGAAAGGTTGTGATCCGGTCCACCTCGCTCTTTATGTCCTGGAGAACGAGGTCGGCGTCAGCGTCCTCGCGCACGGTGGCGAAGACCGAGGCGATCCCTTCCGAGGCCACCGCCTTGACCTCCTTGATCCCGTCCACCGAGCTGATGTTCTCCTCTATCTTGAGGATGATGCCCTCCTCGACCTCCTCGGGGCTTGCGCCGGGATAGATCACCTGCACCTTGATCACGTCCAGGTTGACCTCGGGGAAGACCTCCTGCTTGACCGTGGGGCCGATCACCAGGCCGCCGACCACGAAGACCAGCATCAACAGGTTGGCGGCCACATGGTTTTCCGCCATCCAGGCAATGGCCTTTTTCATTTCGCCGCCTCCGCGAGCCTGAGCTTCATCCCCGGAGCCGCGCCGGTTATCATGGTCAGGACCACCTGGTCGCCCCCGGCCAGGCCGGAAGATATCAGAACCTCGTCCCTGCGCCGCCGGGCCACCTTCACCCTGCGGACCTCGAGCTCGCCCTGATCGTAGAGCCAGACGGTGTCGCCGTCGTGCAGGGCGGAACGGGGAATCACCGCCACGTTCCGGAGGATGCGGCCGGCAATGGCCAGCTCCACGAACTGGCCCACGGGCAGGGGCAGGCCGGTGCCGTCGAGCTGGTGGCGGAACGGCTCGTCCACCTCGATGACCAGGCGGATCATGCGGTCGCGGCTATCCACGTCGGCGAGGATCCGGTCTATCCGGCCCTGCCACACCTCGCCGGGCCGGCCGGGCACCCACACCCTCACGGACGAACCATTTTTCCCTTTACCAGCCCGTTGAAAAACTGCTGCGCTTGACGATGCGGCGTCAAAATCCGGCTCAAAATGCTCATTTACCCCATGTAAACTGCGCTTTTTCGCCGGATTTTTCCTTGCCTCATCTGCGCTCGCGCTCGTTTTCAACGGGCTGTTACGGGGAAGGGTTATCCACTCGAGGTCGGACATGGCCACCGGCGCGACCACCTCGGCCCTTCTGCTGCCCACCGCCTCGCCCACCGGGGTTCCGGCCCGGACGTACTGGCCGATGTCCACCGATTCGCTTATTATCACGCAGTCAAAGGGCGCGGTGATCTTCGTGCGGTCGAGGTTGAGCTGGGCGGTCTTCCTGTCGGCAATGGCGCTGGCCAGGCTGGCCCTGGCCTCCTTGAGCTGGGGACCGTAAAGAACCAGGGAACTGGCCGGCGGCTCGCCCCGGCCGAGCCGTTTCCACTCGCGGCGGGCCACCTCGGCCTTGCTCTCCACGCTCGCCAGCTCGACCCTTCTCTTCGCCACCTGGGACTCGGCCTTTTCCACCGCCAGACGGTAGTCGATGTCCTCGA
>JALWTY010000140.1 GCA_026993265.1 Desulfobacterales bacterium
CGAGGCCGGGGCCGGGTTCGCGGTGGTGGCCGAAGAGGTCAGGAGCCTGGCGCAACGGGCCGCGGAAGCGGCAAAAAACACCGCCGCCCTGCTGGACGATACCGGCGGCAAGATCAAGACAGGCTCCCAGGTGGCGGCAGAGGCGGCGGAAGTGTTCGAGCAGGTCAAGGAGAAGGCGGCCAGGGCCAGGGAGCTCGTAAACGAGATATCCACGGCGTCAGAGGAGCAGGCGAGCGGCATCGCCCAGGTGAACACCGGGATAAGCGAGATCGACAAGGTAACCCAGCAGAACGCGGCCATTGCCGAACAGACCGCCTCCGCCTCCTCGGAGCTCAGTTCCCAGGCCGAGGCCATGCTCGAATACATCGCCGCCATCGACGAACTGACCGGGGGAAGGATGAAAACAGCCTCCCCGGCCAGCTACGCCCCGGAAACGGAAACCGCCCGCAAACCGGCGCCTCCGGCACGGAAAAGCACCGCTCCCCGGCCCCGGCCCGGCCAGGACAGTCAGAAAAAACCCGATCCGGCCAGGCTCATCCCCCTGGACGACGAAGGCGGCGACTTCGAGGATTTCTAAGCCCCGCAAGGGCCGCTAGCTTTTTACTTGCCACAGCAGGAAGCGCCGCGCTCTTCCGGCACCCCGAGTTTCCTGAGGATGATCCCGAGGGGGCAGAACCCGGAAAAGCCGAACTGGAAGAGGTTGGCGCCGACAAAGGCGGTGAACCACAGCCAGTACTTGCTGACGAAGATCGGGCTCGCCTCCACCCCGAGGGCGAGGGAGAGCAGGATGAAGAAACCGGCGAACACGTGAATCCAGTCGGTTACTATCATTTTTCGTTCCTCCTTGGCTGATTTTTCTCAACTCGTTTTTCCCAACCTAAAAACCGTAGCGCACCGAGACATAGACGTTGGTGTTGTCCTCGAACTGGCCCCAGAAGGTATGGTCGTCGCGGCCGCCGAACACGTTGGCTCCGGCCTCCACCGTCCACTGGTCGGTGACCTTGTAGTTGGCCTTGGGCCGCAGGTACCAGTCGTGGTCCGAGGGCGAGTAGTAGGTGAACAGCGACAGCCTCAGGTTCTGCTGCATGAGCAGCTTGGTCAGCCGCAGGGTGAAAAGGTGGCGGTACTCGTCCTTGGCATAGGCCGCCATCCCCACCAGGTTCTGGCTCTCCTCGTAGGCGGAGTAGTCCTGCATCCACTCGAGGTAGTACTGGACCGCGCCGGTGAAGTCGCGGCCGAGCTCGTGCTCGAAACCGGCCAAGAAACGGACCTCGGAATTCCTGACAAAGGGGTCACTGCCGCCGGAATCCTCGCGCGAGTCATAGTACCCGGCCTCGACGTTGGCGATGCCGCCGAGAAGCTGCCCCCTGGCGCTCGCCCCCCAGACCGCAAGCCGCGGGTAATACAGGGTCGGCGCCGGGGTGAACTCCATGCCCTCCGGGGTCTTCCAGAAACCGTAATATCCGTACAGCGCAAGCTCCACCCCGGCTACGGTCCGGCTCGCCCTGAGGGCGAACTCGGAGTCGCGGAAGAACTCGAGCCGCTCGTCGTCGGCAAAGATGTAGTCGCGGCCGGCGATGCGGCCCACCACCCCGTTCCAGTAGGAGAGCCTGGAACCGTCGATGTAGCGGGAGCCGTTCATCACCGGGGTCCAGACGAAATCGAGATTGACCGTGTCGGTGAAGACGCTGGCCTTGAGGGCGTCGCTGGGCGCCTTCAGGTTTTCGTCGTCGCGGCCGATGAAGAACGATTCCCAGTCCTTGGGGAAGAGGTCGTTGATGAAGAGGAGGTCGCCGGTGCCCCAGGTGAGCACCTGGCGGCCGGCCTTGACGTCCATCCACTCGAAAGGCGAGAACTGGAGATTGGCCTCCCGCACCTCGGTGGCGGCCACTTCCTCCACCCCGTCGCCGACCAGATCGACCTTCAGGCGGGTCATGGCCCAGCCGAAGTCCCGCCCCAGGTCGAACTGAATCCTGGCCTCGGCGATGGAGGCGTCCTTTTCGTCCTGGTCGCGGTCGGTCCTGAGCCCGGCCCTGGTCTCGACAAAACCGCCCAGCTCTATGCCGCTTACATCGTAGAGCCTGTCCTGCAGGTCGCGAACCGATGCGGCCGCGGCCTGGGGCAGGGCCACTGCCGCGGCCAGGAGCAGGGCTGACAGTCTGAGTCCTCGCATGGTCTTATCTCCTTGCCTCGCGCGGCGGCCTCCTCAGGTACCGTTCGGTGAAGATGGAACCCTTGAGGCCGATGTTGTAGCGGATACCAGTGAACTCACTGACGGTCTCGCCGCCTGAGTTGAGATCGCGCACCCTCGATTTGGTCACGGTGGGGATTCCCTGGATCTCCTTTATCTCCAGGGCCTCGACCACCCGGTAGACACGGCCCTGCTTGTCGGTGTACTCGGCCTTCTCGGGCATGAAGTCCTTCTTCCTGATCCAGACCTTGTAGGAGGCGAACTCCACCGTTGCCGGGTCCTTGGGCACGTTCTCGATCACGTAGTGGTCGTCGGTCTCCTGGACCAGTTTGTGGGTGTCCTCGTTCTCGCCGCGGCCGGAGACGTCTTCATAGAAGAAGTTCGAGCCGACGAAGCTCGTGCGCTTGTCGCTTGCGGCGATGCGCTTGACCAGGTCCAGCTTGGGCAGGTAGAGCCAGCGGTCGTCGTCGCCGTTCACGTGCTTGTGGACCATGAAGACCATCTTGCGCACGTCGCTCGGTTTCCTGAAGTAGACGTAGAACTTCTGATCGCCGCCGTCGGTCTCGTCGCGGCGGAGGATGATGAACTCGCGGATGCGTTTTCTTCCCTGGGAATCGGTGATGGTCATCTTCACCTTGGCCTTGCCGTCGTCGCCGCCGTAATAGGAGGCGAGGTTGGCGCGGTGGACGATCTCGCCCGCGCTCATCGCGGCCTCGGCCGGAACCTGGGTCGCAAACAAGAGTACAGCGGCTGTCAGGACAAAGAACCTTTTCATTTTCATGCCTCCATGGTTTCTGTTTTCCCCTTCCTGAAAAGGAAGCGCTCGAACACCGTCACCAGGCTCGGCAGGATGAACATGGTGCCGATGCCGCTCACCGCCATGATGCTGGCGAGGAACACGCCCACGGTCTGGTAGGGAACCAGGGGCGCGAGCAGGAGCGGGGTAAAGCCGATGGCGATGACGATGACGTTCCTGGTGATGGCCCGGGCCGGCTCGGCGAACATCTGGCCGACGCTCTCCTTCCAGGAGCCGGTCTTCTTGTAGACCATGCGGGAGCGCTCGAGGAAATGGATGGCGAAGTCCACCGCCATCCCCAGGGTGAGGGAGGAGAGCACCGCCACCGGCATGTCGTAGTCCTTGCCGACAAGGCCGATGACGCCGTAGATGAAGCCGATGGTGACCGTGAGCGGCACCATTGAAAGCAGCCCCCACCAGAAGGAACGGAACAGGATCACCATCATCACCAGGACCACCGCGAAGCTGCTCAGGAAGGAGTTGAGCATGCCGGTGACCATCTTGTCCTGCCAGACCACGTTGAGATAGGTGAGCCCGGCCCACTCGTGCTTCAGTTTCACCGGCGGCGGGTTGTCGTTGAAGTACTGCTCCACCTGGCTCACCACCTGCTCCATGTCCTGGTTGTCGCCGTTCTTGAGCTGCAACCAGATGTTGAGCTTGCGGTAGTCAGGAGTGACCAGGTGGAAGAGGTCGTCCGGCTTGTGGCTGTTCTGGAACGAGATCAGGCACTCGGCCACGGCGCCGCTGGTGTCCGGGATGGTGTAATGCTTCGGATCCCCGGCAAAGAGCTCCTTGTGGACCTTCTTGACCACGTCGGCGAGCGAGTTGGACTTGCCCACCACCGCGTGGCTGGCGAGGTAGTCCTGCAGTTTCGAGATGTAACGGAGCACGTCGGGCCGCTTGAAGACCTGGGCCTGGGCCTTGATCTCGCCCGGCAGGTCGGCGATGAGGGCCCAGTCGTCGTACTCGGCGTCCGGTACCTGGTCGAGTTTTTCCTCAAATGCGGCAGTGGCCCTGGCGAGATAGCCGTCCGCGCCGCCGTCCACGGAAGAGGCGAGTTTCCGGGCCGCGGCCGCGCTCTCTTTGCCGACCTCGCCGGCCGCGGCCAGACGGTCGATGGCGGCGAGCAGGGCGGCGCGGGTATCGGCCACGGCCGATTCAGGCTCGACAACCAGATAGGCCTCATAGGTGCCGCCGAAATGTTTGTTCAGCACCCGGTCGGCCACCCGGATGGGATGCTTGGGCGTGAACCATTTGACCGGGTTGTCGTTGATGTTTATGAGACTTATGCCGTAAACCGCAACCCCGAGGATGGCCACGGTGGCGAGCAGGAGCAGTTTGGCCCGCCGGTAGGTGATCGTCCCCAGCCAGGCGAGGTGGCGGGCCATGAAGGAATGGTCGTCCGGGGCGTCGGCGGCGACGCCGAAGTCGGCCAGGCTCTCCTCCTTCATCATCATGATGTAGGCGGGCACGAAGGTGACGGTGAAGAGCCAGGCGATCATGATGCCGATGGCGACGAAGATGCCAAAGGCCTGCACCGGCGGGATCGGGGTGACCGCGAGCGAGGCGAAACCGGCCGCCGAGGTGAGCGAGGTGTAGAGCATGGGCATGAAGAGCTCGTCCATGACGTGCTCGATGGTCTTCTTCCGGTCACCTATCTTCTGATATGAGTCAAAGAACTCGGAGAGGATGTGAATCGAGTCCACCACCGCGATGGGCATCAGGAAGATGGGGATCATCGAGCTCATGATGTGGAGGGTGAAGCCGGAGCCGATGAGGAGCCCCATGCTGCACATCACCGACATCATGGCCACGATCATGGGGGCGATTATCATCTTCACCTGGCGGAAGAAGATGAACATCAGCACGAAGATGCAGATCATGGCGCCGGGCGCGGAAATGGCCATCTGGATGAACATCTCCTCGCCAAAGGTGTCCTCGGCCACCGGCAGGCCGGTGATGTGGAACTGGTCGCCGTTGGCGTTGTCGAAGGAGGCGATCTTCTTCAGCAGGGCCTTGCGCACGGTGGCGGCGAAATCCTTCTGCGACACCGGGATGTAGATACCGATGGCGCGGCCGTCCTCGCTCACCAGGGTGCCTTTCAGCAGGGGGTTGCCCATGGCAAGGTCGCGGACCCTGGCCGCTTCCTTGCGGGTGGCGGGCGGTTCGGCCATCAGCCAGTTGAACTTGACCTGGCCGAGCCCGGCCTGCTCGATGGCGTCCACCGTGCCCGGGGCGATGATGTTGCGGGCGATGACCCTGCGCTCGGGATCATCGGGGTCCCGCAGGGTCTTGGCGAACTCGGTGAGTTCGTGGACCTTCTTGAGGGTCTCGGGATTGAAGACCCCGTCCGGGTCCTTCTCGTTCACCACACCCAGGACCACGTAATCGTTGAGGTCGAACTCCTTCTTCATCTGGTTGTGAAAGACCCGGACCCGTTCGGTGGGACTGAGCATGTTTTCCGGATCGGTGTCCACCTTGACCCGGACCATAAGCGCGGCCAGGACAAGGGAAACCACCACCATGACGGCGGTGACCACGCGCGGCCTGTTTATGGCCAGAGAAAGAAATCTGCTTGCGCCCATGACGCTTCCTCTCTTTTTTTCTTTTTTATGGATTTAACGTTTCAATCCCTAAGACGCCTCGAGATTGCCATCGGAACTGCTGTGCCAGACAGCGAAAAAAGCAGCACCTGCGGCCCCACGCAAAGGCCATAGCAGAGCCATGCGCAGCAACCCCGGCCAGCGCCGGGCGGACTATTCATCCGTCTCGCAGAAGAGCCGCCGCATCTGCCCCATCAGGTCAAGAACCCTGGGATCGTCGATCCGGTTATAGATGAAATTCGCCTCCTTGCGGCAGGAGATGATCCCGTGGTTACGGAGCATGGAGAGATGCTGGGAGACATTGGCGTTGGTGGTCTTCACCTCCTCCCGGATCTCGCCCACGGTCATCTCCCGGTTCTGCAGAAGGCAGAGGATCTTGAGCCGCAGGGGATGCGACATGGTCTTGAGCATGGCCGCGATGGTTTCCACCTGTTCATCCTTCAATTTGTTTCCCTCAGATATTTTAACGTTTAATTTAATACTAAACTTTCTTCCTGTAAAGACTCAATCTGGGACCAACCGGAGCGATCTCCACCTTCGTGCCGCATCCGGCGTTGAGCTGCTCCGCGGCGCTGCCCTGGTTCAGGGCGATCTCGAGGTAACCGCGGCTGCCGAATATGGCCAGGAGCGATCTTGGCGGCACTGCGGCGTAGGAATCAGCCATCCCCTCTATCCGCTGACCGCACACCGATATGACCATCTGCGAGAAATCATCCCCCCCGGCGATCCCGGCAACCGACTGCCGGTGAATGTTGCTGACCAGGTTGCCGAAATGGTCCACCCGCACCACCTCGCCGCGTATGCTCCGCCGCTGCCGGTCCACCACGACCCCGGGCAGATCGAGACGTTCGACCGCGGCCGCGGGCACGGGACGCCCCAGAGCGGAAATGTCAGCGCCGCCGGCCAGGGCCGCGGCCACCGGCGCGAAGATGTCGCGGCCGTGGAAGGTGTTGCTCACCGGCTTGAGGTAGAGATCCGGACAATCCACCTCATGGCATTCGGCTCCCCTGTCCTGATCCAGAACCAGGGTGAGGATACCGTTATCCGGGGCGAGAAAGAAATGACCGCCGCTCTTCACCAGCAGGATGCGGCGGTTTGTCCCCACCCAGGGATCGACCACGATCACGTGCACGGTGCCGGCGGGGAAATAGGGCGCCGCCGAGGGAATCACGTAGGCGGCCTGGCGCAGATCCTGCTTGCCGATATTGTGGGTGAGGTCTACCACCACCGCCTCCGGGCAGCGCGAGAGGATGACCCCCTTCATCACGCCGACGTACTCGTCCTTGAGCCCGAAATCGGTGGTCAGGGTGATTATCGCCGCCATTTCAGATCCCGCCCCCGGAATTAAAGTATTTCATCATTTACTGATAATTTCCATAACAGATTATCAGCGCAAAATCCATCCGCCTTTCTGACTACGGTCAACGCAGCAGGCGGGAGACCCCCACCAGGGTCATGCGCGAGGCAAGCCATCTCCGGCGGCTGGTCAGGGCGGCCAGGGTGGCCCGGTGAGGGTGGCCGATGCCCACGGCGCTGCCGTGACGGGCCGCTATCTTGGCCAGGACGGCGAGCTGTCTTGCTATGGCCCCGGAGGACTGAACGTTGTCGAGAAACACGTCCCGGCGCACGGTGGGCACACCCATTTCCCGGGCGAGCGAGTACCCCACCGAGTTCGCCGAGGTGATGCTGTCGACAAAGAAGATCCCCTGCTCGGACACCAGACCGAGAAACTCGCGCATGGCGGCCTCGTTCTGGGTGAAGCGGCTGCCCATGTGGTTGTTTATGCCGATTACGCCCGGGACCACGGCAAGGTTGTCGAAGAAAATCCTGCGCATATCGGCATAGGGAGTATCGAGATACACTGCGCCCGGGCCGGGATCGACGCTGGCGTTGGCCGGTTCCATGGGAAAGTGCAACAGACGGTCGCGGTGGTAGCGGCGCGCAAGCGCGGCGAGCTCGGCCGTATGCGGCCCGTCGGGCAGAAAGGCGAAGGTGAGGTTCAGGCCGCTTTTGACTAGCCTTCTTCCCACGTCCAGGTTGTAGCCCATGTCGTCGATGATGATGGCCACCAGCGGCAGCCGCGGCCGCCTGGCGCCCGGCGGCGGCCGGTGCTTGCCGCCGTTCGCCGGGATAACGGTGATATGGGAGGGAGCCGGTTCCTCGTACGGTATGGACGCTCTTCCGGCCTGAGACGGCCCGCCCGCCTGTCTGCGACCAATCCGGTTTGAGATAAAGACCACGGCCGCAACGATGGTAAGGACGAACACCGCCAGCACCAGAACCGCTGGCAGGGTCTGCGAGCGCCTGCGACGGCGTTTGGTTCCCCTCGCCTTCTTTCTCTTTCCCGGTTGCCGCGGCATGGGGAAGACCCTAGCGGTCTCTTTCCACCGCGTAGGCCGCAAGGCCGGCAAGGACGTCGGCCGCGGCCCGGCCGGGGAAACCGGAAAGAGCATCGACCGCGCGGGCCACCAGTTCCCCGGCCCGCTCCGCGGTCAGGGAAAAACCGCCGGCCTCTTCGATGATGCCGCAGGCGGCCTCGAAACCGGCCTCCCGCCGACCCCGGTCGGCGGCAAGCATGGCGGAAAGCTCCTTCCTGGCCTCATCCCCGGCCCGGGCCATGGCGAAGATTACCGGCATGGTCATCTTGGCCTCGAGGAAGTCGTTGCCCACCCGCTTGCCGGTCACGGCCGGGTCGCCGAGGTAGTCGAGCAGGTCGTCGCGCATCTGGAAGGCCAGCCCCAGGCTTGCGCCGTATGCGGACATCTCCTCCCGCTGCCTGCGGTTGCCGCCTGCGAGGATGACCCCGGTCTCGCAGGCGGCGGCGATCAGGGCTGCGGTCTTGCCACGCAGGACCGCGAGGTAATCCTCCTCGCCGCATGCGGTGTCGCCCGCCACCCGCATCTGGAGGAACTCCGACTCCACCATGGCGCAGGTGGCCCGGCCGATGACACCGAGCACCTCCCTGCCGCCCGCGGTTCCGGCCAGGGTCATGGCCCGGGCGTGGAGATAATCGCCGGCGAGGATGGCCGCAGCCCTGGAGTGGGCCCGCCACACCGCCGGATGGCCCCGGCGGGTGTCGGAGGAGTCGATGATATCGTCGTGCACCAGGCTCGCCACATGGAGATATTCGAAGGCGATGGCAAGGTCGAAGTGGGCCGGAGGCAATTCCTCCACCGGACAGCCGCGCACGGCCGCGGCCGCGAGCAGGTTGAGCATCGGCCTGATCCGCTTGCCGCCGGTAAACAGGGCACCGTCAAGCACCCGGCCGAGATCCGGGTCCGCAACCGTTTCGAGATCCTGGCGCATGACCCGGTCGATCAATGCCGCCTGCTGTCTGAAGTACTGTAAAGGATCCATGCCAACCTGCCTTCTGCCGCCCCCGCAGAGCGTTTGCCGGTCCCGGACGGACCGTTCCGGCAATCCTAAATGGCTACAGGATAAAAATCAACCGCGACGGCGCGCGTGGCTGTCCGTTGAAAGACAGTTGCTCCCGCCCGCGTTCTCAAATGACCGGTAGAATCTTTCCACCTCGCCGAGAGTGGCAACGAGGGGCGCGGACGGCAGGCTTTCAAGAAAGATGCGGCCATACGGTTTTGTCCGCAGGCGGATGTCGAGCACCGCCATGACCCCGTAGTCACCGGCAACGCGCATGAGCCGCCCCACTCCCTGCCTCAGGGAGAGAACCGCCCGCGGCACCTGGAGGTCGAAGAATGGCCTGCCGCCGCGCCGCTCCACCGCCTCGCTCCTGGCCTTGACCACCGGATCGTCCGGAACCTCGAAGGGCAGCTTGTCGATGACCACGCAGGCAAGGGCCTCGCCCGGAACATCTATCCCCTCCCAGAAACTGGCCACGGCGAGGAGAAGCGAACGGCCGCCGCTCCGGAACCGTTCCAGCAGATGGCTCCTCGGCGCCTCCCCCTGAACCAGAACCGGCATATCGAGTTCTGCGGCCGCAAGCAGCTCATGGCAGCGCCGCATGGACGCGACACTGGTGAACAGCGCCAGGGTGCCGCCGGGACATATGGAGGCGAGCCTGGCCACGGTTTCCGCCACCGCGCCGGAGCTGTCCGGCGAGGAAGGAGCCGGGAACCCCTTTTCCGGCACAAAGAGCAGGGAGCGGTTCCGGTAATCGAAAGGCGGCTCTATCACCAGAGTTTCCGCCTCTTCCGGCAGACCGAGGCTTCCCGCCATGTAATCGAACGAGCCGCCGCAGGTGAGGGTGGCGGAACAGAAGATCACAGCCTTGGTCTCGCTGTACAGGTTTTCGGCCAGCACCGGGGCCACCTCCACCGGCACGGCCATGAAGGCGACGCTGCGCTCGCGCCGTTCTCCCCAGTAGACCATGTTCTCGCACGCCTCACCGCAGAACTGGCCGATATCATCGGCAATGCTTTCGGCCCTGGACCGGAACAGTTCGGCTCCGGCCAGGCCCGCGCCGGTCCGGTCAATGGCCCGGGCAAGGGTGAACATGGCGTCACGCAGGCCGGACAGCAGCGGGGGCAGAGGCGAATCCTCCCCCATGAGCCGGCCGTAGTCGTAACGGCCGGGCCTGGGCGGAAAGGCGGCGGTCAGGGCCTCAACCCGGCTGCGGACGAGCTTTATCTCCTCGTCAAGGCCGTCAACACTGCAGGCGGCCGCGGCCCGCTCGAGATCAGCGGCGAGATCGCGGACCCGGAACGAAGAAAACCCCAGGCCGAAATAACGGCCGGCCACGTCCTCGATATGGTGGGCCTCGTCGAATATCACCGCCTCGTAACGGGGCACGACCTCGCCGAAGCCCCGGCTTCTCAGGGCCAGGTCGGAGAAGAACAGGTGATGGTTGACCACCACGATGTCAGAAGCGGCGGCCCGGCGGCGCAGCCGGGTGAGGAAACAAAGCGAAAACTCAGGGCACTCGCCGCCGGCACACTGCTCGGGATCGCAGCATACCTCCCGCCATATGGGGGAATCGTCCGCCAGCCAGCCTATTTCGCTGCGGTCTCCGGCATCGGTCTCGTCCAGCCACTCCGCAAGCCTGCGCACATCCTCGTCAACGCCGAAGAGGGAGCCGGCGGCCGCCTCCACCTGCCTGAAGCGGGCGAGACAGAGATAGTTGCGCCGCCCCTTGACCCCGCAGGCCCTTATCCTGCGGGCAAGGACGCGTTCGAGCAGGGGAATGGCGCGGCTGATTATCTCTTCCTGAAGGTTAAGGGTGGCGGTGGACACCACCACCCGGCGGCCACAGAGGACAGCGGGAAGAAGATAGGCAAGGGTCTTGCCCACCCCGGTTCCGGCCTCGGCCGCGAGGAAACGCTGTTCCTCCGCGCCCAGGGCCCGGGCCACGGCGCAGGCCAGCTCCACCTGGCCCGGCCGGTGCTCATAGGAGGGAAACTCTCCCGCAAGCGGCCCGCCGGGGGAAAAGAATTCCCGCACCGCTGACTCTATGTCGCAATGCTCCTCAACCATCGGCTCGGCCGTGAAAAAATTTTTTTCAGCAAGCGGTTTGACAACAAAAAAAAACCTCTGATAGCCTTAATGACAGGGCACAGGGCAAAAATCCCGAACCGGGAAATCATAACAGGAGACAGGGATGAAGGAGATAAAAAAAATCCTGGTGCCGGTCGACTTCTCTCCCAACGCCACCAAGGTTCTCGACGCCGCCCGCTACGTGGCCGGCAAATGCGGCGCCGAGCTGAGCGTCATCTTCGTGGTCCAGTCCTTTGATGACTACTCGGGATTCTTCGTCCCCCACATCCCCATCGCCCAGTTCGAGGAGGAGATGCTCGCCGGCGCGAGAAAGAAGCTCGACGCCTTTCTCGAAGAGAATCTGCCCGAGGACGAAACGGTCAGCTCCGAAGTGATCCTCGGGGAGGTGGCGGTGGAGATCGTCGAATATGCGAAAAGGGCAGACGCGCACCTGATAGTCATGGGCACCCACGGCTACAAGGGTCTGGAAAGCGTGCTCTTCGGCTCGGTCGCCGCCAAGGTGGTGAGAAACGCCCACTGTCCGGTTCTCACCGTGAACCCGTACCGGCAGTAAGGACACGGCTGAACCAGGATGCAGAAGCAGAAATAAAAAAGCCCCTACAAAAAAGGCGGAAAATCTCTTTGCGCGAGGTTTTCCCCTTCTTCACTCCAGGGAGAGCGCGGCAATCAGGCCCAGCTCTCCCTTTTTTTCGTCCACGCTCTCGTCGAGTCCAAGCGCGGCCATGACGCCGTTCCAGGGAAGCAGGTGGAATGAAACGGCCGCGCCGCCGCCTCCGGCCGCGGCCATCTCGAGGAAAAGCGCATCCCTGCGCGGCTCCGGGAACCCGGCCGGGTCGGCGGCCAGGGCGGCGAACTCGTCAACGATGTCGTCCGGCCAGTCTTCCACTTCCGGGCCGGGCAGGCTGAAGCTGGCCACGGCCGGACATTCGCAGGCCTCGGCCAGGAAATCGGCGTCGTCACAGCCGCAGACCAAAAACCGCGGCCCGGAGTCCAGGCTGCGGGCAAAGAGCCTGAACCAGGCCCGCACAAGCCGCCTGCGGTCTCCCGATGAGACCGACAGGCGCGGAACCGAGGCGGAACGGCCGCTCACGCAGGCAAGGTCTCCGAGAAGCTCGGCCTCTTTCGCCTCGGCCCGGGCCAGCTCCGCGGCGATCTCTTCCTCCTGCCTGCGCCTGAGTTCATCCAGGGCAAGCAGCAGGCGGGCCCGGTTAAAAGAGGTGCGCCGCCGGTCTTCATCATCGTCCGTGGCCGACTCCCTCAGCCGGCCGATCAGGGAAGCCAGCCCTTCCTCGCCCCGGCCGGGCGGCGCATGCCTGGCGGCTAGCTGCCCCATGACAACCTCCTCCCCCCAGGCCGCCACCCCGGCCACCACCCGGGCCAGTGCCCCGCAGTCGGGATCGTGCAGGGGGTTGAATCCCACGAAACCGCTGCCAAGATCCTCTTCTCCGCCGGACGGATAAAGAGGACGGTAGAACAGCAGCCGGCCAGCCGGCAGGGTGAAGCGTTCCTCCAACCCGGCCGGCGGTGTCGTATCCGGGAACCAGAGCGCATCCGGCCCCGCGTTTCCTCCGTCATTCTTCATAATAGATGCCGCTCCCCGGTAACGGGTTTACAGTTTGCGGTTTACGGTTTAGGGTGTCCGCGGATCACAATCAGCCGCCCGCAGAAGACGCACCATGACCGGAAAAGAAAAAAACAGCAACCGCCTCGGAAAAGGCCGGGGGCCGCTCTCCCTCGCCATCCTCGTGGCGGTGTACCTCGTCTGCATCCTGCGTTACCACCCAGGGAAACCGGCAGCAACCATCATTGCCACCGTCTCCCATTTCCTCACCTTTGCTCCGTTTCTGGCCGGGGGAACCATAATCGTGGTCAGGGTGTTCCGGGGGATCGCCGGGGTCAATCCCCCGGCCGTGGTCGTGGTCCGCATCTTTCTCACCCTGGGGCTGGTGGCGGAACTGTTCGCCGGTATCTACCACTACCTGAAATACGGCGGAGGATAGCCCCAGACCAGCCGCGCACAGCCGGCATCCTATCTCAGGATACTGCCTGAGGCATGGAAACCGGACTCCACCGTGACGTTCGGCAGGGTCAGCGAGCGCGGCCCCATCAGGGTGCCCGGATTGGTCACCGTGTTGCAGCCGGTCTGGACCCCGTCGCCCAGGACCGCTCCCATCTTGCGCAGGCCGGTGGCGATCATCTCCCTGCCGGTGCGGATCCGCACCTCGCCGGGAATAAGCCGCAGGTTGGCCAGCCTGGTCCCGGCCCCGAGGTTGACCCGGTTGCCGAGGATGGAGTCGCCGATATAGGCGAAATGGCCCGCCTTGGCGCCATCAAGGAAGACGGCGTTCTTGACCTCGGTGGCGTGGCCGACCACGCAGCCGCAGCCGACGAGGCAGTTGCCGCGCATATAGGCCCCCTGCCTGACCTCGCTCCTGTCGCCGATCAGGGCCGGCCCGGTGATCATGGCGCCCGGCTCGACCAGGCAGCCGCGGCCGATCCTGATGTCACTGCCGTAAAACACCGCCCCGGCCATAAGCAGGCTCGCACCCTCGATCTCCCTGCCGGCCGAGCTTATCCGCAGCCCGCCCTTGCAGACATCGCCGCGTTCCACCTCAAAGCCGCGGGCCGGAAAGACCTCGCCGCCGGCTACCACCACCGGTTCGGCCAGGGGCACGCCCCGGCACAGGTCATCCGGAAGAAGCGCGCCCGCGGAAACGCCCGCAAGGTAGGCGCCCACCCCCTTGAGCGCCTGCCACACCGGCTCTCCCTCGGGGAACAGGGCGGCATGGGCAAAGGAGCCGAGATCGAAGAAAGAAGGAGCTGTCAAATTACCGTCCATCTGCTATGTTCTCCTTTTCGTTTTTCACATATAATGATGGCGTCGCGGCTGAGGATCGAAAACGCAGGATATGCTACCCCGGCCATTTGTTCAAGACCGCAAGCGGGCCGGGGTTGACGGTGCCGCCGGCGATGCTTAAGGTGCTGCATCCGCAAACGACACAGAAAAAACACAGAGGAACCTGAATTGGACATAAACGATTCCATGACCGGAGGATTCGAGGACTTCGCCGAGCAGGACCAGCCCGACATCCCCGAAGTGCTGCCGATGATGGCGGTGCGCGACGTGGTGGTGTTCAACTACATGATAATCCCCCTGTTCGTGGGCCGTCCCGCCTCGGTCAGCGCCATCAACGAGGCCCTGACCAAGGACAAGCTCCTGATGCTCATCACCCAGAAGGACGCCACCGTGGACGAGCCCGGCCCGGACGACATCTACCGCACCGGCATGGTCTGCATGATAATGCGGACCCTGAAGCTGCCGGACGGCCGTCTCAAGGTGCTGGTGCAGGCGATGAACAAGGCGGTGATCCGCGAATTCGTCTCTACTTCCCCCCATTTCACCGTCAGGATAGAGCCGATCGAGGAGCCAGAGGTCGAGGAGATCACGGTGGAGACCGAGGCGATGATGCGCAACGTCCGCGAGCAGACCGAAAAGCTGCTCTCGCTCAAGGGCATCATGTCCAGCGACCTGATGGTCATCCTCAACAACATCGAGGAGCCGGGGCGGCTGGCCGATCTCGTGGTCTCCAACCTGCACCTCAAGACCTCCGAGTCCCAGTCGGTGCTGGAGATCATCGACCCGGTGGCCCGGCTGCGCAAGGTCAACGAGTTCCTCAACAAGGAGCTCGAGGTCTCGACCATGCAGGCCAAGATCCAGTCCGAGGCCAAGGAGGAGATGGGCCGCACCCAGCGGGAGTACTTTCTCCGCGAGCAGATCCAGGCCCTGCGCAAGGAACTCGGCGACATCGACGACCGCAGCCAGGAACTGGAGGAAATGCGCGAGAAGGTCAAGAAGATGCGCATGCCCGAGGAGGCGCGGGAAGAGGCCCTCAAACAGATAAAAAGGCTTGAGATGATGCACCCGGACGCCTCCGAGGCGACCACGGTGCGCACCTACCTCGACTGGCTCCTCGAGCTGCCCTGGAACCGCGGCAGCCGCGACCGCCTCGACCTGAAAAAGGCCCGCGAGGTCCTGGACGAGGACCATTACGGCCTCGAAAAGGTCAAGGACCGCATCCTCGAGTTTCTCGCGGTGCGCAAGCTCAACCGCTCCACCAAGGGGCCGATCCTCTGCTTCGTGGGGCCGCCGGGCGTGGGCAAGACCTCGCTGGGCAAGTCCATCGCCCGGGCCATGGGCCGCAAGTTCCACCGCATATCCCTGGGCGGCATGCGGGACGAGGCCGAGATCCGCGGCCACCGCCGCACCTACATCGGCGCCATGCCCGGCCGCATCATCCAGGGGATAAAGGCGGTAGGCACCAGCAACCCGGTGTTCATGATGGACGAGATCGACAAGATCGGCTCCGACTACCGCGGCGACCCCTCCTCGGCCCTGCTCGAGGTTCTGGACCCGGAGCAGAACGTGGAGTTCTCCGACCACTACCTTAACCTGCCCTACGATCTTTCCAAGGTGATGTTCATCACCACCGCCAACATGAGCGACACCATCCCGGGGCCGCTGCTCGACCGGATGGAGATAATCGAGCTCTCCGGCTACACCCTGGAGGAGAAGGTGGAGATCGCCAGGCGTTACCTCCTGCCCCGGCAGATCAAGGAGAACGGGCTTGAGAAAAAACACCTCAAAATCGCCGATGACGCCATTGAAAAGGTGATAACCCTCTACACCCGCGAGGCCGGGCTGCGCAACCTGGAACGGGAGCTCGGCAAGATATGCCGCAAAGTGGCCCGCAAGATCGCCGAAGGCGGCCGCGGCCCCTACACCATCTCCGGCCGCACCCTGAGCCGTTACCTGGGCCCGCCCAGGTTTATCCCTGAAAACGAAAAGGACACCATCGATCAGCCCGGCATCGCCACCGGCCTCGCCTGGACCGAGGTGGGCGGCGAGATCCTCCACATCGAGGTCTCGATCATGCAGGGCAAGGGCAGCCTCATCCTCACCGGCCAGCTCGGCGAGGTGATGAAGGAATCGGCCCAGGCGGCCCTCACCTACTGCCGTTCCCGGGCCCGCAGGCTGGGGATAAAGGAGTCCCGCTTCGAGGAGATCGACATCCACGTCCACGTCCCGGCCGGGGCCATTCCCAAGGACGGCCCCTCGGCCGGAATCACCATCGCCACCGCGATGATCTCGGCCCTGACCCGCAGGAAGGTGAGAAAGGATCTGGCCATGACCGGCGAGATCACCCTGCGGGGCCGGGTGCTGCCCATCGGCGGCCTGCGGGAGAAGGCGCTCGCGGCCCTGCGGGCCGGGATAGACACGGTGATAATACCGGCGGACAACAAGAAAGACCTGGTGGACATCCCCAAGGGGCTGCGGGATAAGATGAAGTTCGTCGCGGTCCGCAACATGGACCAGGTGATACCCCTCGCCGGACTGAAATGACCCCGGCGGCAAGCCGCGGAACTTGAAAGAATCGCTCAAGAACATACTCTTCGTCCTGACAGTGGCCTTTGCCGCGGCCGTTCTGTGGGTATGGAGCTACGGGCTGGCCCCCGGCCCCGGCGGCAACGGCGGGGTCCAGGTGGTGATTCCGCCGGGCGCGAGCTTCAGGAACATAGAGAAAAAACTCGTCCAAGCCGGCATCATCCGGCCGGACATGCGTTTCCGCCTCACCGCGCTGATGATGGGACTCTCCCGCGGGCTCAAGGCCGGTGACTACATCCTCGATCCGTCAATGAGCCCGGCCGCGGTGCTCGAGCGTCTCGCCCGCGGCTCGGCCCGGCTCAAAGCCGTCACCATTCCCGAGGGATACAACATCAGGCAGATAGACCGGCTGTTCGCCGGGCAGGGGTGGTCTGCGCCGGGCGAGGTGTCACGCCTGGCCCATGATCCCGCCTTCATCGCCGAACTCGGCCTTGCCGCCGACTCGCTCGAAGGGTATCTTTTTCCCGATACCTATTTCTTTGTCCGCGGCGGCCAGAAACCGCGCGACATGCTCGCGGCCATGGTGGCCCAGTGCCGCAAGGTGATGCGGGAGCTGCGGGCGGAAGAGAGGCTGGGCGCGCGCGGCATGACAACCAGGGAGTTTCTCACCTTGGCTTCGATCGTCGAGAAGGAGAGCGGCCGGCCCGACGAGCAGCCCCTGATAGCCAGGGTTTTCCTCAACCGTCTCAGGCGCGGGATGCGGCTCCAGGCCGATCCCACGGTGATATACGGAATAAAGGACTTCAACGGCAACCTCACCCGCCGGGACCTCGAGACACCGGGACCGTACAACACTTACATAAACAAGGGGCTGCCGCCGGGCCCCATATGCAACCCCGGCCGCTCGGCCATGCGGGCCGTGCTCGAACCGGCAAAGGGGAACTACCTGTATTTCGTATCCAGGAACGACGGCAGTCACTACTTTTCAACCACCCTGGCCAGCCACAACCGTGCCGTGGCCAGATACCAGAAACACCGGAAAAGGAAACGGAGATGATACCTGCCCAATCCATGACGTTCAACCGCCCCTTGAAAAACGCAGCGAACGCCGGCGAGATGCGGATGAGTCCGGTGCCCCGGAGCGAAGCGGGGGGGACGGCGGCATGTTCCCTGCCTCTGTCCCGAGGGACCAGGCGCCGCGCGCCGGGTGAAAAACTCGGGTTACTACCGGCGGCAGGTCTCCGGCGGGTTGTCAAGGACAGCCGCGGCTTTTCCCTGATAGAACTGATGGTGGTGATGATCATCATCGGCCTGCTCGCAAGCCTTGTCGGCCCCAGGCTGTTCGGCCAGCTCGGCAAGGCCAAAAGCAAGACCGCCAAGGCCCAGATCGAGATGCTAATGGCCGCGCTCGACGCCTACCGCCTCGACGTAGGCTCATACCCGGATCAGAACCAGGGCCTCGACGCCCTGATCCACAATCCCGGCATGGAGGGCTGGGCCGGCCCATACCTCAAGAAGGAAAAGGTGCCCCTGGACCCGTGGAAACATCCATACATCTACCGCAACCCCGGCCAGCACGGCGAAATCGACATCTCCAGCCTGGGCGCGGACAACCGCCCCGGCGGCGACGGCGAGGACAAGGACATAAACAGCTGGGAGTGAGAGGGGGCACACCGGCGGGCAAGAAAGGGCCTTGTCTTTTTGTTGAGATTGATTACTATTTAAGAGCGTCATTTATAACCCGTTAGATACAAACAAGAGGAAAGAATATGACTGTCGAGATCAAGCCTGATGTCTACTGGGTCGGGGCCATAGACTGGAACGTCCGCGATTTCCACGGCTACTCCACCCCGGCCGGAACCACCTACAACGCCTATCTGGTAAAGGACGAGAAAACCGTCCTCTTCGACACGGTGAAAAAGGAGTTTCTGAGCGAGCTGCTCCACAACCTCCACCGCCTGGTGAACCCGGAGGAGATCGACTACCTGGTGGTCAACCACGTGGAGCTGGATCATTCCGGCGCCCTGCCCGAGATCATAAGGCTTACAAAACCGGAAAAGATCTTCTGCTCGCCCATGGGGATGAAGGCGATCCAGGCCCATTTTCATCCAAAAGACTGGCCCCTGGTCGAGGTCAAGAGCGGTGACACCCTGAGCCTGGGGAAAAAAACCGTCCACTTCCTCGAGACCAAGATGCTCCACTGGCCCGATTCCATGTTCTCTTACATCCCCGAGGACAAGCTCCTCATCTCCAGCGACGCCTTCGGCGAGCACTGGGCCACCTCCAAGCGGTTCGACGACGAGGTGGACAACCACGTGCTCATGCGGCACGCGGCCAAGTACTACGCCAACATCCTGATGATCTTCTCACCCCAGGTGCAGAAGCTCCTCGCCAAGGTTGGGGAGATGAATCTCGACATCGACATGATCGCCCCGGATCACGGCATAATCTGGCGCAGCTCTCCGGAAAAAATCATCAACGCCTACAACCGCTGGAGCAGGCACGAAAACCGCGACAAGGCGGTCATCGTCTACGACACCATGTGGAAGAGCACCGAGAAGATGGCCCGCGCCATCTACTCCGGCCTGGTGGAAAAGGGGGTGGAGACGGTGAT